>JAURPG010000022.1 GCA_030835405.1 Gammaproteobacteria bacterium | reverse complement strand
GCAAGGGCAACACGCTGCTTCTGCCCCCCTGAAAGCGTCTCGGGCCTGGCGCGGCGCAGGTCTTCGAGGCCCAGCAGTTTGATCCATTGATCTGCCGGCGCGGGATCGGTGAGACGAAAATTAATATTCTCCTCCACGCTAAGATGCGGGAACAGGGCGAAGTCCTGGAACACCATGCCTACGTTGCGCTGTTCCGGGGGGACATTGGCATTAGCTGTTGCAGTCCATGGGCCCAGGCGAATTTCCCCTGAGGCGATGGGTACCAGTCCCGCCAGGGCCAGCAGGATGGTGGTCTTGCCGCAGCCGGTGGGTCCCACCAGCATGAGGATCTCATCTACACCCAGTTCCAGTTCCAGGTCCCTCACCACACGGGTGGTCCCATAGTCTACAGACAGATTACTGACAGTCAGCATCAGTTACGATTCTCCTCAAGAATCTTGAATGCCTCCCGGCGTTCGCCGGACAACATCAGCGCCAGGCCCAGACCGGACATTATCACCAGCAACAGACCGGGAACAGCGGCCCTGCCGAAATAACCGGCCTCATACACCCGCCACAGGTAAGTCGCCAGGGTCTCAAAACCGGTTGGCCCAAGCAACAAGGTGGCGGGTAATTCCCGCATGGCCTCCAGGAACACCAACGCCGCCCCGGCCACCATGCCGCGCATGGTCAGGGGCAAGGTCACACGGCGAAACGCCTCCCATGGGCCTGCGCCCAACAGCCGCGCGGTCTGCACCAGGCCAGGGTCCAGGCCTTGCGCCGTTGACCTTATAGAACCCACAGCCAGCGATATAAAACGCAACACATAGGCCAACACCAGTAAAGCCAGGGTCTGGTACAGGAACGGCAACTGCAGGCCGATGTATACCAGCGCCGTCCCCATGACGATACCCGGCACCCCGAAACCCAGGTAGGTCACCCGTTCCATGATGCGTCCGGCATGGCCGCTAATCGCGGCATGGGCAATCGGTATGGCCAGCACCACGGCCACCAGGGCCGCCAGCAGTGAGGCATAGGTGGAATTCCATGCATAGCTAAAATCAAAACCGCCGGTGCCTTCTCTTACCAGCCAGATGCCAAAAACCAGCAGGGGCATGACGATGGCCAGCCCTATGACCGGCGCCACCGCCGCCAGTATCGCGGCGGTTTGCCAGCGGCCAGGAATAAACAACAGCCGCCCTCCGGGCCTTTCCTGCGTGGTGGTGATCCGGGACTCCAGGAACAGCACCAGTCCGACGATGGCCAGCAGTTGCAGTGACAACATGGCCGCCTGGCTGAGGCCAAAGGCATTGTATTCCACGTAGATAACCCGGGTAAATGTATCCACCCGCATGATCGCCGGGGTACCGAAATCCGACAGGGTATAAAGCGCAGCCAGCAGGGCACCGGCGGCGATACCGTTTAAGGCCCTGGGTAACACCACCCGCCACAGGCACCTGGCCGGCGGCATCCCCAGGGTGCGCGCGGCATTCACCAGGTTGGCATCCAGGCTGAACAGTGCCGAACGGGTAGTGAGCAGGACAAACGGATAGGTATACAGTGACATGACCAGGGTGGCACCTGCCAGGCCCTGGACCGGGGGTGTGGGTATACCCAGCAAGGTATTAATTTCACCGCCGCTTCCAAAGGCAGCATAGAGGGTAAAGGCACCGATATAACTGGGCATGGCCAGCGGGGCCGCCAGCAGTATTAACCATAGCCTGCGCCAGGGCAGCTGTACATAGGCAGTGAGTAATGCCAGGGGGACGCCAATGATTACTGCCCCCGTAACGGAAAGCACCATTAACAACAGGGTATTGCCCAGCACCTGTAGATTACGGGTGTCGAAAAGCGCGGTAGCGTCAGAGGCCAGGGCGAACAATACCACTACCGGTGCCAGCGCCAGCACCGCAATGACGAATGCGGGAAGATACGAACCTGGCCAGCGTGTCATAGCACGCCAGCGTCGCGCATTAAATCCAGTGTCGGCCTGAGATCGGCGAGCCGGGTAAGGTCCACAGCAGGTGGAGAAATATCATTCAGTGATGGTAATCCCTGCGGCGGCTCTACACCGGACACCAACGGGATCTCATAGGCCTCCCTGGCGAGGTAAGACTGGACTTCACGGGTAAGCAGGTAACGAATAAAATTGATCGGCAAATCACCGTCACCCAGGGCGACGATACCGGAGGCATTAACCAGGCAGCCTGCGTCATTTTTGGTAAATGCCAGATCAACCCGCGCATCTGGCTTGCCCGACTTCAGGCGCAGGGTGTAGTAATGATTGGCAAAACCCACATCCACTTCACCCCGCTCCACCGCCATGACCATGCCCAGTTCACCTGCATAACTGGTGGCCCTGCTATTCATGTCGTGTAACCATTTGATGGTGGCATCATTACCTTCAAGTAATCGCATGGCGGTTACAAAAGACTGGAATGCACCGTAGGCCGGCGCCCAGCCTATTTTCAGATCCGTGTCTGCCAGGGCCATGATCTGTTCGGGTATGTCGCCGGCGGTGAGCCGCTCGGTGTTATAAGGCACAGTACGAATACGCCCGGAGACCGGCGCCCAGTGGGGATAGCGAAATTCGGGATTGAGTTGTCCTATGAGGTCTTTCGGCAGCGCCCGTGCCAGACCGGCATCATCCACCAGGCCGATGGCCCCGGAGTCCACTGCCCAGAATAGATCAGCGCGGCGGATGCCGGCCTTTCCTTCGGCGACGATGGTATTGCCCAGTGCTGCTGTCTCACCACGGCGAATGCCCAGTTCCAGGCCGGGGTTACGTTTGCGTATGGCATCGAGGATAGACTCATAAAGCCCGCCTTCACCACGACCCAGGTACATGGTGAGTTCACCTTCCAGCGGCGGTAATTGCTCCACTGATTGCGCTGGCGTGTCCGCCAGGCTATACCGGATTGCGGGAGGCAGATTACTGAGTGTACCGGCCAGTGCCCCCGCTTTAAGTAAAGATCTACGCTTCACTAAAAGACATCTTGCCTGTTCTTCTCGGCTTCCACCAATAGGGATTTGGCGTGATCCAGTTTAGCCTGCATGGCCAGTACCACACCGCGCACCTCATCCACACTGAGGTTGTCCTTGATGGCCAGCGGCAAGGTAACATTGAAGTCTTTCTCCAGGTCTTCCACCAGTGCGGCGTCCTGCTCAATGAGCATACCTTCTACCCCTTCAAAGCGGGTGAGATAGGTATCATGAACGATGTTCGTGGCTTCATCGGGTAGCCACTCTGCAAATTTTGCCACCACCCTGTCCAGTAACTGCTTGATCTCATCCATGGTCTCAACCGGGGTACTGGCCCCGGTGGACTCAACCGTCGCCAACAGTCCCTTCTGCTGATAATTGGCAGCCATCTTCACTGCCCCCAGGGCCTGCCACAATGACTGTTCCAGCATGGCCTGCTGCTCACGAACATTTTCAATGTGCTCTTGGTTATCGATGGCAGTCTTGACACCGAACAGCCCCTGCCAGATAGAGGCATAGATGGGGACGTTGTTGGTTTCAATGGCGGAATGAAAATCCACAGCCTCCCAGATATCAACCACCCCATCGGCACCGGCAGCTTCTCTGCCCCGGGCTTGATAAGTATTCACAATGCCGTCCACCTTGTCGATGATCCAGTGGACTTCCTCGGTGTAATTGTCCAGGTTGCCCTGCAGGTCATTGACGTGGTCGCCGACGGTGCCGGTGGCCTGGGCCTGCCCTGTCAATAGCAGGGCGGAGAGAATCAGTGATATATATATTGTATGTACATTCATAAGCTGTTCCCGTGCAATATTTTTTAATGAGAATGATTCTTGATTATAATAGAACTTAATGGTTTTCCAAGGGTTTTATACTATTTTGTGTCTTAATATCCTAAGGCCCCAAGTTAATTTTTTTCCAACCGGGTGATGCCTGGTGTCCGGCTGCATCTTCTATCTTCGTAATTAAAATCTTATCTGATAACGAAGGCAGACAAGTCCATGTTTCCCTGCGCCCCTTTTATGATTCCACTGCACCTTACGGCGACTGGTCTGTTGTATAACCGGCCATGATCAACCGGCGCAGTGCCCTGGTCTGCTCTTCGATCATAAATGGCGGGGCCTTGCTGACGACGGCATCGCCCAACTCCGTTGCAATGCCTTTTAAATCATCCAGCACCGCCGAGTCATCCAGCTGGTTTATCTCACTTTTGATATGCTGGGCAGACTCCAATATCTGTGCATATTTAACTTCATTAATGACCTGTCCACCCTGTACCGCCTCTGGGAAGTCCACGGCCATGTTTTCCACCATCTGTAAGAGGGTCTGGACATCGGCCCGCACAGAGCAGGTGGTCAATAATAAAAATAACGCGAAAAAGTGGGCGAAAAACGGTTTATTTAACATAATAATTACAGGATATATCTATAAGTAATTGTATTTTATAATAATTCAATAATAATATAATATATTAAATGAGAATCATTATCAATTATAGCTCCAAAAACACCCTTTAATCAATAATTTCTTTATAGTTACCTGAACCCATGCTATTCCTATTCAAGGGCTTTTTTTACAGGTACTTAATGGCGAAATGATGCATACCCGCTATTTCATGGTCTTTATATCTCTCTTTGCTGCAAACGTCATTGCGGCAGATCTCAATCCACCCGCGTGGCGGGGACAGCCCGGTGCCACCTTCCAGGCCTGGGACTTTCATTATGAAGAAAACGCCAGGATGGACATCCCCTCCACGGATTGCCTGAAACCAGGCTTTATCGAAGATGCCAGGGGCAACCCGGCCATCCCCAGCATTGTTGAAAATCCCTATGTGCAATCCACCGGGATCTGCGTGGAATTTCGTTCCCTGTGGTTTATCAATGACAGCCTGGACTGGCTGCCCCAGTATTTTGGTCGCGAAGGTGTCTGGCAGTTATTACAAAACCGGCGGCTGGATAATTTTATGAATTTTTTCATTCCTAATTCCAATACCCCCGGGGACCTGGAAACCATTGTCAGGATACAACTCATCTACCATGGTATAGGCCTGTCACCCATACTCAGCGTGAAATACCCAACGGATGTTGAGGTCAGTGATAATGATATTGAACCGGTGCTGGTATCCAGCGAGACCTTCCTGCCCCGCAGCTGGAAACACATGGCCATGAGCTTTCGCCTGGAGGGTTGTCCCCGTTATGCCTCCATCTTCATCTATCCACCGGAGAGAGCGGATGTGTTTATTGATTCTGTTGCCATAGATACCATTTGTACCGATAACGCAGACAGTCTTCTTGGTCAATAAAGCATGCATTTTAAACTCATTGAACAACTGTCTGTTTTCATCGTGCAACGATCATGAAAACTGTTTTTATTCCCTAGTACAATGTCACCTTATCTCCTACACTTATACATATAAGGTTTGTATTTATAGAAGAGGTGAACCATGAACCTGTTTAAATTAACAATACTATTATTTATCCTGGTGCCAGGGATGATAGCCGCCCAGGACAGCAAGTTCCGGAAATATCAACACAGTACTTCCATGGATGTGGTGACCGGTAATTCCTATGCCAGGGGCTGTTACAATGCCGCCAGTATTGCAGCAAGAATCCATTACACCTCCAGGAAAGAGGTCGATCAATGTGATATGGCCCTTAACTTTGGCGTCATGTCCCTGCGTGACCGCGCGGCGACCCTCACCAACCGAGGCATTATCTACATGGCCCTGGAAAGTTATGATGAGGCCATTGCCGATTACAGCAAGGCATTGAAACTGAAACCGGAATTCGGTGAGATCCACGTTAATATTGGTAACGTATATTTTCTAGGTAAGGTCTTTGACAAGGCCATTGAGGAATACACCCTGGCCATTGACCTTGAAACCACAAAAATACACATCGCCCATATCAACCGCGGCATGGCCTATGAAAGTCTGGGTGATTTCGACAATGCGGAGTCGGACTACCGCGCTGCCATGGAGATGTTCCCCAATGCCGCCCTGCCCCAGGTGAGACTGGATCAGTTGTTACGTAAGAAGGAAAAGCAACTGGAAGGGATAGAGAGTTCTTAAAAGGCAGGTGAGGCGTCAGGAGTAAAGACGCTTGATTTTAAAAGACCGCTGCAAGGCGGTCTTTTTTTTATAGCATTTAAAAACCGGACATTATTTAATAGTAAGCACATACTCACATTTTGACAGCATATACCCACGTCATTCCGGAAACCGCGTAGCGGTTATCCGGAATCCAGTTTATTCAATGACTACCCTTTGGGCAGACTTTATTTACTGGATACTGGCATGAGTTTATGCCCTTTAGGGTACCAATATGACGCTGGGGCATATTCTACGTTTTACGTCTCACGTCTCACGTCTTACGTCTCACGTTTCACTTCTCACTTCTTACACCTCACCCCTTACCCCTCACCTGCATCTCCTCCCTCATTTCCTCCAACTCCGCCCAACGGTCGGTGAGGGCATGTAACTGCTGTTCCTTCTCAGCAAGCAAATCCAGTATGCCTTTTACTTCTTCATATTCTTTATCATAAAACCCGGTATCACTGGTGATCTCATGCAAGCCAGTGATCTCTTTTTCCAATACCTCTATCTGGTCCGGTAACTGATCCAGTTCTCGTTGCAGTTTGTAGGAGAGCTTGGTGGGTTTGGCTTTTTTGTCAGTGTCTGATTTTCCTGATTTGGTAGATTTTTCCTGACTTTCATCCTCTTGCAGTGCCTTACCCTGGGTCAACCAGTCGGAATACCCCCCGGCATACGAAGTTATGCTGTGATCTGATTCAAATACCAGGGTAGAACTGACCACGTTATCCAGGAATTCCCGGTCATGGCTCACCACGATCAATGTCCCGTTGTATTCAGTTAACTTATCTTCCAGGACCTCCAGGGTTTCCACGTCCAGGTCATTGGTGGGCTCATCGAGGATCAACAGGTTGGAAGGCTGAGTAAATAACTTTGCCAACAGGATGCGGTTACACTCGCCGCCGGACAACACCCCTGCCTTGGTCATGGCGCGCTTGGGACTGAACAGGAACCCTTTCAGGTAACCGATCACATGTCGTTCCTTGCCATGCAGCTTGATGTAATCGGAACCGTCGCCCACGATTTGCGCCACGGTCTTTTGAGGATCCAGCTTTTTACGTAACTGGTCAAAGCTGGCGATCTGTAAATTGGTGCCCAGCTTTACCGTACCTGACTGGGGCATGATCTCACCCAGGATGATTTTAATGAGGGTACTCTTACCCACACCATTATTGCCAATCAATCCAATTCGGTCCCCGCGCTGGATCTTGAGTGACAGACGATTAATGACCTTGTTATCACCATAACTGAAATTAATGTTGTACAACTCGACGATCTTCTTGCCTGACAGCTCACCTTCTTCAATGTGAATGCGCACCTGTTGTTGAGGTTTTAATCGCTGGGAAAACTCATCACGCATTTTTTTCAGGGCCCGTACCCTGCCCTCGTTTCGGGTACGCCTGGCTTTGAGCCCCTGACGGATCCAGGTCTCTTCCTGTTCCAGCTTTTTATCAAACAAGGCATTTTGTTTACGTTCTTCTTCCTCAAGTCGTTCCTTGTCTTTAAGGTACTTATGATAGGAACCTGGCCAGCTTCTAAGTTTGGTGCGGTCCAGTTCCAGTATCCGTGTCCCCAGTCTCTGCATAAAGGCACGGTCATGGGTGACAAACAGAATACTGCCCTGAAAGTTATAGATCCTGTCTTCCAGCCACTGGATAGCACTTAAATCCAGATGGTTAGTGGGTTCATCCAGAAGTAATAGTTCCGGTTGACTGATCAAGGCCTTGCCCAGTGTGGCCCGTCGTCGCCAACCACCCGACAATTCACCAATGGTCTTTTCACCAGGCAGTTGCATCTCTGTCAGAATACGCTCCACCTGGTTATTGATATTCCAGCCACCACCATCTTCAATTCGATGTTGCAGGTCCTGTAACTCCCTAAGGTCGTGGTTTTTTGCTTCTATTTTACTGTTGTAGGTATCAATGAGTTGCTTAAGACTTGCCAGACCACCCTTGATGTAATCAAACACCGTCTCGCTGGATTCTGATGGTAGCGCCTGTTGTAACTTGCTTACCCGAAGGTGTGCCTTGGTGTGGACTTCTCCTTCGTCCGGTGTCAACTCATTATTGATGATATTGATGAGTGTGGATTTACCCGCGCCATTACGGCCAATGAGACAGACCCGCTCATCCGGTTCAATAGACATACTGGCCCCGGTGAGTATCTTCTGATCACCGAACTCAAGGTAGACATCTTTGAATGAGACAAGAGAGGACATATTTATTGAGACACCTTTAACATGGCGGGGGATTGTAACACTGATTGTGATGGGTGAGGTGGGAGGAGTTAAGAGTAAAACCTTAAACGTAAGAAGTGAAACGAGTACACACAGTGTCGTCATTCCCACCCAGAGCCTGCCCCGGTATTGAGTTGAGCCGGAACGAGAATCCAGTAAAAAATAAGTGCGCCGATGGTACTCATCAATTGACTGGATGCTGGTTTTTAACCAGCATGACGCCGGTGAATAAATCACTGATGTGCTGGCACCTCACGCTTTTCCCCTCACTCCTGCCTCCTAACTCCTCACCTGCCCGTCAAATACCTGACCCTTTTTGTCAGAAAAATACTTTACTGAATTACTTGGTTATGCGAAAATCACACTAAAACCACTGTAAATACAGGAATTTTCTCATGAAACTCACTACCAAGGGACGTTACGCTGTAACCGCCATGCTGGATCTGGCGCTGCATAGTAATAATGCGCCGGTGAACCTGGCGGACATCTCTGCCCGGCAGGTAATCTCCCTTGCCTACCTGGAACAATTGTTTTCAAGGTTACGCAAAAGAGGCCTGGTAGACAGCTCCCGTGGTCCCGGTGGTGGTTACATGTTGGCGAGAACAGCTGACGCTATCTCACTGGCAGAGATCATTGATGCCGTGGATGAGACCGTGGATGCCACTCGCTGTGCCGGGCAGATGAATTGCCAGGGCGAAGAACAATGTCTGACCCATGACCTGTGGGTAGAACTGAGTGACCAGATTAGAAACTTTATGTCAGGGGTGACCCTTGCCGATCTCACCAGTCGACATTCCGTACGCACGGTATCTGCGCGACAGGACGCCATCCCGATGGTCCAGTATTAATAGAGGTAGCAATATGGATAAAGCAAGCATCACATTGACAGACAATGCGTATAATCATATTAACCGCTTTCTGGAAGATAAGGCAGACGCGAACTCGGTTGGCCTGCGTCTGGCAGTCAAACCCACCGGCTGTTCCGGTTATCAATACGTGGTGAACCTGGCGGACAAGATCAATGATAAAGACATACGTATTGAAACCCGTGGAATCAATATCGTCATTGATGATCAGAGTTTTCGTTACCTAAATGGCACGGAACTGGATTATGTGCGGGAAGGCTTGAATGAAGGCTTCCGTTTCAAAAACCCCAACGTTGCCGAGACCTGTGGTTGCGGGGAAAGCTTTTCCATGAAAGAAGCAGAACAGCAGGTATAAGGACCAACCATGTCAACGAATACTAATGATGTAGAAAACCTGGTCGGCAAGGAATACAAACACGGGTTTGTTACCGATATCGATACAGACACTGTGCCACCGGGCTTAAGTGAAGATGTCATACGTTTAATCTCTCACAAAAAAGATGAACCTGAATGGTTGCTGGAGTGGCGCCTGAAGGCATATCGCCACTGGTTAAAGATGACTGAACCCAGTTGGGCGCATGTGAATTATGATCCCATCGACTTTCAGGCCATTTCCTATTACTCCGCCCCCAAATCAAAAAAAGATGGCCCCAAGAGCCTGGATGAGGTGGATCCCAAACTTATTGAAACCTACGAGAAACTGGGGATCCCGTTACATGAACAAAAGATGCTGGCGGGCGTAGCCGTGGATGCAGTATTTGATAGTGTCTCGGTGGCAACCACCTTCAAGAAAAAACTTTCAGAAGCCGGCGTTATATTTTGTTCCTTTTCCGAGGCGGTACATGACCATCCTGACCTGGTGAAGCAATACCTGGGTAGCGTGGTGCCTGCCGCCGATAATTACTATGCTGCGCTGAATTCCGCAGTCTTTACCGATGGATCATTCTGCTACATCCCAAAGGGCACACGTTGCCCCATGGAGCTGTCTACTTATTTCAGGATCAACGCTGCCAACACAGGACAATTTGAACGGACCTTGATCGTCGCTGATGAAGGTAGTCACGTCAGTTATCTTGAAGGCTGCACCGCTCCCATGCGCGATGAAAACCAGCTTCATGCCGCGGTGGTGGAACTGGTGGCCCTGGACAATGCCGCCATCAAATACTCCACGGTTCAAAACTGGTATCCCGGTGATGAAAATGGTGTGGGCGGTATCTATAATTTTGTCACCAAGCGAGGTGACTGCCGCGGTGTAAACTCGCGAATCTCCTGGACCCAGGTGGAAACCGGCTCGGCAATAACCTGGAAATATCCCAGTTGCCTGTTAAAGGGCGAAAACTCGGTGGGTGAATTCTATTCCGTGGCAGTGGCAAATAACTATCAACAGGCCGATACCGGGACCAAGATGATCCATATTGGCAAGAACACCCGAAGTACCATAATTTCCAAGGGAATCTCTGCCGGCCATGGTGAAAATTCCTACCGGGGACTGGTGCGCGTAGGTAAGAGTGCCGATAACGCCCGCAACTATACCCAGTGCGACTCACTATTAATGGGAGACAAGTGCGCGGCCCACACCTTCCCGTATATGGAGTCACGAAACACCACGGCGGTGATCGAACACGAGGCCACCACCTCAAAGATCAGTGATGATCAATTGTTTTATTGTCAGCAACGGGGCATCTCCGAGGAAGACGCGGTAAACATGATCGTCAATGGCTTCTGCAAAGAGGTGTTTAAAGAATTGCCCATGGAATTTGCTGTGGAGGCACAGAAGTTAATGAATATTACCCTTGAGGGGGCGGTTGGATAGTGGGTTGAATGTGAGGAGTAAAATAATGTCTGGCCGAAGGCCGTGATTATTTTGACTGGATTCTGGCTTTCGCCAGAATGACGATTTCTCACCCCGTCATTACGGAAAGCCCGAAGGGCTTATCCGGAATCCAGTCGAAAATAGGACGCCCTTCGGGCGACATAGGATGACCCCATCCTACCTTCCCTTAGGGAAGGGGATACTGGCATACGCCAGAATGACAACATAAATATGATGAAGTGAATACGTCATGCTGGTGAATACCAGCATCCAGTAGAAATAAACACGCGGCCAAAGGCCGCACTTTTATTAACGGTAACAAGGACAAGGTATGTTAAGTATAAAAAACCTGCACGTTAAGGTAGACAACAAAAAGATCCTCAACGGGCTTGACCTTGAGGTCAATGCCGGAGAGGTCCATGCCATCATGGGTCCCAACGGGTCTGGCAAGAGCACCCTGGCCAACGTCCTGGCTGGACGTGATGGTTATGAAGTGGTGGATGGTAGCGTGGAATATAAAGGTAAAGACCTTCTGGCATTATCTCCGGAAGAACGTGCCTGCGAAGGGGTGTTTCTTGCCTTTCAGTACCCGGTGGAGATCCCCGGGGTAAACAATGTCTACCTGTTAAAGGCCGGGATCAATGCCATCCGTAAACACAGGGGGCAGCCTGAACTGGACGCCGTTGAGTTCCTGTCGCTGGTGAAGGAGAAGATGAAGGTAGTGCATATGAAGGAAGATCTGCTCAACCGCGCCGTCAACGAAGGCTTTTCCGGTGGTGAGAAAAAACGCAATGAGATCTTCCAGATGGCGGTACTGGAACCGGCGCTGGCGATTCTGGATGAGACCGATTCAGGCCTGGACATCGATGCTTTGAAAATTGTCGCCAACGGTGTAAACAATCTCATGAACGAAGATCGCGCGATTGTCCTTGTTACCCATTATCAACGACTGCTGGATTATATTGTCCCCCACCGGGTACATGTGTTGTCCGGTGGCAGGATATTAAAATCCGGTGACAAGCAACTGGCTCTGGAACTGGAGAAACGCGGCTATGACTGGGTCATCGAGGAGGCCAGCGCGGCATGACCTCAGCTAGCGTTGAACATTTTCTTTCCCAGGGAACGGCTGTCTCCAGCCACTCCTGGCTACAGGGTCACCGGGATGCAGCTAACCGCAGCCTGACCAACAGCGGCTTCCCCACCCGAAAGATGGAAGACTGGAAGTACACTGATGTCTCGTCCATTCTTGAAAAGAACTACACCTTCAACAAGTCTATACCTCCCGAAGGAATTGATTCAATTCTATCTTCCGCAAGGATTGCGGAACTGGAATGTCATGATCTGGTTTTTATTAATGGAATTTTTTCCAGGTCTCATTCTAATCTTGATGCGCTACCTGAAGATGTTGTTATCGGCAGCCTCAGTGAACTAATCACTTCCCATCATGACCGCATCAGTCACTTTCTCAACCGAGAAAATCGCCACGAGAAAAACGGATTTGTTGCGCTGAATACCTCTCTTATTGAAGATGGGGCCGTGGTCATCATTGATAATAACGTTGCCCTGGACAAACCTGTAAACCTGGTCTTTGTCTCCACCAGTGATACCGATGAAGTTGCCCAGAATATCCGCAACCTTATCGTGGTGGGGACCCATGCCCGGGCAGACGTAATAGAAACTTATTATGGGCCTGACAGCACAAACTACTTCACCAATACCGTCACTGAGGCATACCTTGAAGACGGTGCTGGCTTAAACCACTACAAGCTTACCGAGGAAGGTTTGGATGGTTATCATGTTGGTAACTTTTTCGTAGAGCAAAAACAGAACAGTTCCCTGAACGCTTACCAGGTCTCTATTGGCGGCAAGCTGGCACGATCTGACCTGGATATTAACCTGGCCGGACCCAATGCCGAGGCCACCATTTACGGTTTATACATGGGAGAAGGTAAACAACACATCGATCACCACACCACCGTCAACCACAGCTCCCCCAACACCCGGTCTAATGAAACCTACCGTGGCGTGCTGGGGGACAAGGCTCGTGGGGTATTTAACGGCAAGATCATCGTCGCAAAAGATGCCCAAAAGACCGAGGCACACCTGTCCAACGCTAACCTTTTACTCTCCAGTGAGGCGGAAGTGGATACCAAACCGGAACTGGAGATCTATGCCGATGATGTCAAATGCAGTCATGGTGCCACCATTGGCAGACTGGATGACACCATGTTGTTTTACCTGAGGTCCCGCGCCATTGATGAAGAGATTGCCCGTAGCCTTTTGACCTTTGCCTTTGCTGAAGACGTGATAGACAAGATCCACTATCCGCAGATCATCAACCGGCTGCAGAAAAAAGTGATAGGCAAACTCCCCGATAGCAGCTTAATTAAGGATTTTGTATCATGACCGCTGACACCCCTGTTAAACCTTATGATATTGGTAAGGTCCGGGAAGATTTCCCGGTACTCCACCAGGAAATAAACGACCATCCACTGGTCTACCTCGATAACGGTGCAACCGCGCAAAAACCCCGGCAGGTGATAGAGGTTCTGGACAAGTATTACCGCGAATACAATTCCAATATCCACCGTGGTGTACACAGCTTGAGTGAAAAGGCCACCGGGGAATACGAGGCTGCCAGAAACAAGATCAAAAATTTTATTAATGCCGGGTCATTACAGGAAGTGATTCTCACCAGCGGCACCACGGCTTCCATAAACCTGGTGGCACAGACCTACGGTCGTGCCAATCTCAAACCCGGTGATGAAATCCTCATTACTGAAATGGAACACCATTCCAATATCGTACCCTGGCAGATCCTCTGCGAACAAACCGGCGCCAGTCTCAAGGTTGTCCCCATTAATGATAAGGGCGAATTGATTATGGAAGAGTACCAGGCGTTGCTCAGTGATCGCACCCGTCTGGTGGCAGTGGTACATATCTCCAATGCCCTGGGGACCATCAACCCGGTAAAAGAGATCATCGATCTTGCCCATGCGAAAGAGATACCGGTACTGCTGGACGGAGCCCAGGCGGTACCCCACTGCCCTGTTGATGTGGTGGCACTGGACTGTGATTTTTATTGTTTCTCTGCCCATAAGTTGTTCGGGCCTACCGGCACCGGGGTGCTCTATGGGAAGCAGGCGCTGCTGGAAGCCATGCCGCCCTGGCAGGGTGGTGGTGACATGATCCGGACTGTGCGGTTTAATGAGACTACATATAATGATTTGCCCTACAAATTTGAGGCTGGCACACCTCATATTGCCGGGGTCATTGGTACCGGTGCGGCCATCGATTATGTCACTGCCATAGGAATGGAAAACATTGCACACTATGAGGCAGACCTATTGGCCTATGGTTCCGAGGCGCTGTCCCATATTGATGGCCTGACCCAGGTGGGGACTGCAAAAAACAAGGCAGGGATCATGTCATTCGTAATGGACGGCATCCACCCTCACGATATCGGTACCATCCTGGACCAACACGGTGTCGCCATCCGGACCGGCCATCATTGTGCCATGCCGGTGATGGAACGGTATTCAATCCCGGCAACCGCCAGGGCGTCCCTGGCGCTTTACAACACCCGTGACGATATAGATGCACTGGTTGAAGCATTACAAAACGCCCGAAAGGTGTTCGCATGAGTTTCGATATGAAAGACCTCTACCAGGACGTAATTGTGGATCACAATCGCAGTCCCAGAAATTTCGGCAAACTGGAAGATGCTGATCTGTCACTGGAAGGATATAACCCGCTTTGTGGTGACCGTCTCACGCTTTATATCAAGCTTAACAATGATATTATCAACGACATCAGCTTCGATGGCTCAGGATGTGCCATATCCGTGGCATCCGCCTCGCTGATGACTGAAGCCATGAAAGGCAAGTCAACTAAAGAAGCCGAATCCGTATTCAATGACTTTCATCACCTGTTGACCGACGAAGAGCCGGACCTGGATCTGGAAAAATTTGGTAAACTTGCCGCCCTTGCAGGTGTACGTGACTACCCTTCCCGTATAAAATGCGCCAGCTTATGCTGGCATACCCTTAACGGGCTGCTGGATGGCAGCCACAATTCAATTTCAACAGAATAATATATGGACAACGAACTCGTCACCGTCACCCGCGAAGTAGAGGCAATCCTCATCCCCGTCGGCACACCGATTACTATCCCTGCTGATAGTGAGGTCACCATTACCCAGGCCCTGGGTGGAAACTACACAGTGAACATCAATGGTAACCTTGCACAGATTGGTGCGCATAATGCCGATGCCCTTGGCTTCGAAGTCTCCGAAGAAGCTAAATTCAAGGATGAAGATATTCAAGAGGGTGAGGTAAACGAGGACCTAATCTGGCAACAAATGCGAACCTGTTATGACCCTGAGATTCCCGTGAACATGGTAGACCTGGGCTTGATCTACAATTGCTCCATCGATAAACAGGAAGACGGCAAACACGTTGTGAATATTCTCATGACCCTCACTGCGCCTGGATGTGGTATGGGAGATTTCCTTGCCGCAGACGTCAAACAGAAAGTTGCCATGGTCCCCAATGTGGATGAAGTGAATGTTGAACTCACCTTCGACCCACCCTGGAACCAGGCCATGATGTCAGAGGCAGCGAAGCTGCAAACGGGGATGTATTACTAGATAAATTGTTAAAGGAGAAATCTAAAACGTAACAATGAATTCATTCTACGCTAATCGTTTTACATCTCACGTTTTACTAAAATATGTCTAACTGGCTTGATGTCACATCCGAGGCTGACCTGCAAAAGAACAAGGTTTGTCTCATCGAAATTAATAACACCCGCATTGCGGTAATAAACCTGGACGGGCAATACTTCGCCGTCAAGGATGTCTGCAGCCATGAGGGCTTTCCCATGCTGGGCTCAGGGCTCGACCCTGGAGAACTGATAAATGGAGAAGAACTGCTGTGCCCCCGGCATGGAGCAAGGTTTTCCATCCGGTCCGGGAAACCACTGTGTCCACCAGCTTTTGTGCCCATAGAGACCTATGAAGTGCGGATACATGAGAAAATGGTACAGATAATGGCACCAAAAGCCGGAAAATAAGGCAAAATCAGCTACCCTTATCCAACCCCAAACCAGTATAATCGCGGGTTTTCAACGTACAAAATGGAGTAGTAAATGGCTATTGAACGAACCCTATCCATCATAAAACCCGATGCAGTGGCAAAAAATGTCATTGGAGAGATATACAGCCGCTTTGAAAAGGCCGGGTTAAAGATCATTGCAGCGAAGATGCTGCACCTGGACAAAGACAAGGCAGGAGAATTCTATGCTGTTCATAAGGAACGCCCGTTTTTTTCTGAACTGGTGGATTTTATGTCTTCCGGCCCGGTGCTGGTACAGGTACTGGAAGGTGATAATGCGATCATGAAAAACCGCGATCTGATGGGTGCGACTTTTCCCAAAAACGCAGAGCCCGGGACTATCCGCGCGGACTTTTGTGATATTGAAGGCGATCAGGGTGAAAATGCCGTCCACGGCTCCGATTCACCTGAATCAGTAAATGACGAGATCCCGTTTTTCTTTTCTGATGAAGAGATCTGTCCGCGCACAAGATAACACATGCAGCCGGTAAATTTTTTCAACCTCACACAAGAGACTCTAAGGAGTTTCTTCACCGATCTCGGAGAAAAACCCTATCGGGCCACCCAGGTAATGAAATGGGTTTATCATCAGGGTGTGATCGATATTGAACTCATGACAGACCTGAGCAAGGACCTGAGAAATAAACTTGCTGGATTGTTAGTCTTTGATCTGCCGATAATTGAGACAGAAAAAATTTCCAATGACGGTACCCGTAAGTGGTTAATGCGGGTAGATGAAAAAAATTGTATCGAATCTGTCTTCATTCCGGAAACAGACCGTGGGACCTTATGTGTCTCTTCCCAGGTTGGTTGTCCACTGGATTGCAGCTTTTGTTCCACAGGCAAACAAGGCTTCAGTCGCAATCTGTCTATGGCCGATATCATTGGTCAGGTCTGGTTGGCCAATCGAGAACTTGGTTATTTTGGTCAACATAACAGGATCATTACCAACGTGGTGATGATGGGCATGGGTGAACCATTACTCAATTTTGAAAACGTCACAGCCGCCATGGATATGATGAAAGATGATCTGGGATTTGGGTTGTCCACCAAGCGGGTAACCCTGAGTACAGCAGGTGTGGTACCTGGGATTGACAGACTGGCACAAACCACCCGGGTATCGCTTGCTGTCTCTTTGCATGCCCCAAATAATCCGTTACGTGACACGCTGGTACCAATCAACCGCAGCTATCCTATTGAATCACTGCTGGAAGCCTGTCGGCGATACAGTGAAACCAACCAGGGCGATCCCATCACCTTCGAATACGTCATGTTGGCCAATATTAATGATTCACAGGCCCATGCCCATGAATTAGGCAGGTTATTAAGGGGTTTTCCGGGGAAAATTAACCTGATCCCGTTCAATCCTTTCCCCGGATCAGGCTATACTTGTTCTTCCAAACCCGACCTGGACCGTTTCAGAGAGATATTGATGGATTATGGGCTGATTACGATTACCAGGAAAACCCGGGGTGATGACATTGACGCGGCCTGTGGACAACTGGTTGGGCAGGTAGTTGCCAAGGCAAGGCGCCATCAATTGAACACAGAGGTGGGAATACATTAATGAGATATTTACTTTTAAACCTGGCTTGCTTAATGGTGATATCCGGATGCGCCTCAAATCCACCTTCCAATCCGGAATTAAGGCCAAATCAGGGTACCAATGAGGTCGCCCGTACCAACCTTAATCTTGCCGTTGAATACATGCGAACCGGTGATCTGGAAACGGCCCTTGAACGCATAAACAGGGCTTACGCGGCAGACCCAAGATACTATTACACACATAATATATATGGATTGCTTTATCAAAGACTCGGTGACCCGGCTCTTGCCGAACAACATTTTAAACGGGCCATTGCACTTAACAGCAACGATTCGGATTCGAAAAATAATTATGGTAGTTTTCTTTGTGCCGAGGGCCGTTTTACTGAGGCAGAAGAAACATTTCTTTCTGCTGCAAAAAACCCCCTATATCAAACACCGGAAATGGCATATGCCAACGCTGGCACCTGCGCTGTGGCAAACAAGCGTCCAGACCTGGGCGAACAATATTTACGACAGGCACTGAGTATTAATCCACAGTTACCCGTTGCCCTGTTACAAATGTCCCAGATCAGTTACGACCAGGACAACTTTCTTTCAGCGAGAGGTTACCTGCAACGCTTTGAAACTGTCTCTCGACACAACCCTGTGAGTTTGTTGCTGGGCGTTAAAATAGAGAAAGTACTTGGTGATACAGATGCCGAAGCCAGTTATGAAATGTTACTAAGGAATAATTATTCTGATTCTCCGCAGGTACAGGAACTGAATGACATAAGCCGTAGATAAGATGGTCGAAAATGAAATAGAAAAACAACCTGTATATATCGGTGCCATCCTTAAAGAGCATCGAGAGAAACAGGACGTCAGCATCAACCAGGTTGCCAACCAGTTGCATCTTGATGTTAATGTCATTATAACTATTGAAAATGATGACCATGATTCCCTGCCAGACCCTATTTACGTACGCGGATATATCAGGGGATATTGCAAACTACTCAAGCTTGATCCAGAACAAATGCTGGCCTTGTATAAGGAAAGCGCTGGTCGCGAAGACCCGGAGATTATTCCGGAAATAAAATATCCTAGTCAATCCAGCAGTAGCGACAAACCGGTAAAGGCCTTCACCTATCTCATTTCCCTGGGGCTGGTATTACTGGTCATCGCATGGTGGCAAAGTAATTTCACTATTTCAAGACCGCCAACACCGGTGTCAGATGTGTCAGACACACAAACAGTTGAAGACGTTGCCATTGAAGAACAACTGAGTGAACCGCTTGAAGAAATCAATATTAATCAATATGTCCCCGTTTCCAGTTATTTAGACCAATATCCTATGGACATTACTATTACCCCGGGCACAGCTGAAACCCAGATGATAAATCCCTTCGCGACAACTGATGAAGGTGTCCAGGTAGACAACCAGATTATGGAAGAAATTTCAGATAATTTAATGTCGGAGCTGGATTTTGATTCTACGATAACTAGCAGTGAAGACCCCCAGGCCGGCAATGCTGCCGCAGAGGAACAGGAAGAAACGCCACCATCTACCGGGCCTGATACCCTGGTATTGACGATAAACGCTGATTCCTGGATAGAGATCTTTGATGTCAACGAACAAAAGGTCTATTTTGACCTGGGCAGGACGGGTGATGAGCTCACCCTTAAGGGTACAGCACCTTTTGATATCTTGCTGGGTTTCGCACAGGGAGTCAGCATAGAATACAATGGTGAGCCGGTAGACCAGTCACCCTACACCCGTGCCGGAGTCGCCAGATTTACTCTGGGGGAATAGCATCCGGTTTTCATTAACCGGTCCTCTCTCAGGTGTTCATTTATAAAAATAAATAATTCAGGGATTAACGTGTCACAACAAATTAAAGCCATCAGGGGCATGCACGATACATTACCCGATGAAATGCCGCTGTGGCATTTTGTTGAATCTACTATCATACAAACCCTGCATAACTATGGTTACCGTGAAATCCGTACCCCCATACTGGAGAAGACGGAATTATTTAAACACTCCATTGGTGAAACCACTGATATCGTTACCAAGGAGATGTACACCTTCGAAGACAGGAACGGTGAACTATTGACTATGCGGCCAGAAGGGACGGCCAGCTGTGTCAGGGCGCTTATCGAAAATGGGCTGGTACAGTCCAACCACAACCGGTTATGGTATTACGGTCCGATGTTCCGGCACGAGCGTCCACAAAAAGGCAGGCTCAGACAGTTCCATCAGATTGGTATTGAAGTGTTTGGCATACCCGGTCCCGACATCGATGCAGAGATCATCATCATGTGCGCACGTATCTGGAAGGCACTGAGTCTGGATGGAATTAAACTTGAGCTCAATACACTTGGCAATCCTCAGGCAAGACAGGACTATCGTGAACGGCTCATAGAGTATTTCAGTGATAATAGAGACCAGCTGGATGATGACAGCCTTAACAGGCTGAATAAAAACCCCATGCGTATTCTGGACAGTAAAAACCCAGACCTGAAAAAATTGATCGAGTCTGCACCACAAATGGCAGAATCGCTTGATGATGAATCCAAAGATCATTTTGCGACCATGCAGACCATTCTGGATACCAATGGAATCAAATATCAAATTAATCCGAGGTTGGTGCGCGGACTGGATTATTACAATCGTACCGTATTTGAATGGGTTACTGATCGTCTGGGTGCCCAGAGTGCGGTTTGTGCCGGCGGGCGTTATGATGGCATGGTTGAACACTTTGGCGGACCGGTGACTCCCGGCATTGGTTTTGGCATAGGACTTGAGCGTCTTACCCTGCTATTGCAGGAAAACGAACAAATCGATATTCCCCAGGAAAATCCTGATATATACCTGGTCATTGCCACCGATGAGGCCATTGATGCAGCTATGAAACTGGCCGAAACGCTTAGAGACCAGCTACCGGAAATCAGGCTGATGACCCATTGTGGTGGGGGAAATTTCAAAAAACAGTTCAAAAAGGCCGATAAATCAGGTGCCAGCCTTGCCCTGATCCTGGGCAGTAAAGAACTTGAAAATCAGACAATTGGGATAAAATCCCTCAGGACCGATGCTGAGCAGATAGAAGTCAGTTGGACGGAACTCGCCGATAAAATTCGCAATAACAACCTGATAGGCTGTTATTCGAGTAAAGCAAGGTTATAATGCCTGCTCATTTTTTGAGCAACCTTTTCAGACATACCTGATAAAGAAGATCCTGATATTGGAGAAGATGATTGGACGTATATAAAACAGAAGATGAACAACTGGAAACCCTGAGAAAATGGTGGGATGAAAACGGTAAATCTGCCCTCATAGGAGTTGTACTTGGACTGGCTGCAATTTTTGGCTGGCGGAGCTGGCAATCAAATCAAATTGAAACCATGGAAGCCGCTTCAAATACCTACCAGTCTGCATTGGTAGCCACCAGTATGAACGATCGATCCCAGGCAAGGGAAAAGGCCATGGAGGTCATTAATAATTTTGCCGACACAGGTTATGCCAGCTATGCAAGATTAATTCTGGCATACCTGGACAACCTGGAGAGTAATTACGATTCTGCTGAAGAACATCTCAGCGCAGCACTTGAACAAACCAGTAACCCCGCCTTGCAACATGAGATAAGCCTGAGACTGGCAAGAATATATATTGCCAATGATAAGCTCGACCAGGCATTAGCAATCGTAACCAGTAAGGACCCTGGAAACTTTGCTTCACAATATGCTGAAATAAAGGGAGATATCTTTGCTGCCCAGGGTAAAGTTGATGAGGCCAGACAGGCGTACGAACTGGCAATATCAGGGTCTGAGGAGCTTGCTTATAATCCGGGTGTCTTGAACCTGAAGCTTGAAGCATTAAAATAGTTTTCATGTTTCACCGCTATCTAATATTACTCACCTTTTTTCTCCTGACGGGCTGTGAAACACTAAACAACCTGATGGGTGAAAAGCCCGAGGACTTTGATCCCCCCGCTGAACTCACCGAGTTTCAAGAAAGTCTTAATGTTACAGAACTTTGGGACAGAAACACGGGTAAAGGAACCGACGAACAATACCTGTTGCTGCAACCCGTTGTGACAACCGACAGAATCTTTATTGCCGACACTGACCGAAAGGTACAGGCTTTAAATACTGAAAACGGCAGGACTATCTGGTCGTATACCCTGGAGATGGGTGGCGGTTTCTTTTCCAAGGCTGACAAGGTCTATATTACCGGTGGTCCAGGATACAGTGGAGACATGGTCTTTATTGGCACCAACAACGGAGACGTGATCGCCCTGAACCCTGATTCAGGCGATGAGCTGTGGACTTCTAAAGTCTCAAGTGAAATTCTCACACCACCTCTAAAGTCCGGGAACATCGTCATCGTGCGGACGCTGGACGGGAGAATATTTGGATTGAACAGCAGCTCTGGCCGGAGATTGTGGACCTATGAGAAGACCGTTCCAGCACTGACCTTACGTGGTACCAGTGCTCCGGCCATTGACGATGATGTCATTATCATCGGTTTTGACAGTGGCAGCCTGGCAGCTCTTGACATTAATACTGGCCGGCTACTCTGGGAAACCGGCATTAGTTCACCACGAGGTCGATCAGAACTTGAACGCATGGTAGATATCGATGCTAAACCTATCATTGCTGGGGGCATTGTCTATGTCGTGACATTCCAGGGGCAGCTTGCCGCCCTGACACGTGATACTGGCAGGGTCCTGTGGAACCGTGACACCTCTTCATACAGTGGATTTTCCGTTGAAGGTGATTACCTTTATATAACTGATGATAAAAGTGTTATCTGGGCCTTTGACAGATTTAACGGTGGATCCATATGGAAAATGGATGCCTTGCTGAATCGTGACGTCACAGCACCTGCCGTGGTGGGCAACTACCTGGTGGTTGGTGATTTTGAAGGCTATCTGCATTGGCTGGATAAGAACACTGGCGCCTTTGTTGCCAGGCAACGGATATCTGATGAGCGAATCATCGCCCCCGCTGTCATAGCTGGTAATACCGTGTATGGTTTTTCCACTGATGGGGAGCTGGTAGCCCTGACCTACGAGTGATCTCTCTGTTTGAGATAATCATTTTGTCACTGAACTTATTATGCACCCCGTTATTGCAATCGTTGGCCGACCCAACACCGGTAAATCTACTTTATTTAATAGAATAACCGG
>JAURPG010000021.1 GCA_030835405.1 Gammaproteobacteria bacterium | reverse complement strand
TCACCTACCATTTCACTGATATAGTGTAATCCCCTTGGAGTACATTCACTTCCTGACTGTTCTCCAGCACCATTTAAGGATGAAGATATTCGAGATTGAAACAAAACTGCATTGCCATGATGTAATACCAGGTTCTGAGACGACAAAGAAATTTCTATATATTTATTCTGTGTATTTGTCATTCGATTATCTATCTACTGAATATTGAAACAGACTCCACATGAGCGGTATGAGGAAACATATCAATAACACCAAATTGATTAAATTTGAAACCCTGTTCATTGACGAGGATACCCGCGTCCCTTGCCAGAGTTGCAGGATTACACGAAACATAAACAATCTTTTCAATATCACCCAGGTCCAGAGAGTTAATGATTTCTTTTGCCCCGCTTCTGGGTGGATCCAGCAGCAGCTTATTATACCCTTGTATATTCATATCCTGATGGCCTGTATCTGAATATAGATCCGCGCACTTAAATTCCACATTACTTATTTTGTTTTCTCTGGCATTTTCCATGGCGCGTTTAACCTGAGACAGCGAACCTTCAACTCCCATAACATAGCCTGCCTCTTGGGCAATGGGTAAAGTGAAATTTCCTAAACCGCAAAAAAGATCCAGGACATTGTCCTTACTATCAAGCGACAGGTATTTCAGGACTTGCCTTACCATTAATTGATTAATTTGCGGATTGACCTGGGTAAAGTCCATTGGTGAAAACCAGATTGTGATATCCGCTTCAGGAATATTATAGTGTAAAGATGAATGTTTTTTGCCATCCAACGTTGTTATTGAATCAATGTCTCCAGCCTGAAGATATAATCGTATCCCGGTATTTGCCGAGAATTTCTCCATAATCCCCATGTCTTCCTGGGTAAATTCCTTTAAATGCCTGATGACTAAAGCAGATTCATTTTCCCCGATTGCCACCTCCAATTGAGGTATTTTTGAATTGATACTAAGCTGTTCCATCAGTTTCTTTAGTTCTGTGATACGTTGCCCTATTGAGGCATGTAACACCAAACATTCATCAATATCAGCAATAAAAGAAGGTTTTTTCTTTTCCCGAAAGCCAACCAGGACCTTGGCTTTTTTATTGACATATCTAACACCCAGCCTGGCTTTATTTCTATAACCCCAGATTTCACCAGTCAAGGGAGGAAGTATTTCTATTGGACTGGTTTGACCAATGTGAGTGAACTGTTCCAAAACAACATTTTGCTTATGTAGAATCTGAGACTCATTGTTTATGTGTTGCAAACTACAGCCACCACAAAGTTGATGGTATTTGCATTTTGCTTCAACACGATCTGCAGAGGGATTGTTAACACTAACCATTTCTGCTTCATCAAATTTTGATTTACGCCTGAGATAATTAATGCTTACCGATTCTCCTGGTAACGCGCCATCAACAAATACAGTTTTACCATTCACCCGGGCAACGCCCCTACCTTCGTGCGACAGGGATTCGATATAAATATCATGTAATAAGGGCTCAACAAGCTTTTTTTTCTTGGACATTTGCTTGGAAGGTGATTTCGGGTAATGGATTAAACGGGTTTGCTAATTGTTTCCCATGCCTTGAGAAAATCAAGCAGATGTGATTTTGAATCTTTCATGAGAAAATCTTTTACTGATTGACATTCATTCTCATAGCTCGAGGGTGAGAGGTTTCCTCTCATTAGTTCAAATCGAAGGTAAACAAGGTAAGTATTTAGAACATCTGTTTCACAATAGTTCCTAATAGAAACAATATCACCTGCCATGAAATTGTCCCATACGCGATCTCCACTCATCCCCATTTTTCCGGGGAAACCAAGCATCGTCGCAATCTGATCAAGTGGAGCTACCGCCCGATACTCATAACCAGCCAATAGATCCATTAGATCCGTATGTCGGTCATGATATCTGCTGATATAATTGTTCCAACGAAAGCTCTGGTCATCATGACCTGTCTCCCAATACCTTTGGGCATTTATTCCATGGAGTAATGCCCGGTAATGTAAGACTGGCAAATCAAACCCTCTACCGTTCCATGAAACCAGACGAGGTATATATTTATCTATTCCCTCATAAAATCGTTGAATAATTTCTTCTTCGCTGGAATCGACTTCACCCAGTGACCATACGTTTATACCTTCTTTGGTTTTTAATAATACTGAAATGGCGACAACTTCATGCATATGCAGACGTAAAAAATCAGATTTACCATCCGTTTCCTGACGACGACAGCTAAACATGACCTCTGCCACTTCTTTATCAGACAAACCATCAAGATCATAAAGAATCTTCCCGGTTGAAGTATCAGGTATCGTTTCGATGTCAAAAACCAGGACGTTCATAAGCTTGTTATGCAGGGAATAAATCAGTAGAAAGATAACGATCACCACGGTCACAAATGATAGTTACCATGACTGCATTTTCAACCTGCCTGGCAAGTTCCAGGGTGGCATGGATGGCCCCGCCCGAGGAGACACCGGCAAATATGCCTTCTTCCGTAGCAAGACGCCGTGTCATTTGTTCTGCCTGTGATGGTGAGATATCGATTACCCTATCCACCCTGCTGGAATCATATATTTCGGGGAGATACTCTTTTGGCCAACGTCTAATCCCGGGAATACTTTCATTGCCTTCAGGTTGCACTCCGATAATCTGGATATCCGAATTTTTTTCTTTTAAGTAACTCGACACACCCATGATCGTACCTGTGGTACCCATGGCACTAATAAAATGTGTTACTTCACCATTGGTTTTATCCCAGATTTCAGGACCGGTACCTTCATAATGAGCCCGGGGATTATCAGGATTGGAAAATTGATTCAATACCTTACCCTTACCCTGATTAGCCATTTCATCAGCAATGTCCCTGGCACCTTCCATACCCTCAGCTTTACTGACTAGGATAATTTCGGCACCAAAGGCCTTCATTGCAGCACGTCGTTCCAGACTCATATGCTCGGGCATAATCAGTACCATTTTATAACCTTTGATCGCCGCAGCCATTGCGAGTGCGATTCCAGTATTGCCACTGGTAGCCTCTATCAGTCTATCACCGGGTTTTATTTCATTTCTCAGTTCTGCATATTTAATCATACTCATTGCTGGCCTGTCTTTTACTGACCCGGCAGGATTATTGCCTTCCAGCTTGGCAAGCAGAATATTACCGGTATCCGCACCAATATTCTGTAATCTAACTAATGGCGTTTGACCAATTGCCGATTCCAATGTGGGATATTGTTTATTCATAATATATATTCAGCTTAAAGTGTACGTGCCATTATAATCGCATCTTCCCGACCATCTTTAGCAGGATAATAATTACGACGCATACCTACGTCGTTAAAACCGGCATCAAGATAAAGGTGCCTGGCAGCCTGATTTGATGGACGAACTTCCAGGAATGCTATATTTGCGTTATGTTTTCTTGCCACATCCAGCAAGTGAAATAACAAACCATTACCATACCCCTTACGTTGAGATCTTGGATGTACGCAAAGGTTAAGAATATGGCATTCACCAACTGCCACAGACATAATCCCATAAGCATCTATATGGTCATATCCGGATTCCAATACCCAGCTACAATAACCAACACGCAAACAATCAAGGAAAATCTTTCGACTCCAGGGAAAGTTATAAACCTGGTCCTCGATAACAAGGACTTCTTCCAAATCCGACTCAATCATAGGTCGAAATGAGACAGTGTCCTGTTTAATAACTGCACTCATTATATATTTTTCTTAAATTCACTAACAGCCAACTGTAAATCCTGCCATGACTTCCGTTTTTCTTTTGGAGAACGTAACAGATATGCTGGATGATAAGTTACGACAACGGGGATATCCTCTTCACCATAATGATAAAGCTTACCCCTCATTTTACCAATCGGCACCTCTGATTTTAATAAATTCTGGGCGGCAATACGCCCCAACGCAATGATCAACTTAGGCTTGATGAGTCTAATCTGTGTATTTAGATATTCTTCACAAGCCGCCACCTCATCTGCCGAAGGATCGCGATTATTTGGAGGCCTGCACTTTAGAATATTGGCAATAAATACTTCTTCCCTTTTCAACTCGATTGACGACAGCATGGCAGTAAGCAATTTCCCAGCCCTGCCAACAAAAGGCTTACCCTGCTTGTCTTCTTCCGTACCAGGGGCTTCACCTATTAACATCCAATCTGCATCATAAGAGCCAGTCCCAAATACTGTTTGGGTCCGTCCAGCATGCAATCTACAATTAGCACATACAGATACTTTTTTTCGTAACTCGTCCAGTGAACCTGTCTGTCCCGCATGACTAACATCTTCTATATGTGGACTAACCGGGCTATCTGAATCCTTGGATAACCAAACATCAATACCCATTAACCTGAGATACTCTTTGTGCCGTAAATCCAGATTCATAACTGTGGATGTTCTCTTACATCAACCCCCATAACCCGGTTTAATCCATTGATATAGGCCTTTGCAGATGCAGCGATAATATCCGTATCTGCACCCCTGCCATTTACCATACGTCCATTTTTACTCATTCTAACCGTCACTTCACCCTGAGAGTCCGTCCCACCAGTGATACTATTGACGGAATATAGCAACAATTCACAACCACTATCCAGAGCAGATTCAATTGCTTTAAAAACAGCATCAACCGGACCATCTCCTGTTGATTGTTTATTTATTTCATTTCCGTCAACTGACAGTGTAATCTCAGCCGCTGGCACCTCACCCGTCTCGGTGTTTACCTTCAAAGAAATAAATTTGATTCTTTCATATGAAGTATCATGCAGGCTGTCTGTGACAAGGGCCTGAAGGTCTTCGTCGAAAATTTCATGCTTCTTATCTGCAAGATCTTTGAAATTTTTAAAGCTTTCATTCAATTCCTCTTCACTATGGAATTCAAAACCCAGTTCTTTTAGTCTGGTCTTGAACGCATTTCTACCCGAGTGCTTGCCCAGCACCAATCGATTGGTGTTCCAGCCCACGTCCTCTGCCTTCATGATTTCATAGGTTTCCCTGCTCTTGATCACACCATCTTGATGAATACCTGACTCATGAGCAAAGGCATTCGCTCCTACAATAGCCTTATTCGGTTGCACCGAAAAACCGGTAATATTGGAAACCAATCTGGAACAATTAACGATTTCTGTGGTATCAATGCCTGTATCGCACTCAAACACATCTTTTCGGGTCCGGACCGCCATAACAATTTCTTCCAGTGCGGCATTACCTGCACGTTCACCAAGGCCATTAATGGTGCACTCAACTTGCCTGGCACCATTGAGCACAGCAGCGAGTGAATTGGACACAGCCAGACCAAGGTCATTATGGCAATGTACTGAGAACACCGCCTTGTCAGAGTTCGGAATCCTTTCTATTAACTGCTTAATAGTTTCTCCAAACTGATGAGGCATACTGTAGCCAACGGTATCAGGTACATTGATTGTTTTAGCCCCGGCATCAATAACTGACTCAATTACTTTACAAAGAAAGTCAATTTCTGATCGTCCCGCATCTTCGGGAGAAAACTCAATATTGTCCGTATACTTACTCGCCCGTTTCACTGCCTTAACAGCCGTGGATACGACTTCATCTGATGTCATACGTAATTTATGTTGCATATGAATTGGTGAGGTAGCAATAAATGTGTGTATTCTTGCCTGAGCTGCCGGTTTTAGTGCCTCCCCGGCGGAATCAATATCCGCATCACTGGTACGTGCCAGACCACAAACCACACTTTCAGTTATCGTTTGCGCAACAGCTTTTACTGCTTCAAAATCTCCAGGACTGGCAATAGGAAATCCGGCTTCAATAATATCCACACGCATTTTTTCCAGTGCCCTGGCGATCATAACTTTTTCATCTTTATTCATTGTCGCGCCGGGACTCTGTTCACCGTCACGCAAAGTGGTATCAAATATGATCAATTTATCGTTCATTGAAATACTCCATTTAGCACTAAATATACCGTATATGCCTTAAAGCGACATATATTTTAAACAAATGGTAAAAATCAGTTATATAAGAAAGTATCTGCCCTAGCAGGGCAGGAGCAGACGGTCATTACCCAGGGATGGGAATGACGACGGGACAAGCATGTTTTGAACGAACAAAGTTTTCATAAAAAATACTATAGCTGTCAATTTTCAGTTTGCCAAGTATTAATTTTCAGGGTCAACTTCACTATCAGACTGTCGTCTCATGTACCGGTGTCTTCTGATCATAATCAGGGTAAATACCGGGCCGGAACAGGCATAACAAAAAGCCACAGAGGTCAAAATTAACGGTGGATTACTGGAGAATAAAAAAAACACCATTACAACAACCAGTATGGAAACGAAGGGAACCTTACCTTTAAGATCAATCTGCTTAAAACTATGGTAGCGGATGTTACTGACCATTAGTATCCCGCTAATCACCGTGACAGGCAATGTAATCAACAGGTTCGCTTTTTCATCAGGGATCCCAATACTTTCACCCAGCCAAACTATCCCGGCAATTAAAGCCGCAGCTGCTGGACTGGCCAGCCCCTGAAAATAACGTTTATCTTCATTCGTCACCTGGGTATTGAACCGCGCTAATCTCAATGCAGCAGCAGCCGTGTATATAAAGGCAGCAGACCATCCTACTTTCCCCAGGTTAAAAAGCGACCATTGATAAATTACCAGCGCAGGTGCCAAGCCGAAGGAGATTAAATCTGAGAGACTGTCATACTGAGTACCAAAATCTGATTGGGTATTGGTTAGTCTTGCAATTCTACCGTCCATACCATCCATGATCATTGCCACAAAAACAGCGATAGCGGCGGCTTCAAAACGATCGTTAATTGCAGCAATAATAGAGTAAAACCCCGCAAACAACGCGGAGGTTGTAAACAGGTTTGGTAATAAATATATTCCTGGTCGACGATTTACCATAACCTGATATACCACAGCTTGGGGATTCAATAAATGGGTTTACTTAAAAACCAGATCAATATCCCACTATTTTCCGGGAATTTTATGGATTAGTATGATCTGAGAAAGTTTAGGTGGCAGGTACCTGGGTACTTGTCAATTGGGCGCCGCTCTTATGGATAATCATTGCAAGTATGCCTGTGCCTGCATCGATGTTGTCATCATTACTCACAAGTACCCGGGAAGATTCTGGCATATACACATCCACAATACCGGAAAAATACAGATAGCCTGATTTCTGGCCCTGACCGGTTCGTTCACCACAACGCAAATTTATTCCTAAAAAAGGCGAGAAGTTTGAGGTGCCAATGGAATAAACAATATCATCTCCTTCATCAGTCTGTATCCAGTAGGTATAACGTTTTTTAACATCTTTATCAGGACTGGATTCTGCCCACTGATTTCTGACTTTGCCTTCAATAGGGCTGCGTAATATATGCATATCAAGAAATGACATGCTAATCCTGATCCTGATCGCCTGCCTGTCAAGATAGGAATCACTAGTTTTCTCTACTCCAATAATACGCCCACTGGCAGGACTGATAATTGCCAGTGGTGCTGAGGGAATGCAACGAACAGGATCCCTAAACAAATAAGCAAGAACGATAATCAGACCGGCAATCAATATTGCTGGTATCCACCCCATGTAGACCTTGATTGTGATGGCGATAATAACCAGGACTATCAGAGGCAACCTAATTTCTCGGGCTACAATCATTTAATACCTGTAAAACTCCAACGGTATACAAACACCTGTGAATAGACAGAAATATATTTAATTTTTATCCTGATCCACCAGTTTGTTTTTAGATATCCACGGCATCATGGATCGTAACCGTTCGCCTACGGTTTCAATTGGATGGGCTTTACTGATCCGTCGTTCTGCTTTCATAACTGGTGTGCCGGCCTGATTTTCAAGAATAAATTCGCGTGCGAAGCATCCGGTCTGGATTTCCTTTAGGATTTCCTGCATGGCTTTGCGAGATTCATCATTAATCACCCTTGGTCCACGGGTAAAATCACCATACTCGGCAGTATTAGAAATAGAATATCGCATATTTGCAATACCGCCTTCATATATAAGGTCAACAATAAGTTTAGTCTCATGTAGGCATTCAAAATATGCCATCTCCGGTGCATATCCTGCTTCTACCAGGGTGTCGAATCCGGATTGAATCAAAGCTGTTATACCGCCACACAATACAGCCTGTTCACCAAATAGATCTGTTTCTGTTTCCTCTTTAAAGGTGGTTTCGATCACGCCTGCCCGGCCACCACCGTTAGCTGATGCATAGGACAATGCCAGTTCCTTGGCCTGTCGCGACGGATTCTGATGAATGGCAATCAATGATGGCACACCGCCACCTTCAGTGTATGTTGATCTGACCAGGTGTCCTGGACCTTTGGGTGCAATCATAAACACATCCAGGTCGGCCCTGGGCTCGATTTGCATGAAGTGGATATTGAATCCATGGGCGAATGCAAGTGCTGCATTTTGCTGAATATTGGGTTCAATATTCTCTTTGTATAATCTGGCCTGATGTTCATCCGGAGCCAGTAACATAACTAGGTCGGCCCAGGCTACGGCGTCTTCAATTGACTTCACCATCAATCCCGCAGATTCTGCCTTTTTAACTGATGCGGATCCTTCCCTCAAACCCACGCAGACTTCAACACCTGAATCTTTCAGGTTATTTGCATGGGCATGACCCTGAGAACCATAACCAATAATCGTGACTTTTTTTCCTTTAATAAGTGATAAATCAGCATCTTTATCATAATAGATATTCATTGTTACTCCTGCCTTCTCTTAATTATTTATTTATAACACTGGCACCAAGGGCAATACCAGATACCCCTGATCTAACAACTTCTAGTATCCAGGACTGATCAAAATTTTCGATAACATTGTCCAGGACCTCGCCGGTATTGATTATTTCTACCATAAACGTATTTTCACTCTCATCGATAATTGAACCCTTGTACTCACTAACTATAGACTCCAGTTTTTTATTTTCGACTTTATCGGCATCCAGTTTGATCAATAACAATTCCCTTTCAATATATGCCCTTTCATTTAAGTCCACTACCTTGATCACGTCAACCAGCTTGTTTACCTGCTTGGTAATCTGTTCAATTATCTGCTCAGATCCGGTTGTCACTATGGTCATACGGGAAAGAGATTCATCTTCAGTCGGTGCCACCGTTAATGATTCGATATTAAATGCACGGGCAGAAAATAAACCTGAAATTCTAGACAAAGCGCCAGCTTCGTTTTCAACGAGCAAAGATAGAATATGTCGCATATTAAATCAGGCCAATTCCCGCTCTGGAGTAAGGTGCATTTCATGTTGCCCTTTCCCGGCTGCTATCATAGGGTAAACATTCTCTGTTTGGTCGGTAATAAAATCCATTAATACCAATTTGTCTTTCATGGCGAGACCTTGCTTGAGAACATCTTTTACATCACTTGTTTTTTCAACCCTTAGCCCGACGTGGCCAAAGCTTTCGGCCAGTTTAATAAAATCCGGCAATGCATCCATATACGAATGTGAATATCTTTTATCATAAAAGAATTCCTGCCATTGGCGAACCATTCCCATATATCGATTATTTAACAGGATGATCTTTATCGGCAAATGATACTGAAGACAGGTAGACAGTTCCTGAATACACATCACCAGGCTGGCTTCTCCACTTATACAGGCGACAGTTTCATCCGGAAACGCGACTTTGACGCCCATTGCGGCAGGCAATCCAAATCCCATTGTTCCCAGACCTCCTGAATTAATCCAGCGTCTGGGTTTATTGAAATTATAAAACTGCGCAGCCCACATCTGATGTTGTCCAACATCAGATGTAACATAAGCGTCTCCATTAGTTAACTCATGCAGTGTTTCAATCACATACTGCGGCTTGATTTTTTCAGTCTTCCTATCAAAGCGTAAACAGTCCATTTTTTGCCATTCTTTTATTTGCTCCCACCACTGAGAAATCGCATCCTTATCAATCTTATGAACTTGTGAATCCAGAAGCTTGTTAATGTCAGTCAAAACACTCTTAACATCACCTACGATAGGAATGTCCACTGGTACATTCTTGGAGATGGATGCCGGGTCCACATCAATCTGAATGATCCTGGCATTAGGGCAGAACTGCTCCAGGTCACCTGTAACCCTGTCATCAAAACGTGCACCAATGGCAAATAGAACATCACAATGATGCATGGCCATATTGGCTTCATAGGTCCCGTGCATACCCAGCATACCCAGAAACTGGCCGTCAGATGCAGGATAGGCCCCCAAGCCCATCAGGGTGTTGGTGATGGGGTATCCCAGTTTCTGTGTCATATTGGTAAGTTCTTCGTGGGCTTCGCCTAGGATGACCCCGCCACCTGTATAAATCATGGGTTTTTTCGCCGAAGCCAGTAACTTGATCGCACGTTTAATCTGCCCCGGATGACCCTTGGTAACCGGGCGATATGAACGCATTTCAATATCCTGCGGGTAACTGTACTCACATAAATCCGCAGTTACATCCTTGGGTATATCCACCAGTACGGGACCTGGACGGCCACTCTTGGCCACATAAAATGCCTTCTTGATAATACTGGCCAGATCTTTAACGTCTTTTACCAGAAAATTATGTTTAACACATGGTCTTGAAATACCAATGGCATCGACTTCCTGAAAGGCGTCATTGCCAATCATGTTGCGCGGCACCTGACCGGAAAATACCACCATGGGAATGGAATCCATATATGCAGTGGCAATACCTGTAATGGCATTGGTGACACCGGGGCCGGAGGTAACCAATACCACTCCGGGCTTACCGGTTGCACGTGCATAACCGTCCGCCGCGTGGGTAGCACCCTGCTCATGGCGGACCAGTATATGGTCAATCTCGGTTTGCCGGTAAAGGGCATCATATATATGCAATACAGCCCCACCCGGATAACCAAAAAGGTGATTGACGCCTTCATCTATCAGTGATCTGACAAAGATGTCGGCACCGCGTAATTTTTCAGTAGATTCAGTCAATTTTTCCCTCAAATATTCCTGTATGATAAATCCTGATAAACTACTGATTTTCCTCACAGAGGTCAAGTTGTGCTTTGCACAAATTTTCATAAATTCCGCCAATACATGGGTTGGGTATTTAATTTCACCCTGATGGCCCTGTGAGATAACATACGCGGCCATGGATTTAACCAAAGAGTGAGAAAATGGAGACAGCACAGCGACTATTAGCTACCCAACGTCAGATACCGGCAGATGCAGAGACAGTGAGCCACCAGTTAATGCTACGTGCCGGACTCATCCGTCAACTTGCCTCGGGTGTCTATACCTGGCTACCAACCGGATTAAAGGTATTGAGGAATATAGAGCAGATTGTCCGGGAAGAAATGGATGCCGCAAAGGCACAGGAAATACTTATGCCTGGGGTCCAGCCAGCTGAACTCTGGGAGGAAACCGGTAGATGGGACCAGTTTGGTCCTGAATTACTCCGGTTTTCAGATCGGCACGACAGGGGCTTCTGTCTTGGACCAACCCACGAAGAAGTTATAACAGACCTGGTACGTAGTGAAATCAGAAGTTACAAACAGTTACCTGCAATTTTTTACCAGATACAAACCAAATTCAGGGATGAAATTAGACCCAGATTCGGGGTAATGCGATCCAGAGAGTTTATTATGAAAGATGCCTACTCATTTCATCTGGATGAGAAGTCACTACAGGAAACATATGAAGTTATGTACCAAACCTATGAAAAAATTTTTGATCGTTTAGGTCTGGAGTACCGGGCAGTCGTTGCAGACAGTGGCAATATTGGCGGTGATACTTCGCATGAATTCCATGTGCTGGCGGAATCTGGGGAAGACCAGATTGTCTTTACTAACAATGGAAACTTTGCGGCAAATATGGAAATGGTAGCAACACAAATGCCTTCAGCACAAAGGCCTTCGCCTGAAGCCTCCATAGAAAAGGTTTCCACCCCGGGTAAGCATAGTATCTCAGAGGTAAGCACCTTTTTTAGTGTTTCCGAGGACAAAACCCTAAAGACCCTAATTGTCCATGGAGAGAAAGATTCACTTGTCGGCATAGTCTTACGAGGTGATCACGAATTAAACCGGGTTAAGGCCGAACGCCTGGATAAAGTTCGATCACCTTTGAAATTTGCCTCAGCAGAAATAATCTCAAAAGAATTAAAATGTGATGTCGGATCTATTGGACCGGTTAAACTAAACATTCCTGTTTATGCAGATTACAGTACATCGGTAATGTCCGACTTTATTTGCGGTGCGAATGAAAACGGTTTCCACTATAAAGGTGTAAACTGGGGCAGAGACTTACCCGAACCTGATTTTGTAGATTTGAGAAATATTTCGCAGGGCGAACCTTCCCCTGGAGATAATGGTCCAGTCAAGATTGCCAGGGGAATTGAAGTTGGACATATTTTTCAACTGGGAACCAAGTACAGCGAATCGATGAAAGTATCCTGCCTAGATGAAAATGGTAAATCCATTACCTTAATCATGGGCTGTTACGGAATTGGTATCAGCAGAATTGTTGCAGCAGCAATCGAACAAAATCATGATGACCGTGGGATAGTCTGGCCAAAATCCATTGCGCCGTACGACCTTGCCATTGTGCCAATTAACATGCACAAATCTAAACGCTTATATGATTCGGTTATGGAACTCTATCAACAGGCTAAAGCGGCAGGGTTTGATGTGCTACTTGACAACAGAAAGGAACGTCCTGGTGTCATGTTTGCTGACATGGAGCTATTGGGTATCCCTCACCGAATTGTTTTAAGCGATAAGGCGCTGGATGCTGGCACTGTTGAATATAAAGGTCGAAGCGATGCCGAATCCAGAGATCTCCCAAGAGATGACATTCTGGCATTTATCAGGGACAGAAATGACCCGGATTAGCGGATCTCAAAGCCGCTAAACTGCTCAACTTGATGGGGAGAAATTTCCACCGCTGTCACAGATGATAATTTTGGCCCATGATGTAACCAGGCAATAAACTCCTGTAATGGTTTTTCAGGACCTGTCACCATGCCTTCCACGTCACCATCAGGCATGTTTTTCACCCAACCTGATAAACCAATTTTTTCCGCTGTAGACCTGGTCGAGGCCCGAAAAAAAACCCCCTGGACCCGGCCTTTCACCCTGAAATAGACCGTTTTTAAACCAACTTCCGTACTGTCTCTAGATTGCGACAAAACTGGCTACCTGATAGCATGATATTAAGTACATACCGAAATTACTCGCAGTCTTAAAGGTTTTAATGATATTGGTAGCTAATATGTTTTGTGAACTGGTTCCCATTCTTCTCCCTTAATGGCTATTCTACCCATAAGTTTATTAATCATTATAAATCCTGGAATAGTATTTGCTTAGTTATTTGTTTATAACAAAAATAATAATCTGTAACGACATTAAATAACCTGGATATTCCGAAAAGAAAAACGGCAAACGGTCTGCAGATCGAAACCCGGCCTATGTATATTGAAGAATGGCTGGATAATCTCCCATATATCGATTTTAAAAAAACCAGTACCTTATTGGCAGAGGCTACTGCCCTGACCAACGATCAAGACATCAAACCCGCCGCGCGCTTGGAGCTGGTAGAACTATATGGTCAACCTTATCAATATTATATTGACTCACAGATCAAGGCAGGTGCCCAGCACACTCTTCAGTCTATCGAAACTGCACGGGAACAAATCAGAGTATTAAAAAAGATAGCTAGCAATCTCGCCCGCGCCTGTAGATTATCTGCTGAAGAAACATTGAAGAGGAAAACCCTGTGGAAACAACCCAAACCGCCCCTGGCAAACTTCTTATTTTCGTTGAATTATCTTTCCCATGTATTGATATTCAGCTACCTGGAATATTCTCCGGCTCCCAGGGGCGTCTGGAAAGAGATCAATTATATCTATAACCTTGCAGAATCTTTACAGCAGGCCAATACTACTATTACAGTACCTGAGGCATTTGCTAATATTAACCTCAGGACCATTTCAGGTGTCTATAAACGGATCGTGATGGCTTCGCTGGCGGACCCTCATCACCTGCCATATGGCGCTATCTGGGAGATATATGAACAACTAAATGATTGAGTGGAATTGGTACAAATCTCACCGTTTTCACAAATGCAGGATGATTTTAATCTTTTTGTGGTCAATCTTGGGGCCGATAACAATCCTATCCCCTATTCAAAATTCAATTTAAAGAAGGCAGGAGATAGGCACAGGTTAATTAAAGCAGAAAGTATTTATGAAAAGATCCAGAACCACCTAAAGACACTTGAATCGGGAGGAAGACTGGACAAATCTGTCAAGATCTCGCCTTACTTTGCGAAAATGCTTCTCGAACATCTATCACTTGTCTGGGGACGTCCTCCGAAAAGAAGCAGTTCCAGAAAACCTCGCTCCGGAAGACTTAAACTTGCCTGCGGCATTAATGAAGTTTACTACTTTATAAATAACGAGGAAGAATTTATTCCTCCCAGGCTTCCTGAATCAGAACAAGGTGATCCCGATTTCCCGGATAATGATCAGTATGACCCCAGACAAATATCAACTATAAAACTGATGAATGGGAATTGGTTGATCAAAGTACCCGAGGATTTGCAGTTATCCGAAATTTAAAACCATTACATAGCGTTAAAGTTGGTGACCTCATCATTATTGATACGAAAAAAACGAGTAATAAATGGGCAATAGGCACGGTACGATGGTTAATGATTATGGATGGCAAACTTTATCGGATAGGCCCACAGATAATCTCAACCAATACCCGGGCAGCTGCCGTCCGGGCATGCAGTGGCAGCAGTCAGGACATGCGATTCAGACGCGCATTAGTCATACAAAAAAAACCTGATAGTGGTTATTCAATTATTACCAGTAAAGGAATGTATATAAAAAACCGGGAAATTGAATTATGTATTAACGACAATAATATCAGGACAAAGGCCCAAGACTTACTTGAATCGACCACTGGGTTTGAACAATTTTCAATTGATAAAACGATTACTCTCTAAATTATAATACTCACTCAAACAAGATCATTACTTTATCCCAGAGTCTTCTGCAATAATTGGCTCAGTGGTACGGCAAGATTTTTATCAAGACTTTTATTATATTCAGTCAGCAGATCCTCAAAACCACCAGAATTTGATCCATGACTTTCTTTATCTACTCCAAGCGGTAACGGTTTTGGAATAATTTTCACAAAATCCATAACGGATACCTCGTCCATATCGCGTGACAGTATCCATTTTCCAGAGCCAGTATTTTGTACCCAGTTCATATTTTGCAGATGTCCCAAAATTTCATTTATCTGGTATTGAGGTGCTTTTACTCCTCCCCGTCTTAGCTCATAAGCAGACATTGTCTTACCGTCTTTTTGTGCGAGCCACAAAAGATATATAACCTGGTACACATCAGCAAATGACCATTCATTATCTTTCATTCCACGTTTTTCCGAAGAAAACCGGAACGCCGAAAGACAAAACGTAATGTGTGCACCCAGAATCAATACCACCCAGGAGGTATAAATCCAGATAAGAAAAATTGGAACCACCGCCAAGGTACCGTAAATGGTTTCAAAACTTGCGATATTTCTTACATATATTCCAAATCCATATTTGGCAAATTCGAATAACAATGCTGCTGTTATTCCACCAACAATGGCATGTCTTCTGAGGACGAAGCAATTTGGCACCAGGATATATAATATGGTGAAGGCTACTGAGGTTGTCAGAAACGGTAACCAGGACAGGAACCTCTCTCTTAATCCAAACCCAGATTCCACATCACTGATTGCAGGTAATGACAAGATATATGATGTTGAGAACATCCCCACACCAACTAACAATGGTCCCATTGTAAGGATTGCCCAATAGACCAGAAAACGGGCAACCGGATTTCGTCTGTTACGAATATGCCAGATTGTATTAAATGCGTTATCAATTGTGGCCATTAACATGATTGCAATGAAAAATATCATTATCAGGCCGGTTATCGTCAGCTGCGATGCCTTTTGAGAAAAGGTACGTAAATACGCCAGTACCGTTTCACCAAATGCCGGGACAAAATTATTAAAAACGTAAGACTGGATTGTATTACCAACGTTTTCAAACACAGGCAGACCACCCAAAAACCCAAACATAACTATGATTAGTGGAACCAGTGCTAGTAGCGTTGCGTAAGCCAATGAGGATGCTATTTGTAAACCACGCTGGTGATAGAATTGCCTGAAGAAAAAACGGGTAAAGTAGATAACCCATTCAATGAAATACCGCAACCGATGTAAATATCGTGTATTCATGCTGCCTATATCAAGTATAATCGTGAGATATTCACTTTAAAAATTCAGTAAGCGATTTGCTATAACCATAAGAATATCATTGATAGCTACCCGGAGGTAATAATGGCAGTCACCATATATCACAATCCCAGATGCTCAAAATCAAGGCAAACGCTGGAGCTACTCGAAGAAAAGGGGATTAAACCTGAAATTATCGAATATTTGCTTTCCCCCCCCTCTGCTGACGAACTAAAAAATATTCTCAATATACTTGGGATATCAGCAAGAGAACTCATGAGAAAGAAGGAAGCGGCGTACCATGAGAATGGACTCGACGATGGGAATCTAAGTGAAGACGAACTTGTGGATGCTATAATTAAAAATCCTATATTAATCGAAAGACCAATTGTGGTGTCTAAAGGAAAGGCCGCCATAGGCCGCCCACCTGAAAATGTGCTGGCAGTAATCTGAAATGACGGAAATCCTTGTCCTATATTATAGTCGTCACGGAAATATCGCAGAGATGGCAAACCTGGTTGCAAGGGGTGTTGCAACCATCAATGAATGCACTGCCACGGTACGTACAGTACCCCCGATATCAACTACAGTAGAAAGTATTGATACTGATATCCCCGAAGACGGACCTTTATATGTCGAGCATGATGATCTCAGTCGATGTGATGGATTATTATTGGGCAGCCCGACCCGGTTCGGAAATATGGCTGCGCCACTAAAATATTTTCTGGATACCACGTCTGATTTATGGGTATCCGGCAGCATGATTGGAAAACCTGCTGGCGTTTTTACATCATCTGCCACACTTCATGGAGGACAGGAAAGTACCTTATTATCCATGATGCTACCCTTGCTTCATCATGGCATGTTAATAGTTGGATTGCCTTACTCTGAACCCGCTTTGAACCAGACAAAAACAGGGGGCACACCATACGGCCCCAGTCATGTCTGTGGTCCGGATAACGATATTCCTGTATCCGAAGAGGAAAAGGCCCTGTGTATGGCACTGGGTAAACGGGTAGCGTCAATATCACATAGCCTTAAGTCAAAGTAAAATTACTCGTTTAATAAATCCCGAATTAAAGGCACAGTGATCTTTCGCTTCGTCACCAGGGAGGCTTCATCCAGCCTGTCCAGCCAGGATAACAAACTCTTCAGATCACGGGCCACCCGGCTTCCAAGGTAATCAAGTACTTCAGTTGACAATTCAAAACCACGCTGTCTGGCACGTTCTTTAACCACGATTAATCGCTGTTTATCATCCAGGTCAACCAGGTGATAAATAATACCTGATGCCAACCTGGATTTAAGATCAGGTAATTCAAACCCACTCCCGGACGGGCTTGTTGTTGCGGTAACAATCAGCAATTTTTGCCGTTCCTGCAACTGGTTATAAAGATTAAAAAGGCTCCTTTCCCATGGGGCATTACCTTCAATGGAATTGATATCATCAATACAAACCAGGTCCTGGTTTTCCATACTCAAAAAAATGTCAGGCTGCATGTCCGGGAATTCAGTTAACGGTAGATAAACAGGTTTACTGTTTGCCTGTGCCGCCGCCTTACAACTTGCATGTAATAAATGACTCTTACCAGTCCCGGTTTTTCCCCATAAATACAGAAACCCACTTTTCCCATCCTGTATATATTTTGTCAGATTTTCCAAGACATGTTGGTTGTTACCGGGAATATAATTAGAAAAAGTAAACTTGTCTGATATGCCTATGGGCAACGGAATTTGCTCATCTACCATTTGCTAAATCTCAAAAAAGGCATATTAATGTATTTCGGCTGACAGCTTGCGTTGAATAAACAACATTCTCAGGGTAAGACGCGATATAAGCTCTGGTTGTTACCAACCGCTTCTAGTATGCGTCCAAAGTTTATCGCCTGGACAACCGCAGATGAACCTCCATGTGCACTTATCCTGAAATTCACTTGTCCCGGTTTAATTTCCAGCACCTCTACCTCTGTTACCGGACTTAATGATTCAAAATACTTAAGAACTTTTGCATACTGGTCAACGGTTACTACATCAACTACCTGCAATTCTATGCTCCCAATTTCTGCCATGACCGATTGGCTATAGTTACTTGCTATAATATCGGCCAGACCATCAACCCCCTCTCTCAACACCGATTCAAGATATGAACCTTGGGTAAAATACTGTTCAATCTTATCATTGAGGTAAACAGTCCATTGCCCCTCCCATATGCCTGGTACTGCAGATTCTATTTTTCCGGTAACTATGATGTCCGGATAATAGCGCTGTGATACATTTTTAACTGAGAAATGAAACCCTCCCCAGATATCACTGGCCCTTAATGCCGAGTTATCCTGCAGATCAAAAAGTGGATTGATTAAAACAATACCACGTTCCTGTGCACGGGTTTCAATTTCATTAAAAATATCGGGAGATAGCTCTGGCTGAATAATCCTTCTACTGGTTTCGTCCTGTATCGCAATCCAGACGAGTGTAGAGGGTCTTTCCCTGCCCCATACCTGAATACCCAAACTTCTTAACGCATCATTCAAATTGGTTTCATCAAAGAGCACATTAATCGTCAATTGATTGTCAAAGCCAATAAGGGCCTGATTCTGATCAGGCTCAAGATAACGGTATTGCTGGACATAGTCTTGTGACCTGTCAATTAATGGCTGTAGTTCCATGCGCGTGGCTGCATTTCTGTCACCGGTCAACTTTACCAGTACCATTTTCATTGCAGCTTCCGTGGCAACCTGCCTGACCTGGACAGACTGATCTTCCACGTAAACCCCAGCTTCATAAAGCCCGGGCACCCTGATACCATATACCTGGCTATGAAAACATATCAGGCAAATTAGTAATAAACGAATATTAGCGGTTTTCATGGGTTGACAAGCTAAGCAAGAGTCTCTGACAAGTCAAGGATTGCCAGCCGAAAGCCGTACAGATACTATTACACACATGGCCAAATCTGAACTATCAAATCTCAATTATGCCGAAGCCGGCGTAAATATTAATAATGGCAACGAATTGGTTGATCGAATCAAGCATCTGGTGCCCAAAACCAGTCGTCCAGGTGTATTGGGGAATGTTGGCGGTTTTGGTGGGCTTTTCGATATTTCCAGCCTCGGATACAAACAGCCCGTACTGGTTTCCGGTACCGATGGGGTTGGTACCAAGTTAAAACTCGCTATTGAAACTAACAAACATGATGAAGTTGGGATAGACCTGGTGGCCATGTGCGTCAATGACCTGGTGGTATTAGGCGCGGAACCACTTATTTTTCTAGATTATTATGCGACAGGCAAACTCGACGTAGACCAGGGGGAGGCACTTATTTCTGGCATCGTAAAGGGATGTGAAATGGCTGGTTGTGCGTTACTGGGCGGGGAAACTGCCGAAATGCCCGGGATGTACAAGGGAAATGATTATGACCTGGCAGGCTTTTGTGTTGGCGTGGTGGAGAAAGACAATATAATTGATGGTCAGTCTATCGTTCCGGGTAATGTTGCTATTGGCCTGGCATCCAGCGGTTTGCACTCCAATGGTTTCTCACTGGTCCGCAAGGTACTGGAGATATCTCAGACTAAGTTAACTGAATCTCTGTCAGGCAAACTGTTTCAGGACATTCTACTAACACCCACAGTTATTTACGTGAAACCGGTTCTGGAGACGATAAAAACCAAGGCAGTTTATGGTATCGCCCATATAACCGGTGGTGGGCTGATAGAGAACATTCCCAGAATACTACCGGAGAACCTGGCTGTCTCCATTGATAGTAACAGCTGGCAATGCCCGGAAATTTTTAACTGGTTACAATCCACAGGCAATATCACACAAGACGAGATGTACCGGGTATTCAATTGTGGTGTGGGGATGGTTTTAATGGTTAATGCGGCTGAATCTGACACTGTAATCAATATCTTAAAATCAAACGATATTGATGCCTGGCAAATGGGTGAAGTCATCGAAAGAAATGATAACGATACCGATCAGGTTATCTTTGTCTAATTTTTTCCTGTATGGCAGTCAAGACCCCTCGCATCATATTATATTCATTCTGATCCATCCCGATGCGATTAAACATTTGCTTTAATCTTCTCATCAATCGCCTGGGTTTATCCGGGTCCAGGAATTCCACATCTATCAGGCATTGTTCCAGGTGTGCATAAAATCGTTCCAGCTCCGCACGTTCCACGGGTATCACTTTGGGCATGTCTATCATCGTGGTTTGTTCATTTACAGAGAATGCCTTCATGACTTCATAACAAACAATCTGCACCGCGGACGCGAGATTAAGGGAAGAGAAGGCTGGGTTGGCAGGGATAGCTATCATCTTGTCACATAAATCAAGTTCAGTATTTGTCAGACCGGTTCGCTCTCTGCCAAATACGATACCAATATTGACGTTATCATATATAAATTTACTAATTTCACCCGCCATTGAAACCGGGCTCAAGACTTCACATTGCAAATTACGCTTTCGAGTACTCGTGCCATAAACAAACTTACAGTCTCCTACTGCATCAGCCAGCGTTTCATGTAATGTCGCTTCTGAAAGGATGTCGTCGGCACCTGCAGCACGTACAGTAGCATCAGCACTGGGAAATATTTTTGGATTGACCAACCTAAGTGAATACAAGCCCATAGTCTTCATTGCACGGGCGGAAGCACCAATGTTGCCTGGATGTGTTGTCTCCACAAGGATGATATGGATATTTTTCACTGTGAATGACGTCTTAACATCATGATAAACTGCAAGGATGATTTCTAAAATTCATATATCAAACCAGATCAATCTTCATCATATAGATTATTCCCTGTAAGGTTCTTATAATCCAGAGGGAGATTCCATTACGGTAATAAGCCTATATTATGTCATATTGACTATCCATCATCATTCCCTGCTTTAATGAACTTGCAACAGTTGAAAAACTTATTAACCAGGTGCATTTATTGCCTGTTGAAAACAAACAAATTATTGTTGTTGATGATGGCTCAACTGATGGCACACGTGATTTGTTAAAGGGCGAACTTCATTCGCTTATTGATATACTATTATTTCACGAATCAAATCAGGGAAAGGGAGCAGCAATCAGAACAGGGATCCAGCAAGCCACAGGGGATTATGTCATTATTCAGGATGCAGATCTTGAATATGACCCGGCAGAATATGATCTGATGCTTCAACCAGTTATTAAACATAATGCCGATGTGGTCTTTGGCAGTCGCTTCCTGGGGGGAGAGTCTCACCGGGTATTGTATTTCTGGCATTCAATAGGCAATAAATTCTTGACGTTACTCTGTAATATGGTGAGTGACCTTAACCTCACTGATATGGAAAGCTGTTACAAATTAATCCGAAGAGAAATAATCCAAAAAATCAATTTGCAGGAAAACCGGTTTGGATTTGAACCAGAGATCACAATAAAGCTATCTCGAATACCTGAAATTAAAATCTATGAGGTTGGTATTTCTTATGCTGGCCGAACTTATGCGGAAGGAAAAAAAATTAGTTGGCAAGATGGAGTAAGCGCGATCTACTGCATTTTTAGATATGGATTTTTAAAGTACTAATCCTGATTAACCGCAGAAATAACCTGCCAATTTAGAATGAAGTTAATCTAACACGCAATCTAATCCGTGTGATATCTTAAAATATAGATACCAATATTGAAGCAATAAAGTAATAATATATACGCTTGGATAAATCCACTTAGATATTCTGATAATCATAATCAATGCATCCACTCATTACTATAGGTATACGCGCTGCAAGAAAAGCAGGTGATTATATTATCCGTAATCTGGACAGGGCATCTGATATCCAGATTCACGAAAAAAAACTAAATGATTTTGTATCAGAAATTGATAGAAACTCCGAAAGAATTATCATTGATACAATTCATAGTTCTTATCCGGACCACGGGATAATTGCAGAAGAAAGTGGCTTACACGGAGAAGGTGAATTTCAATGGATAATTGATCCCCTCGACGGAACAACAAATTTTCTGCATGGATTCCCTCAATTTGCAATATCCATTGCCGTTAAACAAAAAGACCAAATTAACCACGCAATAGTTTATGACCCCTTAAAACAGGAACTATTTACCGCCACAAGAGGAGAAGGTGCCCTGCTCGATAATAGAAAAATACGTGTCAGCAAAAGAAAGCATTTAAATGGTGCTTTATTGGGGACCGGGTTTCCTTTCGGGGAAAGCCTTGACATGGAAACCTTTCTTAAAACATTTCGAGCTATTTTTCCAGTAACCGCAGGTATTCGAAGGGCAGGTGCAGCTTCATTGGACCTGGCCTATGTGGCCTGTGGAAGATTGGATGGATACTGGGAATATGGACTCAAGCAATGGGACATAGCGGCAGGGTCACTTTTGGTTCAGGAGGCTGGTGGAATCGTAACTGGCGTGGCTAATAACGAATCATTTCTTTCAAGTGGCAATATACTTTGTGGCAACCCGGATATTCATGCAGATTTATTTAAGATCATCAACTCTGTAGAATGAATTAACTTTTAATATTCTGAAATAGTTCGCCTGGTATTTAAGCCTGCCTAGTTTCTGAAAATATTTAAAATCCCTTCTTTTATTTTCCCCTGTCGTAGTAATGAAATAGTATTTCCACGTAATCGGGGACCGATGGTATTTCTGGCAAGTTTCATAAATGCCGGCTTAAACTTACCCCGGCTAATTAATGTTTTAACACTTGCTTTTCTTTTGGCTTCTCCACCATCACCCAGGACAACCTGAGGTCCCTTTGAACCCGATTCCTTTGATTCTATGAGGTTTTCTACCTGACCTTTAATACCATGATAATGTACTGGTCCTGTTGGCCCATAAGTTTCTTCCAGATACAAAATATCATCGTATAACTTTCTTAATTCTTGTATTTCAAGATTGTGCAAGCCATGGGCACCACTAAAATCAGGAGAATAGTATGCTTTAAAAAGTGCATTTAAGCTTATCATAAGCCCTTCACCAATTGCTTTTTCTACAGTTTCTACCAAATGTGAATAGTTATCTGTCATCACGGCACACAAGAGCATAATTCTTGGTCTTTTCAATCCAAGCTGATCTCGTTCCTTCTTTAATGACAGTACATTGCCCCAGACTTTATCAAAATCAGCACCTTTTCGAAGGTATTCAAATAAATCTTTACGTAAGGTATCCATAGAAATATCAACTGACCTGACTGGCCCCCGGAGAATAAGGTCCCGGTTTCTTTCATTTAAAAACATTCCATTTGTATGGATCTCAAATTCACCTTTCACATCCTCACTGTTTGAAAGTTGCTCTAAAACCTGACTCAACTTGAATTTTGGAAGGAAAGGCTCACCCCCGGTAAGAAGAATTTCTCCCCCTTGTGCGACAAAATCGCGGGCCAAATCCATCACCTGAAGGTCACAAGTATTGTAGTCAATATGGAATTCTTTTGGGTCAAGGCAATAACGACAAAAAATATTACAATCAGGCCCTATCGTCAGCCAAAGCTTTCGAACTAAATAGTCACCGGAATCCGATTTATAATCATCAGGCGAAAAACCTTCTCCGCTTGTCTTCCATTTGCAGTACCAGAAACAGTCAGGAGAACAACCTGCACCTTCAATGAAATTACCTTTAAGATATTCCTCACGTCTTCTAATTAATTCACGATTCGTATTAAAAAAATGATTTAGTCCCTTTGTCCCTTCTTCATACATTTTTTTCTGATCATTCACAAAAACAGGCTGATGATAACTACAAAACCTGAGATCAAGCATTGTTCTAGGCAATACATATAATTGAGAAAATGGTGCTGGGCAGGGATAATTTTTCATTTAATATTGTACTGTGATATTAATTGTTTTATTTTTTTAATGTTTCAATGATATACAAAAATATAATCTGTTAATAATATAAGTCAGGGAATAGTACGCTATAAGGCATTAAATAGTGATTTATAGCCTTGCACCATCGTTTTTATAGAGAAATTATCTATAACACGGTTTTTATTATAGCTGCCCATACTCACTCTTTTATCAGGGCGATCTGCCAAATAATTTATCTTTTCGGCAAACTCTTCGACATCACCCGGTTCACAAAGATAACCTCCATCCCCATCAATGATTTGCTCTGGCATAGATGAGCAGTTTGAAGTTATGACAGGCAAGCCACTCGCCATTGCTTCAAGTATGGAAAGATTCATCCCTTCTCTTATAGATGGTAATAATAATATGTCCATCGTACGATATAGAGATGCCATGTCCTTGTTATTTATCATCCCCAGGCATTCAAGCCTGGGATGCCCAGGTAATTGGGATTTTTTATTTAAACCAGAAGTATAGTAAATAGTGATATTCTCTTTTAACTTATCTGCAATAAACGGCAGTAATGGTGCGCCTTTTCTAGCAGATAAATTACCACTGAAAAAAACTTTTACTCTATGACAATTTTCAATGTGTTTTGCTGGATTATAGATTGATGTATCTACACCATTGTTTATAACCTTAATATCAGCATCGTAGTCCAAATCACGCTTTATTAATTCTGCTGTAGCTTGGCTCACAGCAGTTACGACATCTGCAATCTCGAGCGATTTTAATATATTCCAGCGCAAATCAGTTTTATAGTGAATCCGCTGCAACATACTGGAATTTTTGAGCATATAACTGTCTAGTACATAATTATGAAATGTCACGACAAGCTTGACACCAGGTCTGTAAAAATATGGGGCGTAGTCAGGGATTGTATGGATTACATCACAATTGTCAGGCTTGCTAATAAACGGTAATACAAATGGTGCGAACTGCCATTTAGATGAAAAAATATCCAATTGATAATCATCTATTAAACTGGATAGTGATTGATGTAGTACCACTACACCACTACCTGAAAAAACCGGACTATATATTGTCTTCAAACTTAAACCCTGGAATATATAATTTAAAATATTTCTGCATCGAAAGAATCATTTCAAATATCCATGTTAAAAAAATATTTCTTTTGTCGACCGTATCTGACTCTGATATAAGATTGCAATACCCTGCGAAATATATTGATATTCCAAATCATACCTTCAATTTTCAGGTTGGATCTTGAGAAGGTGCCGGAAAACCAGAGACTAATGACCCTGTCTCCGGCAATTAATTTTTCCCAGAATTCTTTCCTGCTTAGTTTTGGTGCGATAGGATCATACCCGGATTCTTGTAAATAACAGGAAAATAGAAAATCACCATAGATATCTGCTTCCACTGGCGTTGGCTTTTGTGTAAACCGAAAAATTATCGGTTTTAATATTGATTTTATTGTCTGATAATTGAAATTAGAATGTTCAAGATGTTCAGATATATACTCACTAAATTTCAGAATTGTCCGTTCCTGAATATCCAAACCCCAGGCTATAGCGTTACTGTTTTCTTCTTTGTTTAAGACTGGCACATAGTTATCACCTTCGCGCGCATACCCCACCGTCTTGCCGTGTGTAGCTGATGCAAATACTTCAAAAATGCTGTAATGATAAAATACTTTTCTAATATCTAAATCAGCAGAAAATGAAAAAACACTATCGTTTTTATATACATATACTTTCCGGCCAAAACCAAAATAAAACCCGGATACTCCGTTAGATGGTCTTTGTCCTCCCCCATCCAGGATACTGCTCAGCGCCATTTGACTATGGCATTGCCATCCTATATCCACCACAGCAAAATTATTATTTTCAGTCAGTCCTTCCTGTCTTAGATAACCTAAGGTATTGTCAAAACGGGTTTGGTTATTCTTGTTTATTATTTCTTGTGTTCGTTGATCTTTAAAGAAATCCCAGAATAAGTCAGCGAGTTTATGATCAATTTCAATGTCCCAATCCTCTTCCTTAAAGCCATAATCAACAAGAATATGCGTTAATTCCTCAGTTGTAGTATCCAATAGTTCGCAAACATTATTGATGGATATTTTTGGCAAGTAGGTTATCAGCCATATATAGTCTGACTCCAGACCATTTGCAATTGAAGCTAGTAGCAGGGATTCACGAGAGACATATAAATATTTTAAGCTGATCCCGGTATTTAATTTTGCTTCTATTATTCTCGCAATTTGCAGAAGAATATGGCCATCTCTAGACATAAAATATAGTGATTTGATGCCTCTACTTTTGGCTTTTAACAATACCCACCAAATATAAGAGTAAAATGCAGGTGCGGCGATATTGGCTGAGATGTCTCCAATTATTTGTTGTCTTTCATTTTCATGCGGTATCCCAAGTCTGGCAGCATGACTAGCCCCAACTAACACAGACTTTAATCCTGGCATATCACACTTTGATGATAACATCAGATTTTCATACAAACTTGCATTTAGATTTAATTGCAAGCTCGAATTAATCTTGATACCAAAAGATTGGGGAATGTCTATATCTGATTTCTTATTATCACCATAATGAACCAATTGGTCCGGGCGTAAATCCCTCTCATTTAATATATACCGATAAAGACTACCCGTTGCCTTGGATAGTCCAATCTGTCCGGAAAGGTAAAGCCTGTCGCCTGGATTAAATGCCCCAAAATCTAATAATATAGACTCAATAAATTCTTGCGGTAGATACATGTCAGATATAAAAATTATCTCACTTCCCCGGGCACGCATTCGGCTAATCTCTTCTATAGTAGGTGAAATTGGTTTAATAAATTCGCGTTCCACCTGTATTTCCAGAGAGATAAGGCTGTCAACCACATCTTTTTCAAGGTTGTAGTTTTCCTGTATCTCGTTATAAATATCTTTTATTGAAATATCTTCATTTGAGGATTTTCTGCGTGCAGCAATCTCTTCATGCCTTCTAATGCGTGAAAAACTATTTATTAATTTTTCAGGAACCCCCTGTATTTGGCCCATTCTATTTTTAATATGTGCAAACATATCAATGGGATTGGCAACTGTACGTGTTATGACAGTATCAAAAACATCAAATGAAAAGATTGTTGTTTGAATTTTTTGCACGATTCTTATTTTTCTAGTGCTGCTTTATATATCGATTCATATCCTGCAGCCTGTTTCTCGAAAGTGAATTCTTTTAGCACCTTGTCTCTCGCCGATTCTTCCATTGCTTTCAGGTTTGTATCATCAAAAATTACCCGGTTTATTGCACTTGCCAGATGTTCATGGTTATTTTCAGATATTAACAATCCATTTTTCCCGTTGTTTACCATATCTGGTATACCGCCAATACCAAAACCAACCACTGGAGTACCACATGACAGGCTTTCAAGAATGATATTTGGTAAATTGTCCTGAATACTGGTCGTGATAAATATATTTGCAGCAGCTATTACGAAGGACAGGTCATTAAAATTTTCCAAATGCCCCAGATCATTAACTTTAAAATGTTTTTCAATCACACTTGACTGTGAATAACCTCGCCCAACAATCAAAATTTCAATATTTTCAGTCGGGGCGATAGCTGCAAATGACTCCATAGCCCTCTCAAAATATTTAAACCCCTTACGCTGATCATTAATATCTGACGCAGCCCACAATAAATATTTACAATCCTTTTTTAACCCAAGTTTCTGTCTGGCTTCAAATTTATCCATTGGCATAAACTCAAGATGGTCTACACCATACGGAATTCTATATTTCAGACAATTATTAAACAGTGGCGATATGTTTGTTATCTGTTCCAGCCATTTTGACGGTGATACCAGGATTGGCCTGGTTTTGTCATATATATATTTTTTTAATTTCCATTGATATGCCGTGTTGTCAAAAAATAATGGAAGATAAATATTAAGATCCGGGCAACTACCACACCCATTCTTCCAGTTTTCACATTCATAGGAGTAAATACAATGTCCTGTTACCGGCCACATATCGTGCAATGTCCATACAATTGGTTTTTTCAAAAAAAGCAGTAATAAAGAAAGGTTTTTCCTGGTCCAATGTATATTATGAAAATGGATAATGTCCGCAGATTTAAGTATTGGATGGAATATCAAAAATATACTTAGTAATGAAAATGCACACTGAGGTCCAAGATAATTTATTAGATTCTCTAACTTATGAACAAGCTTACGGAGATATTTCCAGACCTTATGCTTTGGTTCACTCAATATCTCAAATACTGAATCATCATTAGACAATTTCTCACAAACAAGCATTTTTGATTCAATACCTGCACTAACAAGTGATCTGTGTAACCTGTATGCAGCTACACCAGCGCCATGTCCAATGTCTGATGTAGACAAAAGTACAACTTTCATAACCAGTCTCTTCGAATACAATTATCAGCATTTTTTTCAGCATTCAACCATCTGCTATATATACGTATATAAGATATAAATTCACTTCTCATTAACAATAATTTAATTTTCTTCATAAACGCCAAATCTCTTGTCCCTTTTAATTTTTTTTAATAAAAGAACTATTGGTTTTATTAACGGGTGATTTAACACTCTTGTCATGGATTTTATTTTCGCATCAACCTTGGCTTTGGTAATTTCCTTTTCCAGAAGATGTGGTTGTTCAATATGAAGATAAATTTCTCCCTTGATGGCGTTATTAATCTTATCTCTATATTTTCTATTAAAATGCAGATCTAGATAATGATATAGCCTGCTCATGTCCACTGCTTTTTTATAATGATTATGAGTACTGGACACTCCTCCTGCATGCTTTCTGTACACCCCCATATTATTTTTCAAATAGTAAAATTTACCTTGTTCTGCTAGTAAAAAATGTAGTGCAATATCGCCACTTGCCACATCCGTAAACCATTCTGGAAAATTAATATTGTTTCTAAAAACCATGCTGCATGTTGGGATAAACCATTGATCAAATAAATCTTCAAGGTTAATTTCTGTATGGCCTGACAAATCCGGAAATTCTTCAAGAGAACCATCATCATGCAAAATATTCACATCGTGAAAACACATGGAATATTTATCATTATTTTCAAGCATATCGATTTGTTGCTGCAACTTGTCATTTGCCTGCCAGTAATCATCTCCTGATAAAAGTGCAATGTATTTACCATTAGCGTGTTTCACATTATTAAGAAAATTCCATCTGCCAGTCGGGTACCCATCGATATAAATCACATTACTTCGGTCATTTAAAAACAACCTGATCACATCCGGATACTTCTGGGCATATTCATTACAAATTTCCCGCGTTCCGTCAGTAGATCCATCTTCACCAAGTAGTATTTCATACGGAAATTCACATTCCTGCTCAAGAACACTATCTAACGCCTGTGAGATATAATCACCGTGTTGATATGTCTGAATACAAACCGAGACAACTGGTTTTGGCTGTTTACTTTTTCCTGAAAATATATTCATGTTTTTTATTTTTCGTCCAAATACTCAAGCAAGCTATTCGGATCATTCCACATTAACACATCAATTATTGAGAGATTCTCCTCAAAAACATAAGGTTTACAGCTATATTCCATCAAATCTGTTTCAATAAAATTGAGCCCAATATTTCTTTGCCTCCAGTCTTCATGGTTAAATAGATTCACACCTCCTGGGAGATTAAAATATTCTTTTGCGCCAAGCTTATCTGATATCTCCAATGCCCAATCACCTGCATGCTTTATTTTTGCATTATCAATTTTCAGATCTGAACAAAGTTTCCAATTAAAACTTATCCCTAAATATCTGCATACAGAAGACATAATTGATAAATTAAGATCCAGCAATAAATCTGAACTGGTTTCATTAAAACCTTTCTCTATCACTTTAATCACTTGATTAAAATATGGCGCATATTTTTTGTAATGATTAATTTGTCCTAGCACCTTGCTTAAGGCTTGCTGCTTATTCACTACCTTGATTTTATTTATGCTTGTCCCATGCCCTGCCTTATTGACTGGAACGTTTATATATTGCCAACCCTGTTTGGGGTGTAGAACCCTATTTCTATTCATCCATGACTTACTATTGTATTGCACAATATCGAAAGCCACCCATAAGTCTGTTTTATGGATAAGTTTGAAATATCCAATATACGGAAAATAATACGGTTGCATTATTGCAATTGATTGCAGCATATTTAAAAATCTTTTGTATTCTCAGCTAAAAAGTATTGTTTGATATGATTTGAATTCTCATTAGCCAACCTTATAATATTTGATACACGTTTAGCATTCTTGATGCTGCCTGATGAGCCTAATGGTAACTGCAGCACACGTCCGCAAAGCTTTTCCGTAATAGGTAAACTTGTCCAAATAGTAAAATCGTCTATTGCATTAAGAGCATGTGCAGGTGGATTAAAATATTTTCTTGCCTGGATGTTTTCAGCAACTAATAATTCCAGAAGCTGGTCTCGACTAAGCCCAAAGTCTTCTTCTATAATTTCGCATACAAAATACTGGTAATTTTGTGCTTGCGAATTATCTAAAATAATTATTTTCAGTCCGGCAATAGAACTTAATTCATTATAATAAGTATTCCACTGACTTTTATTATTTGCTATGTTCATTTCCAGGTTTTGTAAAGAAAGCTGGGCCATCGCAGCTTGTGCCTCAGACATCTTGCCATTGATTCTAAGCGAGACATCAGCATCAACATCTGATGAATGGAAATTACGGATAGTCTTTAACCTTGCTGCAATATCAGGTGAGTTTGTGGTAACACAACCACCTTCTGCAGCATTGAGAATCTTGGTTGCATGAAATGAAAAAATCTCAAGATCACCGAAATTTCCAACCTTTATATTATCTGATGTAACGCCAAACGCATGACATGCATCAAAAATCAATTTAAGATTATTTTTATCTGCGATTGACTGAAGTAAATTTACATCGCATGGTCGCCCCCATAAATGGACACCTACAATTGCGCATGTATCTTCCCGAATCAAGGCCTGAATCTTGTCTGTATCGATATTATGAGATTCGTTATCTACATCGCAAAATATAGGTTTCAATCCCGACCATAATAACGCCTGTACAGTGGCACAAAAGGTGAATGAGGGAACAATAACAGTACCCTTTAAATCTAGCGCCTTACAGGCAACCATGATGGCTATGGTCCCGCTGGTCATACACACCGCATGATTTACACCCAGATATTCTGCAATTTCCAGGTCAAGAGATTCCACCAGTGGTCCATGGTTAGTAAAATAATGCCGGTCGAATACAGCATTGAATGCCGCATCAAATGCTTTTCTCTCAGGTAAATATAACTGCCCTACGTGTAAAGGGGCATCAAATTCAGGTTTTTTATCGCTCAAAAGAGAAAATAGATTATTCATTTGTATATCCGCCAAGTTTTTTACTTATTTGTTCTGAATGCTTATAAACAAATAAGAACCAATCTCCCAGGGCAACTATATCGTCCTCATTCACCAACTCTCCCACAGGCATTTGGATATATCTTTTGGATAACATTTCGGTTATAGGTAAAGATGGTACTGTCTGTCCTGATGGAAAATGAGAACTAAGGTGGACAGGAGGCGAATAGTAACCTCGGGCCAATGCACCCTCATCTCTAAGCATCCTGACCAATGTGTCGCGATCTAGTGGCCAGGATTCAGGTACTGCCAGGAGAAAAAATTCATAGTTATATTCATATACCCCCCCGGTTTCAGGATGTTCTTCATAGTCTACCCAACTTAAACCAGGTATTTTTGAGAATACTTCAGTGTATTTATTAAACCTTCTTTTGTTCCCAGATAAAATCTCTTTTGAGCTATTTAGCGACGACAGTGCTGATGCAGCATGTATCTCATTCAATTTTCCATTAATACCGATACTGTCAATATTATCACCTGATATAATCCCAAAATTTCTGATTGTCCTTAATTTTTCTTTAAGACTTTTATCATTCGTCGTTACGTAGCCACCCTCAAAACCGTTAATTAATTTTGTTGCATGCAGACTAAATACTTCTGCCAGACCAAAGCCACCGACAGGAACATTGTCAACCCTACAAAACACACCATGAACTGCATCATAAATAATTGGAATATCAAATTTACTGGAAATAGCTGAAAATTCATCGATATTGACTGGCCTGTTCACCTGATGCACGGGTAATATCGCAGCCGTATTACTATTTATTTTTTCCAGACTGGCCTCAGGTGACAAGGTATGGTTTTGTTCATCGACATCGACAAATATGGGCTTCAAACCGGCCCACCTGATCAAATGCGGAAGACCGACATATGTAAAAGCGGGCAAGATTACTTCACCATTTTTTTGTGAATAGTAATCTTTATTTATTATTTTCAGTAGCGCAGCTATCGCGATACTTGCGTTCGCAAAGGCAATAACATAGTTACAGGAATGTAATTCCCTCAATTCTGATTCTAATGTCTTTATGAGTTCCCCATTATTAGTAATACGATGGTTCTCATATATCTGATTCACCAATTCATGAAATATTTTTCTGTCTAGAGACCATAGTTGGCCTATTGGCCTGGGCTTATCAAATAATTTCTTCCCTGAAAATATTGCCAGGTCTTCAATTCTGTTTTTTAGTGGTTTATTCATAAATAAACCTTTCCAGACTTGTGCCTCTAATTTCCTTATAAATATTATTGACTATATCTTTACTTAAGCTTTTTCCCCATTTTTTTACATCATGGTTTTTTCTGAATACAGAACGTGGATGTTCAACATGGGTAGACATAGAACTATCAATAAAGTCATCGACATGCTGAGTATATTTTAAGTCCATTTTTTCAAATATTTCCCTCGCAATCCGATGTGGATTTCCCACAATCTCCTCATAACGGACAAGCATAAATCTCTCGGAGAATTCCTTTTCCATTTGCATATACAACCTTGTTACCTCCATCCAATCATTGAAGCCCCAATATTCTTCTGGTCCGGTTTTTCTACACGCCCCGGTACGCCACTCTTCAATAGGATTTGCATCCGCTGGAAACTCAATTGGATTATTAAGCCATGATCCTATTGCCGCAACAGGATCACGTACAATTCCGACCATTTTCATTTCAGGTATTTTCTTCATTACTTTATAACTTAAATTATGAAATCGATTAGATTTAATCAACAAGGTTGAAGGAGTATTCTCTTTATCATTAAAGACTGGCAGCAATCCTTCTCTGGAAAGATATAACTGGTCCATAAATTCGTCGGGGGTTGCATATACATTATTAAAAAATTGTCTCCAGGAATTTTTATCGTCTGACTCGGACATGGAGTTTTTAAATTTATATGAAAATAACGGACAAAACTTCACTCTGATCTGCGGACTAGCCGCAAAGAATTGGGAAACCCAGTTTGTCCCCGATCTTGGCATCCCACTAAACCAGATTACGTTCATTGAATATCCTACTGCCTGATTAGTAATGCATCATACCGGTAACCAGCTGAATAAAAATTTTCCGGCATTTCACTGAATGTCACATTCCATCCTGCCATATTTGCCATTTTTGAAAATTCCCTTTTTGTCCTCCAGATACCAAATGGTTCAGCAGGATCATCTGCAATTATTTTTTCCACTCCCCTGTTTTTGGCAAATGTTTCAATCTTGTTTTTGTCCGGGAGGTTTCCAATTAGAAACTTTTCAACACCAGTAAATTTCTCACACAATAGCTTGAGGACGTTTAAAGCTTTTTTTTCTGTCAAATACATAAATGACCCATAACAAATCGCTTTTGTATATTGATGACAGGTATTTTCTTTATTCAGAAAGTCTTCAATATCACTTAAGAAATAATCCCGTTGATTTTCCTTATGAAATTTTTTATTAGCGATACTTATTAATGGCTCTGAGAAATCAATTCCCACGCCTCCTGCGCAAAAGTTAAATAACCTGTCAGTCAAGGCCCCATTACCACAGCACAAATCCAGTAATACATCTTCTTTATGTAGATTTAAAGATCTGACAACAAATTCAATAATTAAATTAATTTGTTCTTCTGGCACAGGCTTACCATTTACCGTCCGCATTACCTGCCCCCATAAATCATCAGGGTCACATTGTTCCGGATGGGTCTTATAGAAGGTTAATCTGGCCTCATCCTGTTTATAATCATGCATATATTGCCCTTGTCTTTACCTGAATAATATCCAATATAAAATATAAGACAGTTTTTTTAATGATAATGATGTCTCAACTTCCACATCTTGTACTTCACCGCGTATTGAAGATTCAAATAATTGATCTGTATTCATATACTCCCTGGCAACATATTTATTTGTCACATCATAAGCATTCATGATCTCTTTTCTCTGCTTTATCGATAGTAGTGGTGTATCTGAAAGTTTATCGTTATCTTTCGAAGCATTTGTCAGCTCAATTAACTTGTTCATATATTTTCGTTTTTTGATAAACGAAATCGGCAATGTATTTATATGTCTTTGAAATTCAAGCAAATCACGGCATAACCGGGAATTTATATTCTCTTCTGAAAACACAAGCTTATCTATGGCAATACCCAGACAATGAATAAAATCACTGCGTATATCCTGCCCAATTAATGATTCGGTTTCATATGCTCGAAGAATTATGTTTTCTTTTCCAAAAGTCTTACTCCAGGGCCCAAGAGATTTCTGGTAATCCCATAATTCCCAGGATTCCTTAATTGAATCATGAATATTTCCTGTGTATCCCTGGGCCTTGACCTTTTGGTTATACCATGACTGATGCGCTTCATCCTGTCTTCTCAGATAGACAATAGTCTGAACATCTTGTATTTGGAACCCAAGACTTTCGATTACTTTTGCCACATCATTGGGATTGGCTAACAAATAAAATATCTCACTGCTCAGAATAATCTTTTTATCATTATGGTTACCTGTTTCACATCTAAGACTATTTATTAATTCCGATAATGATCTTTGCTGTGGGGTTGCCCACCTCGGGTATGTACCGCTCGCCAGATAAGCTATATCGTGATGACCATAACCCCTGATGGTTTCTTCCGGATACAGATATCCTTGGGTCTTTAATACGCCCCTGTTTTCATACAAAAATTTTTCCAGTGATGTCGACCCGGTCTTTGGGGTGCCGATATGTATAAAGAATTTCTTCTTGTCTAGCGAGTCAGTTCGGGCTTTAATTGGATTCATCATAAAGTTTCTTTTAGGTGGGATTAATTTTCCAATCTGCTCGCCATTGAACCGGAGCCCATTGAACGATGGGGCCTTTTACAATGAAACTTTTTATATTGTCTTTGCGTACCAGTATTTTTCCAAAATTATCTGCCAATATCCCCACTCTTAACCAATATGTTCCTGGGTTTAGCCTAATAGCACCTAGATTTGCGGTTATTGTCATTTGTTTTCCGTTATTTTGAATTTGAAATCCATCCAGATTGGATAAACATGACAACACGCCTACCAGTCCCTCAGATGAAAATACAAACCCTATAGATAGGTTTTTTATGTCACTGTCTGCGCTGAAGGTCACATGTATCTTTAATGATTCCCCGGAATTAATGACTGATGGGTTTAGTGTCTGATCACTTTCTATGTCCACCCGGTGAATCTCTGCCTGCCCTTCTCCAAATTCAAATATGGACTGATTTAAGTGCGAATGCTTGTAATAACTTGCCACAGATGCACCTACATCATCACCAAGATATTTAATCTTGCCACTATGTAAATGCAGAGAGTGTGTGCATAATCTGGAAATCTGTTGCATTGAATGTGACACCAGGATAATGGCTGTTGAATCCAGAAGGTCACATATATGATTAAAACACTTCGCTTGAAATCCCACATCACCGACAGACAGGACTTCGTCAATAATTAATATATCCGGTTTAATCTGTGCCGCTATGGCAAAACCCAACCTGACTTTCATACCGGTAGAATAATTTTTCACCGGGGCATCTATGGAGTCCTTTAGTTCTGCGAATTCAATTATAGAATCTAATTTTTCATCGACTTCTTTTTTACCAAGCCCAAGCACTGCACCGTTTATATATATATTTTCCCTACCAGTCAGTATTGGATTAATGCCTGAGCCCAACTCAATTAAAGCTCCAACATTTCCCCATATTGTAATTTTCCCGACATCTGGTTTTATCAACCCATTTAATATTTTTAATAACGTGCTCTTGCCAGCACCATTTGCCCCTATTAAACCCAGACATTCACCGCGCCTCAACTCAAATGAAATATTTTCCAATACCCAGAACTCTTCATCTCTCAAAATCAGGTTTTGATCTGAAGATTTTACTAATTCATGAGATATATCCTGTATTCCGTACCAAAGTGAATGTTTTAAAGAGCGGCAAAACTTTTTAGATAAGTCTTCAACTGATATTAGAGTATCTTTTGTCATGGGCAATATCTATGCACTTATTCTGGATAGTATATGGGGTAGCGATAATCTGAATATTACCCAACCAATGAATAAAAGAATTAATCCCAAAATACTATAAATCATGAAGGCAGGCATATATTGAAACTGACCTGTTGTTAAGAATTCACGCGTTGTGACAAGTAATGGGCCAATGGGATTGAATAATACTAAATGGGATGATGTATCTGGAACTGAATAGATTACAGGTGTCAAAAAAAACCAGGCCTGCACTCCTAACTGGACTCCTCGTTCAACATCGTCATATAACATTCCCAGTGGTGTTAATAACACACCTATTGCCATGCCCATAATTATTATGGAAAGCATGCCAATTGGTGCAAGCCAGGTAGTTAAGGGTATATTAAATTCATAAAAAAAAAGAAATATAAATAAAACAGACAAGCGTATTAAATGATTAAATAAAATTTCACCCAAACTTGCCAATATTAGTGATTCTCTTGGGAAGTTAATTTTTGCCAGCATCGGCTGTGATTGATTGATTAATTTTAATGGGATCAGAATAGAATCCACAAACGACTGCCATACCACAGTACCTGTCAATACAAAAACTGGATATGGAATATCAACTACACTAAACTGGATTATTTTTTTACTGTTTAAAAATACCCATATCGCGGTTACAAAAATCGGAGGTAATATTGCCCAGATATACCCCAGCAAAGATTGGCGATATTGGGCGCTAATATTACGAACCAGTAACCTCCAGGCCAGCTCCCTGGAATTTGACAGATCCATAATCATTTGTCTAAACAGCTGCTTAGGATCTTTTAGTAATGGTTCATTACTATATATTTTTCTTTCGATTGGGGAATTTTTCATATATATAATTCTTTAATAAACCTTTATCAGATATCTCAAATATCAGGAGCTGATATTATTCTGATTCCATAATTCCAGCATAGGACGTTTCCTTAAATCTGCTTCAAGTTTCAAATATTCATTCAAGCTTAATATTAGTGTCCTGATTTTACGCTTCAGGTATTTCTCGGTTTTATTTACGATGTCGTCCAGGTTTTCCTTATCTATTTTTCCTACAAGTACGAGATCAATAATTCCTGTATCCTTTCCCATGGCGTAATCGTCTAATAACAAAATCTTTTCAACATTACCAAGTCGCTCAAGAATACTATCCAGTATCGTGTCCATCCCAAGCGACTTTTTAACCATTGAATGTAATTCCGGGTAGAGGGGGTGGGCTTGATTCGCACTGAAATTAATCTGACGTCCTACTTTTTTTGCATGCAATAGATCTGATTCAGATAACTTTTTAAGTTCATCACTGACCTGGCTGGGAGAGACCTGCATTTCATCCGCCAGTTCGCGGATATATACCTGTTGATCGGGATTAAGAAATAACCGCATGAGTATTCTCACCCGCATCTTTGACGTAATTAATCCATCAAATAAGGACATTTCTTCGCCTTTTATGTTCTGTTTTACAGAACATAAAACAATGGTTATTATCCTGTCAATTACTTATGTTCTGAATTGAGGTATGATTGCATACTTCTTAACACTTCAACTAACTGATATATATATTTTTTTGTTCAATGACTGCAGAAAATAAAACTATCATTGTCACCGGCGGTGCAGGCTATATTGGTAGCCATGCCTGTAAACTCCTGGCCAATGTTGGGTATTTACCTGTGGTCTATGACAATTTATCCAGAGGTCATGACTGGGCCGTGAAATGGGGACCATTGGAAAAAGGCGACATCCTTGACCCTGACAGGCTGGGTGAGGTTATAAAAAAATATCAGCCTGATGCAATCATGCATTTTGCTGCATTTGCCTATGTTGGTGAATCTGTCAACAACCCCATACTTTATTATCAAAATAATGTTGTTGGTACATATACACTGCTTCGGGTCATGCTAGAACATGGTATTGAGAAGTTTATTTTTTCAAGTACCTGCGCAGTATACGGCGAACCTGATACATTACCTTTAACAGAATCTCATAAAAAACAACCCGTAAATCCCTATGGCAATACTAAAGCCATCATCGAAACCATGCTGGAAGATTTGGCTGCAGGGGGGCAGCTAAAGTTTATCTCGCTACGCTACTTTAATGCTGCAGGGGCTGATCTGGATGGCGAGATAGGCGATTCACACGACCCTGAAACACACCTGATACCACTAATCCTTAACGCTGCAGATGGCAAAATACCTGAAATAGAAATATATGGAAATGATTACGAGACGCCTGACGGTACCTGTATTCGAGACTATATTCATGTAAATGATCTCGCCGATGCCCATCTTCGGGCATTACAATATTTACAGGAAGGTAATCCTTCAGGCTTTTATAACCTTGGATCTGAAACAGGTTATTCGGTACAGGAAATCATCAATGCGGCAAAGCTGGTAACAGGAAAACCGATAAAAACCTGTATTTCCCCCCGTCGTCCCGGAGACCCCCCTGCTCTGGTTGCAAATGCAAGTAAAGCCAAACAGGAACTTGGCTTTAACCCTCAGAATTCAGATCTAGATACCATATTAACCAGCGCATGGAACTGGCATAATGATAACAGATGAATCACAGGACTAAACACTAAACCCGGATTAGTCGCGTTTAAACTCCATCAACGCTTTATAATAACGTTGACCACAGTTATCCCAACTAAAATGACTATTCACTTGCTCGTTTCCTCTTACTGCAATTTGCTTTCGATAATCTCGGTTGTTAATCAAAAAGACTAATTTTTCTGCCAGTTGATTTGCGTTACCGGGTTGAACCAGTACACCTGTTTTTTCATCTATAACATCTCGCACTGCCGGCAAATCTGTGGCAACCACCGCACAACCACAGCCCATGGCCTCAATAATCACTAATCCCAGACCTTCCTGGTCTCCGGATGGAGTAATAATGGATGGTACAACGGCTATACCTGCAGAGCTATAGTATGCAGCCAACTCTTCACTGCTGATGCCACCCATAAATTGTACAGAATTATGAAGTCCCAGCATTTTAGATTTCATTTCCAGGCTTTGACGCAATGGTCCATCACCTAGAATCAACAATCTTGAATCAGGATGATTCAGCTTTACCTGGTTAAATGCATCCAAAAGATACTCCACGCCTTTTTTCTCAACCAGTCTGCCAACAAAGATAATCCTGTTTTGATCACGCTGAACAGTTTCAACTGCTTTAAACCGGTATTTGAGATCAACCCCCATAGGCTTAACGGATATTTTTTCGGCATTTATACCTAAAGATAATGCGTAATCCATCATCGCATTACTCACCACATATAACTCATCAATATTTTTTGTAATAAAGCGCTTTAAATAAACAAATATTCTGTTCTTTAATGAAAACAAGTCTCCTCCATGTGATGTACATACAAGTCCTGTCTGTTTTTTACCTGTTAATAACCTGGCTAATACACATACCAGTCCCTGAGGTATGAGCCAGTGGCAATGGACCACATCATATTTTTCTGACCTTAAACGATTTATAACAGCAAATAATTGAGCGACAATGAAAAAGGGGACTTGCATATAATTGGTCGGATGGCTCCTGAGTTTAGCCATTATCCCGCCCTGGTATGCCAGGTTCTGCCAGCGATGGATGAAATAACTGAAGCGATAAACCCGAACTTCATCCATTTGTTCATATTTCCTAGCTTGATGACAATGCGGCGCCAGAACGTCTATTTGCATGCCTTGTTCACACAAATATCTGCAAAGTTCAAAGACAAATGATGGTTCTGTATCTGAGTCCCACCTGGGAAATGTCGAAGTGACAACCAGTACTTTCATAGATTAAATCTTTTAGTACCCGTAAAAGAGTATTAAATTAAAAAACAATAAAATTATATTATCACCAACCGTAAGACATCAAACCCGGCAGTTTATTAATCATTAACTTTCCCCAGTCATAGAATGAAAATGCATATATCTTTTAAACCTGAATACTGTTCCAGTTTCTTTTACAGATATTATCTTTATTTCTGCTACTGTTATATCGGTTAATTTAGATATATTGAATAGACAGATAAATCTGATTTATTAGCACGAGCGCTTGCTTTTCTTTACTTCTTGTCCCTGTAAAACAACATCGTAAGCTGCTCTGAAACAATTCCAATAAAAAATATTAAAAGAGATGTTGTTATCAGCAAGGCACTCATGTTTGTAAACCTTCCCTGGGTAAAAAAAGTGTATAGGTAATATGAAACGCCAGTAATAAACACAATAAAACTTATGGGGACAAAAAATTTTAATGGTGAGTATAGTGTCCCAACCTTGAAGATAATCAAAAAGAACCTCACCCCATCTTTAATCGGTCGGATATGACTTGTGCCGGTTCTTTGCAGCACATCAACATTAGTATATGAAATACTATAACCGGCACGAAAAAATGCCATTGTAATAGTCGTTGGATAGGAGAAACCATTTGGCAGTAAATGCAGGAACTCTTTGAATTTCATGGCGTCAACGACCCTGAAGCCCGACGTTAAATCATAAATTTTTTGAGCAGTTATCCATGACGCGAGAAAATTATAAACTTTATTTAAAATCAGTCTCATCCAATTTGCCTGTGCCTTATTTGAACGACAGCCAACCACCATGTCATAACCCTGAACCATTTTTGCCAGTAGTTTTTGTATTTCTTTAGGTTGATGCTGGCCATCTGCATCCATAAACACAAGAATATCTCCTGTGGCTGCCCTGGCACCGGACTTAACCGCAGCACCATTACCCTTGGGATAGGGATGATTAACAATTTGCACATCATGTTTTTGAGCGACCTCTAACGTCTGGTCTGTAGAGCCATCATTTACAATAATTATTTCGATATTAGAAAACTCTTGTTTCAGTTCAGGAATCAACTTTTCAAGAGAAACTGATTCGTTTCTGGCAGGCAGAATAATGCTTATTTTTTTATTCATATTCTTTAATTTGTATTCTCTTTAAAGACTGATAATCGATTCTTTATTGCCGCCAGTAATATTGGTTTTGTTGCCAAATCTTGCTCTAACCGTATTACTGCATCTTGTCTTTCTTCGAATCGTCCTAACATTTCTAATAAATAAATTTCTCTCAACCTGGTCTCAATATCAAATCTCGTTGATATTGATTTCCGTAAAATACTGAATGATGCTGTGATATCACCCTGAAAAAACGTCAATGTTGAAAGCAGTTCATATAATATCCCTTTATCAAGATTAGAGTCTGGATTATTTATCAGTATGGTGAATATGTCCTCCAATAATTCAGTATCCACTTGAGGACAATTGCCATTGGTAATGTCCAATAGCAAAATATCAAAGGCAGAAAGTGATGCCAAATTATAATTTAGCTCCTTAACCGATCGGTCAAGCAACGCATTTGCTGTCGCCGTTGCCCTGTCAATGTTTTGTGTATAACAAGATTGAACATGAAATAGTCGAATTAATGGATAGATATCATTTTTATTATTAGCAGCCAGGCCATTAAGGATCTCTTCAGCATTTTCAAAATCATGTAGTCGCACATATTCTGTGGCGAGTGCATTTTGCGCCGAGTTTGAGCCAGGATTATTTTGGCTCCAAACTGTCAGATGATTTAGTGAATTGCTCCAAAGCCTGGCCTGCTCATAAGTTATGCCTGTCAGCAAGATTAAATAAAATGTAATAAACAACAGTTTTGATATTTTAAATTTATTATGCTGCCAGCCGTTTGCGACAATAAAGCCCGGAATCAACATGATCCCCATGGATGGAAGATAATTTCTATGTTCAAAATACAAATTCAAACTTAGTGGTCCTGCTTCGAGGACATGTCCAGTCAAAAAAAACAACATTCCAAACGCGGGGATTACATATTTTTTTTTGTAATATAACGATATGATTATTAGTGATGCTAAAAGGACTAATGCCATTAATGTAGTGCCTGGTTCCAACATCCCGGTAGATACAGGATAATTGTCATGAAACAATGAAAAGGTTGAAGGTCTGGGCAACAGGATATGTCTGATGTAATCCATCAATACCACGAATTCAGTCATAACTCGTTCGCCAGCTGTAAATACCCTGATATCAAATGCCTGAATCAAGCCTTCTCGCTTGAGGAATAAGTAACCAAGAAATGTAACAATCGGTAACCCGGTCGCAATAAACACATGTTTTCGTATGGCTGGTTGTTTTTGCCTACCCGTAAAAATCAACCATTCAAACAACATTATAAATAGCGGTAACAGGATGCCGTTTTCCTTGCTCAATACGGCAAGTAAGGTACATCCAAAGACAGATAAATATATAAATATTGCGCAACGTAATGGTGGCACCTCATACTTCGTTCGTGCCTTGATATAAGCTAACATCCCAAGAAAGCAGAAAAAAGCTGACAATTGCGTCATACGCTGGACAGTATACAGAACGGTATTGGTCTGAATGGGATGAAGCAACCAGAGTCCAGCTACGATTATTTGAAATAAGAAAGCATTTTCTTTTTTTTGGCCTGTCAGGCGCCATATATATCCTGATATTCCATAGATTAATAATCCATTAATCAGGTGTATGATTAAATTTATTATTTTGAAATCAATTGGAAAATCTGGCCAAGAGGAATGCTGTACGGCGAAGCTTAATAATGAGATTGGCCTGCCACCTGCCCCTGCAAATCCATTTGTGAAGATATAGTATAGATAACCATGCTTATCAACCTCAGAGAGACCCTGGAGATTATAAAAATCATCAAGGATAAAGTGACTATCTAATCCTCCCCAGTAGACCACAATTGTCAAACAAAGCAGAGCAGGAAATAAAAGCTGTTTATTGGCTAAACGCATAAAACAGGATCATTATACAACTTAAAAAAAAAGGCCACATAAAGTGGCCTTTTTTCAGATAGAATTGAAACTATCTTACTTACAGGTACCTGGTCTGTACTTGGAATCCAGGGTACCGCCGGAGCAATCCCACTGCAGACCACCGTCAGTGGTTGCCAGATTCAGGGTATTGCCTTGGATGGCTGCATTAACACCTGTAGACTTCATGGTTGCCTGTACTGTAATCGTGCTACCAGAAGCACCTGTGAGTGCTACAGTATCAACATACTTACCTGATGTGGTTGAACCGATTGCGGTAATATTAGCAGGCCATGTACCACGATCCGAATAATATTCTGCAAGTCCTGTCTTGAAAGCTGCGGTCAGCGAAACAGCCTCAGTTACCTGTGCTCGCGCAGTGTAATCCTGATAGGACGGTATAGCCACAGCGGCAAGAATACCGATAATGGCAACCACGATCATCAACTCGATTAATGTAAAACCTTGTTGTTTCATAATTAAGACTCCTCGTCTTGTTGTTATATGGAAATTTATTAGCACCAATTCTACAGATGCATGACAATAGAATATACAAAAATCATGCCACTATTTAACTATTTGAATTGTATGACTTTAATATTTCTGCCCCACAGGTCTTTGACCTAATAAGGTCTGATTCTGACAAAAATTGTCACGAACCATTCTTACCAGGGTCTGTTAATAACCCCCTGTCAATCCCCAAATTTTTCAATTTTTCTATAAAAATCAATTCATTAAGATTCATTGCCTGTTGATCTTGTGTTACCGCCAGGTCAAGCAAATGCCTGAATAGTTGCCAGTCAAATTCCGGGGTTAGATGCCCATCCCCTAATAACATCGCATCGATTTGTCCCAGTGCACCATAGAAATTTTGACAATATTGGTTGACCATATCCTGAAAGAATTCACGTTTATCCTGTGCTAGCGCAAAACTAGCCAGGCCAGTATTTAAAAAACAAAAATCCCGACGTTGATATCGATAGAGCATCAAACTCCATGGATCCACAGGTTTAGGAGATGAAAATAATTGAAGAAAATAATTATATATGGACTGGTTAAATACAAAATTAAATGACTCTACCGGTCGGTTTTTATCTAACTTTATGTATAAGCCATAATAATCAACCGCAAACTGATGTGGGAATATAGCTTCACTATACACAGGGTTATCAACATCTTGAATAAATCCCGTGAGTTTTGCTATGCGTTCCTGTTCAGTCATCCGGTTGTCGCCACGAAATAACCTGTTATTAAAGATTAGACCATATGACTGATAAAGTAATACATCATCTCTAACACCTTCAATTTTGTTTAAATAGCCTACAGGCAATACAGTAAAGTCTGAATTAACGATAAATATTGCATCCCGTTCGAGTTGACCCAATATTACCCTTGAATAGTTATCTGCATATTCATCGTTTGCCCTGTAGTTGGCAGATACATTATTAAAAAACGTAACTGTACACAGAATGAATACCCCAGCCTTCCTCAAGAATAGAATAAACCATACCGGTTGAAAATTTTTATTAAGTATAGAAATTACATATTGAAACCCACAGGCCAGCCAGACAGACATAATAAAATAAGCCACCAGGGGATAGACTCGAAAAACGATTTGATGCTTCATATCATAATCGAAGTTTAATAATAAAATCAGGATAACTGTATTTCCCAAATAACCCGCCAACAGAGCAATAGAATGTTTAAACCCTAACAATCTCCATTGTGAAAATAATCCTGCAACAACGAATAGAGATGCTACAGGGGCAAATTGCCTCCAGCCATCAAATAAAACATAGCGGCCGAACATCATTTTATCCCACCAACCTGCAGTAGGACTATTATCCATCTGCTGATAACCTTCCCTGGAAATAATATACAAGAAATCTCGCCACGAAGAGATCGGACCATAAAAACTGATATCAGGATTCATCTGCGACCGGTATATCATCCACACATACGGTAATAGCCCAATCATAACAAATGGTAAGACGTGGCATAACTGACAGACCAGGCGCTGCCTGACATTCCAGACAAGCATTAAAAACATAGGTGTGGAGAGGATCAGAATTGGCCAATGATTACTTAAACCAAATCCGTAAATCAATCCTGTCCAACGAAGTATTTTAATGGATGAGCGAGGGTCCTCGTGATTGCAGTACTGTATCAACAAGCAGGATATTAATACTATTATTAAAATATTTAATGTATATACCTCGGCGATAATCGCCTGGGACCAGAATATCCCTGAGAATCCAAAACTTAAGCTTGCCAAGTAGGCTGAATCCCTGTTATTTAACAGCTTAAATGTCAATAACCAGATCAGGCCGCAGGCGAGACTGGCAAATACACCACTTAGCAAATGAATCCTGAATGCAACGCTACCTATGGGCAGCTTACTCATGAAATGACCTACTATGGTATAGAGTGGATAGCCTGGTGGGTGGGCTATTCCGTTAAAGTAGGCGGCCATAATAAACAGGCCATCATCCTCAAATTGAACTGTTTCAGGTGTACTCCAGAGATATACCAGGAAGGTAATCCCGAAAACCACGAAAAAATGCTTGCGATATTCAGACAGGCTCATGGTAATGATATCAATTAACGCTACGATTGAATTAACAGATTTATCATTGTCTTGTGCCTGTGAATATCTAAAGTTACCGCCTGGCTATTCTGTTCTTACACGTAGTAATGCAGGGTTATCCGGGGCCAGCCAATTTTTTAATGAATCAATATATTTTAGTTTGGCAGTTGCGAGGTTACCCTGCAATTCCAGTATTCGTCCCTGTAAATAATATAATTTCGACTTTTCGTTTTTAAGGACTTGATATTCAAGAAGGCTTTCTGCCTGGGTCAGTAATTCATTTATTTGGGCCAAATCGGGACTATCCATTGTAAGCATATACTCAACCTGGATCAGATTTCCCTGGAAATTTCCACACACATTATTTTTAAGCTCATGTATTTCGGGGTTTAAAGTATTTTCAGAATTTATGGAAAATTTCATTAAGGAGTTGCATGACGTTGCCATAATTTCCCGATAGTGCATCTTTTCCCAGTTATGCAATGGTTCACCTTGGGCATGTAATGTTGAAAGATATTGACTAACCTCCGGCAACATGACTATTTGTTGTAGATTGCTATTCATATCTCTATTAATCTTTCTATAAATTCCATAATCAGTTTCACTATATCCATCAATAAATGTATTTACATAATATACAGGACGATTTGTACGACTGATAAAGTCCCGAATACGGGATTCCATCTCTGCCTTTGTCACTTGATGTTGCTTGAACAACCTGTTGGAAAACACATTTCCCTTGGTGCTATATAAAGTGATATCTGGCCTAACCCCTTCTACAAAATGTAAATACCCCAAGGTCCAGATATCCAGATCGCCGTATGTAAATAAAATTGCATCCTTATCGATGTTATTCAGGATGACTTTTGCATAATCCTCGGCCCATTTATCATTTTTTCTGAAATTTTCAGAAAAATTCACAACCAGCATGGAAACAATAACAAATAATACCAATGCCAAAGACAAAAATTCCTTGTTGATACCTGAATTTTTCCGCGCCGACAACCAGTCACACACCCACTTTACGCCAATCATGGTCCAGATAGAGGCAATACAAAATGCGATCAGAGGATAAGGCTTTATAATGTTCTGATGATAAAAATCATAATCAAAACCTAACAACAGCCCAAGAGAGAAGATGATTGTGATAAATGTAATACTCAATCCAAGCGAAAGATTTCGCGGGAGATACTTACGCTGACCGATGACCCCCACCAATAAAAATGGTACACCCACCATTCCAAATTGTTGTGAGACTTCCATTATCATAAACCCAATAAACGAAAGCTTATCCCTGGCACCAGCGGTTATACTACTATCTATTTCCGCATATCCTTGCCGACTAAGAATATATAGAAATTCTTCAATTGTATTTATTGGACCATAAAAACTAATCAGGGGATCAGCTTGCGATCTCAATACCATCCAGGCGTATGGAAGTAAGCCAACTATTCCATATACCCAGGCCTTTTTTAACTGTAGAAAAAGCTGAATTTTTACCGGCCAAAACAAAAACCCCAGGATTGGCATAGACAGTATAAATAAAGGCCAATGATTACTTAAGCCCAGACCGATTGAAAATACCATCAACCTTAAAATATTAAGTTGTTTCTGGTGATCTGTGCTACCCACATAGATTAATGCTAAATAAAGTGTAATTAGAAAAACAAAAACATTGAGCGTATACACTTCAGCAATGATGGACTGTGACCAGAAGCCATTAGAAAAACCTAAAATAAAAGCACCTAAAGCTGAAAATAATCTGGTGAAATATAACTTATATAAAATTTGAAAGAGGATGAGACAAGTCAATGCGCCAAGTAGAGAATTAAACATATGTACGCGAGATGCAATACTACCAGGCAAAAACCATGTGGACATATGTGACAACATTGTATATAGCGGGTATCCGGGAGGGTGTGCTACCCCATCGTTCCAGGCAGCCAGGAGAAATAGCCCATCATCTTCTAGTACAACAGTCGCGGGAAAAGTAAAAACATAAATAGCAAAGATTCCCAAAAAAACCAGTAATGGATAATATATTTTTTTCATGTTGGATAGGAAATTCAGTGTCAAGCCCTATTCATTCCTGGCTATTTGTCTTCTTATAAATCGTCCAGACAAATATATTGCTGATGGTGAAATTCCAGACTGCTCCCGCCATTGCTCCAGAAATTCCAGCAATGATCCAAATTATATTTCTATCATTTAAATAACTTGCAAGGGCAACATTTAATACTGCCCCTAATAAGCAAACCAGATAAAATTTAAACAAGCCTGACCATAGTGCCTTGTTCTTTTTTCTTGCATCATGGTAAGTAAATATATTATTTAGAATATAATTAGAAGTCATTGCTATAAACGTTGCGACTGATTGCGCATATGTGAAATCTCCATGATATTGTGCGTGCAAAAGCCAGAGAACAAACATATGAATAACCAGTCCGGAAAACCCTACCGTCACAAATGACAAAAAGCGGTAAGGAACAAATTTTCCTAGTACTCGGTTAATTATCTGGATTAAAAAATCCCAAATCACCAGAAAATTGAGTTTGCTTTCTCCATGTTGACGTTGCCGCATAACATAAGGCAATTCTTTGAACCGAACAGGTTGATGCGATGATATCAACATGTCTAATAAAATTTTAAAACCTCTACCTGATAATTTGTACTGGACTGATTCAAAGTAGTGCCTGGTAAACATAAAGTAACCACTCATGGGATCAGTAATATTTACTCCAAACATCCTGTTACTAAACCAGTTGGCCGCCTCGCTAAGTCTTTTTCGATAATATGGCATTGCATCTGCATTTCCTTGATCGGTATACCTGCTTCCTATGACCAGGTCTAGATCCTCATTACGAAGTGAATCAAGCATCTGATTCAAGAGCCCTTCATCATGCTGCAAATCTGCATCCATGATACATATATAGGGGGAAGAGGAAGAAAGAACGCCTTCAATGCAAGCTGAAGCAAGCCCTCTACGACCTAACCTTTGAATAACGCGGACCCGATTATCTTTCAGCGCATAATCCCTCAATAATTTGCTTGTCCCATCTGGAGAATCATCATCTACAAAAACAACCTCCCATTCCACATCTTCCAATGCAGATCTCAAAGATTGAATCAGGGGTGCAATATTATTTTTTTCATTGTATGTTGGTATTATTATTGATAAATCAGAAGTCACTTTTTACCTGTCAATTGTACGTTGCGCCAATACAGTCTTAATCTATTCCAAGTTTTTCAAGCCTGTAGCGTAGTGCCCTCAAGCTGATGCCAAGCAATTTTGCTGCTGATGTCTTATTCCATCTGGTTTTTTCAAGCGTTTCCAGAATGATTTCTTTTTCCTGGTTTGCAAGATATGAATCTAATGCTTCATCATTATCAGACTTTAATATATTTTGCTGTTCAGGTTCTGGTAACTGTAGATCATCAATATCTATCTCTTGTCCTTCGTGTAATGCTACAGCCCTATGGAGTATATTCTCCAGTTCGCGAATATTACCCGGAAATGTATATTCCATTAGTGCATTCATAGCCCTCTCTGATACTGAAGTTGATTTATTTCCATCTAATTGTGCTTCGGACTTCTGCAAAATATGTTTAACAAGTAACGGAATATCAGACTTACGTTCACGTAGAGGAGGAACCTTCAAGTCAATCACATTTATTCGATAATACAAATCCTGCCTGAATTCCCCATCCGCGACCAGTAAAGACAGGTCTTTATGTGTTGCACTTAGTATTCGAACATCAACATGGGTTTCTTTCTGTGACCCAATTTGCCGAATTGATTTTTCCTGGATAGCCCGTAATAATTTTACCTGCATTTGTTGAGGTAATTCTGCTATTTCATCCAAAAATAATGTCCCGCCATCTGCCGCCTGAAATAATCCCAATCTATCAGTTACAGCGCCCGTAAAACTACCTTTTACGTGTCCAAAAAATTCACTCTCCATCAGCTCATATGGAATAGCACCACAATTTACCGGCACAAATTCAGCTCTCGAGCGTGGGCCTTGTTCATGTATCATCCTGGCCACGAGTTCCTTTCCTACACCTGATTCGCCATATATATATACCGGTGCCTGACTCCTCGCCAATTTATTTGCCATGTTCCGTAAATTTAAAATGCTTTCACACTCACCTATTAGATAATTATCTACCCCTCCATCATGAGGTATATCTTGCAGTGCGTTATCAATCAATTGGCGTAATTTTTGCAAATCTACTGGCTTGGTAAGGAAATCAAAAGCCCCGATTTTTAAAGCCTCAATTGCAGTATCGATGGAACCATGCGCAGTAATAATAGCTACTGGTAATCCTGGTTTTTTTTCCTGGGCAAATTTGACAAAATCCAATCCATCGCCATCGGGTAGTTTCATATCAGTAAGGCAAATATTAAAATCTTTTTGAACTAACAGCTGTCTTGCTGTACGCAAATCCGGAGCAGTTTCACAATCTATATCCATTCTTGACAAGGTAATCTCGAGAAGCTCAAGAATATCAGGCTCGTCATCAATGATTAGCGCAATATGATTACCCATCAGAAAAACTCTTGTCGTTTATCCGGATATGCAAAATTGATCCTGAAAATACAACCTTTTTCATCATTTTTATGCAGTATTAAAGATGCCTGATTTGCTTCACATAATTCACGGGCAATAAATAATCCAAGACCAGTGCCTGTTTTTTCTGTGGTAAAAAATGGTTCAAATAAATTTTCTGCCAGATCATTATTTATGCCATTTCCACAATCTATGATATCAATATAAGGTCTCGATGTGTCGTGATGAACATCACAACGTAATACAAGGTATGGAGAGTAATTACTGTATCTCAAACCGTTTTCACACACATTCCACATTACCTGGAATAATTGACCAATATCAATATTAGCCTTTAACTCCTTATCCTTGCAGTCAATCCTGATATCATCTTTATTCAGAGATTTTCTGGTTATCATTTCCTGGACAAAGTTATCCAACCAGTTAAACAAATTGACTGGAGATGATACAGATCTTTCTCTTCTACTGATCTTGAGTACATTCTCAATGATACTATTGACCCTGACGGACTGCTCGGTGATGATCGATAACAATCTCTTCTCCTCACTTTCAACCTCTATAGACTCATTTAACAATTGTGCCGCATGACTAATGGCACCAAGTGGATTACGAACTTCATGAGCGATACTGGCTGTCAACCTCCCTAAAGATGCCAGTTTCAATTTTTGTGCATGCTGTCGAAGTCTTGATACATCATCCAAAAACACAAGAATTTCCGATTTGTTTTCCATGAAAATTTTAACTATAGAAACCTGTAATTCAGTATGGCCGGATTCCGGTTTCAGAATAAGTGATGAGAGACCACTATTATTCATCCAATCCATAATTGACGGGATTAATTGTGGGAAATGTTTTTCCAAATCCTCGTCAACAATTCTGCCATGTATACCAAGTAAATTACTCGCGGATTCATTTGCTAGCCTGATTTTTAATTCTTCATCAAATACGATAATTCCGGAATGCAGGCGTTGCACAATGTGTTCATTTAATCTGGCAAGATTTTCAAGGTCGATGGCCTGTTTTTCTGCAAGTGCCTCTGTTTTTTCAATTCTACTAGCCAGTATATGACTGATCATAGCCGTCAAAAAATATATGATCCCAAGAAACCCGGCATGGATGTAATTGGGTGATGCCCTAAATAATGAAAATTGTAAATACACTTCATGTCCGAGGACTGATAATGCAGCGATTGCAGCAAAGAGGAAGCCTATCCTTCCAGGGATAAGTAAGCTGCCACCTGCGATGGAAATAATGTGTAGCATTCCAAAACCACTATTCAGTCCTGCGCTGGAATAAATAAATACATTGATAATCAATATCTCCAGAATTATCTGGATGGTCACCTGATAATTAAATCGAGGTTTTTTGATTTGAATAAAAATAAAAGCAACAATAGAAATAAAAAGATAAAAATGCGCGGATAATGCAAATATATTTCTGTCATATATACCAAGTGGCTCTGGTAATTGACCAATCCAGTAAAGTGCAACAAATAGAAAAGAAATGAGAAAGCGATATAGATTATAATAAGCCAATGCATCCCAGGTATTGGCGTTGGTGTGTATTTTGCTAGATTGTGTATTCATATATGTCTTTTATGATGAATTAACCAACCATTAAGCAATCATTTAACATCAATACTGTGATAAATATGTATGTTGCCAATCTGATTCAACCGCACCTACTGCCTTGGTCAGCTACTGAGATAACAAATTTTTGCAATATCGGCCATATTTCTAGGAATATTTGAGTTAATTGTTTAAAATCCGATCCTTGCACTCAGGATTTTACTGACATTAATTATATCCGGGTAGTTAAATCATCAACAAATAAAAGGGATAAAGATGAACCTTCACGAATATCAAGCGAAACAACTATTCAGCAATTATGGAATTCCTGTCTCTCATGGTCTCCCAGCATATACCGTAGAGGAAGCAGAACAAAATGCTAAGACTCTGGGCGGAACAGGCTGGGTTGTAAAAGCGCAGGTCCATGCCGGAGGAAGAGGTAAAGCTGGTGGTGTAAAACTGGCCAAGAGTATTGATGAAGTAAAAGAATATGCTGACGCTATGCTGGGTACTCAGTTGATTACCAAACAATCTGGGCCAGAAGGCAACCCGATTAATTGCGTATTAATCCAGACAATGTCTGATATTGAGTCAGAGCTATACCTGGGTATGCTGGTGGACAGGAGTAAACGACGAATCGTTGTAATGGGTTCCAGGGCCGGAGGTATGGATATTGAGGAGGTCGCATCCACTGAACCCGAAAAGATATTTACCTTTTTCATCAACCCTATTCTGGGAGTGCAGGAATATCAATGTAGAAAGATGGGATTTGAACTGGAACTAAATGACCTCCAACGCAAACAATTATCCGTATCCATACATGGCCTGTATAAATTATTTACTGAAAAAGACCTCAGTCTTGTTGAAATCAACCCGTTAATCATTACCAAAAATGGTGATATAGAAGCGCTTGACGCCAAGGTATCAGTAGAGGACAACGCAATATTCAGGCAAAAGGAAATGGAATCCTTGCGGGATGAAAGCCAGGAGAACGAAAAAGAAAATGCGGCAAAACGTTTTGATCTGAATTTCGTTGCTCTAGATGGCAATATCGCATGTATGGTGAACGGAGCGGGACTCGCAATGGCTACCATGGATATTATTAAGCTGCATGGCGGTGAACCTGCAAACTTCCTTGATGTCGGTGGCGGCGCAACCAAAGAACGGGTTTCTGAAGCATTTAAACTAATAGTGTCTGATCCTAAGGTTAAAGCAATCCTGGTTAATATTTTTGGCGGAATTGTTCGATGTGATCTTATAGCAGAGGGCATCATTCATGCTGTTAAAGAGGTCGGTGTCAATGTCCCGGTAGTAGTGCGATTACAAGGCACTAACGTTAATGAAGGCAAGCAACTACTTAACGAAAGCGATTTGAAAATCATATCTGCAGATGATCTTACAGATGCAGCAAACAAGGTCGTCGAAGCATCTAAAGGAGGAAACTAATCATGGCTGTCCTGATTGATAATAATACAAAGCTAATAGTCCAGGGTTTTACTGGCAAACAGGGGACATTCCATGCGGAACAAGCCATTGATTACGGCACAAATGTCGTAGGCGGAATAACGCCGGGTAGGGGTGGACAAAAACATTTGGATCGGCCGGTATTTAATACTGTTGCCGAAGCTGTAAGCGAAACAAGTGCAAATGCCACCATGATTATGGTCCCGGCCGCCTTTGCTGCTGAAGCCATAATGGAAGCAGCCGATGCCGGCATTCAACTGATTATATGTATTACCGAGGGCATTCCGGTTTTGGATATGCTCAAGGTAAGGGCCAGCCTGGAAATGTTTCCGGACACCAGGCTGATTGGACCAAACTGTCCAGGAATTATTACCCCCGGACAATGCAAAATAGGGATTATGCCGGGTAATATTCATACACCAGGCAAAATTGGAATTGTTTCGCGTTCTGGGACATTAACATATGAAGCAGTTCATCAAACCACACTCGCGAAACTGGGCCAAAGTACATGCATCGGGATAGGCGGTGATCCCATACACGGCATGAATTTTATTGATTGTTTAAACCTGTTTCAGGAAGATGAAGACACAAAAGGTATCATTATGGTTGGAGAAATCGGTGGCACTGCTGAAGAAGAAGCCGCTGACTATATAAAATCCAATGTAACCAAGCCTGTGGTCGGATATATTGCTGGTGTAACTGCCCCACCTGGCAAAAGAATGGGCCATGCTGGTGCTATTATCTCTGGCGGCAAAGGGACTGCAGATGATAAATACTCAGCCCTGGAAGCTGCAGGCGTTCACACTGTCCGTTCACCTGCGGTATTGGGTAAAACGATTTCGGAAAATCTCTAATCAATATTAAATTTCCACCAGGCTTGGTAAACATGTGTTTTACATGTAAGCATTTCATTTAACTATGAAGACAGGCCTGGTTGGACGAATCTTATTACTGATTTTTTTTCTGTCCGGGTTTTCAGGCTTAATATATGAGTCCATCTGGTCTCACTATCTGAAGATCTTTCTTGGGCATGCCGCCTATGCCCAGGCCCTTGTGTTAATCATATTTATGGGTGGCATGGCACTGGGTGCATGGTTTGTGTCCAGGTTAAGCCACAGAATACAATACCCTTTACTCGCGTATGCCATCATAGAGGGAGGAATCGGCCTGTTTGGCCTGATATTCCATGAGGTATTCGTATTCGTCAATACCATCTCATATGAGGTTATTATTCCAGGCCTAGACTCCGGCCTCCTCGCCAATAGCTATAAAATACTGGTTGCGGCGGTACTGATTCTGCCGCAGTCGATTTTATTGGGCACGACTTTCCCTTTAATGTGCAGTGGATTTGTACGCTTAAAAACCGAGAGCCCCGGCAAATCTATTTCTATATTATATTTTGCAAACAGTATAGGCGCTGCCATTGCACTGCTTGTTATCACATTCTTTTTAATCAGCTCTGTTGGCTTGCCCGGTTCTATATTTTCTGCAGGGTTACTGAATATAGCCATTGCGATCACGACGTATTTCCTGGCGAGGAAAAAACCCCAGAAACCATTTGATACTGACAAGAAACCTATAGGCCTTGGTTGGCCATACATTTTTCTGGTTGCCTCTTTCTGCACAGGACTTGCATCTTTCATATACGAAATTGCATGGATACGAATGCTATCTATGGTTATGGGTTCCAGCACCCATTCTTTTGAAATCATGCTGAGTGCTTTCATCACCGGACTAGCTCTTGGCGGGTATTGGATCAGGACACGAATCGACAATATAAAATCACCAGTTACCTATGTCGGCGTTGTTCAGGTTGTCATGGGGTTATTCGCATTCGCAACAGTTTTCCTATACGGATACAGTTTTGAAATTATGAGCTTTGTATACCAGGCCCTGGATATAAACGAACAGGGGTATACATTATTTAATATCACGAATCATGGTATTGCACTTTTCATCATGCTCCCGGCCACCATTTGTGCGGGCATGACCCTGCCATTATTTACATACATTTTACTGAGAGAAAATCATCAGGAAAAAAATATCGGACTTGTATATTCGAGCAATACCTTTGGGGCAATCACAGGCATTTTATTCACAATATTTATTGGCATGCCGCTATTGGGGCTTAAAAACACCGTTTTACTCGGGGCAATGATAGATATTCTTATCGGGTTTCTGCTGGTAAGTAAATCACTAAGCAAACAGTCATTCAAAATTGCAAAACCGGTTTTTGCCACCATTATATTTACAATTCTTTGCGCCAATATCTTCTTTCAATTTGATTTAAGCAAAATGGCATCGGGTGTTTTTCGTCATGGGCATTATAGATGGGAGTCCGGGACAGATGTTATTTATCACAAGGACGGCAAGACTGCTTCAATCTCAGTCGTTGCACATAATGAAGACACGAAACTCATATCAACCAACGGCAAACCCGATGCATCCATTACCATGAATCCGGATTTACCTCCGACGCTTGATGAAATAACAATGAAATTGATATCGGCGATTCCAATGTCAATTCATAACAATCCTCAATATGCAGCCAATATTGGCATGGGTTCCGGCTTAACCGTACATACGGCCCTTTATTCTCAGAAGATAAAAAGAATTGATTCTATTGAAATTGAATCTGCCATGGTGGAAGGCGCCAGACATTTCATTCCAGAGACCATCAATACCTTTGACGACCCCAGAAGTAAGATACATATTGAAGATGCTCGGACTTTTTTATCCTTATCAAAGGAAAAATACGATTTAATATTTTCTGAACCGTCCAACCCCTGGGTAAGCGGTGTCTCCAGTTTATTTACACAGGAATTTTACCAGGTCACTAAAGATAACCTTGCCGATGGGGGAATGTTTGTACAATGGATACACACGTATGAATTTGATATCAGTCTACTAATATCAATACTAAAGTCACTATCTTCAGTCTATCAGTATTATTCTATCTACTTCACTGATAAAGATAATATTATTTTGATTGCAAGTCTGGACAAGCCCGTTCAACTTCCCTCCCCCGCAATATTCGAAAATGAGGAACTTGCCTCATCACTATCTGAAATTGACATCTTAAATATTGAGGACATCCTTTTCAGGTTTTTAGGTGATCAGACGTTATATAACCCTTATATATCGAGTTATCAGGTCCCTGCAAATTCAGATTTTTATCCAATACTGGATTTACATGCTCCAAAGTACCGGTTTCTTAAAACCAACATAGATGATTTGCTAAACATACGCCTGAATGCAGTTCCGATTCTGGATTTCATCTACGATAAAGAAAACCAGGCATTTAAAAACCTGTCTTATACGGATAACACAATCAATAGTATGAGTTTTGGTAACAGGGCCAACCATGTGTATTCAATGGTCATGACTGGCCAAAATATTGATGACTCCAGCTATTACTCTGCGATCAAACACCTCCTGAACATTGCAGACAGTTGCGATGTTGAACACGACAAATCGCTCTGGCTTGACTCTTTTTTCTCAGTATTAACTACCACAATAGCGTATTTAAGTTTAGCTGAAATAAATGAGACTAAAGACCGTATCACACCAGACTGTGCATTCCCTGTACTGGCAGAATACGAAAATGACTGGCTGGGATTATATCATTCACTTGGATCACGCAACCCGGATACCACGATTGAAATAGCCTCCCGGCTACTAACAACAGATACAAACCTCGATTTATTTCACAAACGGTTTCTTCACACAGCAAAACTGGTGAGCCTTATCAAACTTGGTGATTATCAGAATGCGAAAGATATGTGGAATTACGAAGTCATGATGATATTCGCAGAAAACAATGAATTGCCATTGGAAATCAAATTGTTGCTGGGAATGGTAGAATCCAAACTGGATCAAAATTAATATCTAAGTTTTTAATCATTATACCCATGAAATGAATATCGGTACGATGGATTACCAGAACAGCCAAAAAAAAATATTATTGTTAGTATTTACCTTTTCAGGTGCGACAGGGCTTATTTACGAGTCGGTATGGTCGCATTACCTTAAACAATTCCTCGGACACGCCGCCTATGCTCAAAGCCTGGTATTAATAATTTTCATGGGTGGCATGGCGCTGGGTGCATGGCTCATAAGTCATTACGTGAACAAAATCAAAAATTTGCTGATGGGCTATGCACTGATTGAAGGTATTATTGGAATAATTGGACTCTTGTTTCATACCATTTATACCTATACTTACGATATTTCATTTAATGCTATCATCCCTGAAATTGGTTCTTCAGGACTGGTGTATGTTTACAAAATCTTTATTGCATCGCTATTGATACTCCCTCAATCAATATTACTGGGAACAACCTTCCCTTTGATGAGCGGTGGGTTTATCAGGAAATATCCAGGCACACCGGGACATTCTATTTCTTTCTTATATTTCGCAAACAGCATTGGCGCTGCAGTTGCAGTATTGTTCAGCGCTTTCTACCTGATAGCGAAGTCCGGGTTACCTGGCACCATGATGATAGCCGGTTTAATCAACATCCTTATCTCTATGGGCATTTATTTTATTGCCAAAGACCAAACTGCAGAAGTAAAGATTAAATCAGGAGACAGCCTTAAAAATAATTGGACCATATTGATTCTCTGCGCGGCTTTTTTCACTGGCATGGCATCATTTATTTATGAAATCGCCTGGATAAGGATGTTATCCATGGTCTTGGGGGCAAGCACCCATTCATTCGAATTGATGTTGAGCGCCTTTATTACCGGACTGGGTATTGGTGGTTTCTGGATGAGAAAAAGAATAGAAAAGCTGGAGAACCCGGTTTATTTCGCGGCCATGATTCAAATCATTATGGGTTGCTTTGCGCTGATCACCATTGTCCTCTATAACAATAGTTTCTACCTGCAGTCTTTTTTCATGTCAGCATTAAAAGAATCGGAACAAGGATACCTGCTTTTTAATCTTACCAGTCATGCTATTGCCCTGCTCATTATGCTACCGACGACCATCTGTGCCGGAATGACTTTACCATTATTTACTTATATCCTGATTAAGAAAGGTCATGGTGAAAAATGCATTGGCCAGATTTATTCCAGCAATACCATTGGTGCAATCTTTGGAGTTATTTTCGCAGTTTTCATAGGCATGCCTTTATTATCACTCAAAGGGACAATTTTAAGCGGTGCGATCATTGATGTAATAATCGGTATTCTGCTGCTAAAAACTGTCGTCTCGATTAAAATTTTTCGCCCTATAGATTACTCGGTATTTGCAGCTGGCATAGTTGTTTTTCTGGTCGCCATGTTTACCCGGTTTGACACCAGCCTGATGGCCTCCAGCGTATTCCGAGGTGGATTGTCCGATCCAGAACTCAGACCTGAGGTTATCTTTCATCAGGACGGAAAAACTGCCTCCGTCAGTGTGACCAACTGGAGAGACGTGAGCTTATCTATTATTACCAATGGAAAACCTGATGCTGCCATGTCAATCGCCGAAGATGCCCCGCCTTCCAGTGATGAGTCGACCATGACCCTGCTGGGCGCACTGCCCTTAACCATAATTCCAGATGCCAAAGTAATAGCCAATATTGGTCTTGGTTCGGGATTAACCTCTCATGTTGCCCTTGGATCACCACAAGTCAGTCGAATAGATACCATTGAGATTGAATCTGCCATGGTTGAAGGGGCAAAGCTCTATGGCAAGAAAACTGAACGGGTCTATAAAGATCCTAGAAGTCACATCCATATAGAAGATGCAAAAACCTTTTTCTCCACATATCAAAGTAAATATGATGTGATTATTTCCGAACCATCAAACCCCTGGGTAAGTGGTGTATCCAGTCTTTTTACTCAAGAATTTTACGGTATAGTTAAAGCACATCTGAATACTGATGGTATCCTGGTTCAATGGATTCATATATACGAATTCAATCTTGATTTACTGGTCTCTGTACTGAAGGCCATAGCCAGCGAATTTCCACATTACAGCATCTATTACGCAGATGATGGCAATCTGTTATTAGTCGCAAGTAATGATGGAGCGGTTCCGCTGGCAAAAGAGGATATATGGGAAGCGCCAGAAATTAAAAAGCAACTAGAATCCATATTTGTTAACAATATAGACGACATTCTTATACGCTTTTTGGGTGATCAAGATATTTTTAATAACTATATTGCACATTCATCCATCCCGATAAATTCTGATTTCTTTCCATACCTTGACCAGAATGCCACCAAGGCAAGGTTCCTAAAGCAAGATGTAAAAAATATTCTAAACCTTCGTCTAAACGCCGTTCCGATATTGGATCTTTTATACCCAGATTTACCAGGACGTCGCAATAAACTGAGCAATACTGAATTCTTTAATACGGAGCAGATTGATTCTGCAAATAATATTTACGATTTTTTCAGAGACAAGGTATTTGATAAAAATAATATTGAGGCAATTGCCAGTGTCAATTTTCTTAACGCGGCCGCGGCAAACTGCGATACCAATTATAATCAGACCGTCTGGCTTGATTCTATGTATCTGATATTCAGTACGATATTGCCATATCTTACCGAATCACAAATAATCGAAATGTTAGATGCCTTCACACCAGATTGTAATGAAAACCGAGGCATAGACTCCCACCTGACTTGGTTAAGCCTGTTTAAGGCAATGCTCAATAGAGATTATAATGAAATTAACAGGGCATCAGCCACACTGCTTTCCGGTTTTCACTTTAACTATATAGAACAAAAAAAGTACTTACAGACCGTGTTTTTAATTGGTTTAATTAAAACCGACGCACATCAAAACGCCCTGGATTACTGGCGTGAAGAAATGGCTGAAATTTTTATAGTCAATGGTGAAATTCCATTAGAATATGAAATACTCCTTGCCCAAATTAAGGTGCAAAACTAACGTCAGTACCACAAACTGGTGTTACCTAACTGGATTGGATTGTATTAAATGATTATTGGCATTGCACAAATCAACCCCTATGTCGGCGCAATCGAAAAAAACAAGCAATTAATACTCGATTGTATAGAAACTGCGAGATCAAATCTGCATGTTGAGACATTAATTTTCCCCGAGCTCGCGCTGACGGGATACCCACCTGAAGACCTGTTATACCGGCCTGAGCTTTACAACCAGATAAGACAGGCTATAGATGACCTGGAATCTAATTGTCAAAATATCAATATCATATTTGGTTATCCAAGAAGGGATGAGGGCAAAATATATAACAGTTGTGGTTATATAAAAGACGGCAGACTAGATGCAACCTATGACAAAATGGTCTTACCTAATTATGGCGTGTTTGATGAAGTTAGATATTTTTCTGCAGGTTTGCAACCTTGTTTAATCCAATTGGGAGATATCAAAGCCTCTCTGACTGTATGTGAGGATATCTGGGACCCGATGCCAGCCGCACAGGCAAAGCAGCATGGTGCTGAATTAATCATTAATATCAATGCCTCGCCATTTCATGCAAACAAACTCTCTGAACGGGAGGCGGTATTAACTGCCCGAAATAAAGAAACAGGGCTACCGATAATTTATACCAATCTCAATGGCGGCCAGGATGAATTGGTCTTTGATGGAGGCTCAATGATAATAGATTCTGATGGGTCCATTAAAGCTGTCGCCCCCCAGTTCAAGGACGGGATCTTTACACTAACACTGGAAAAACAAAATGACAGAATTTCCTTTACCGCCGATTGGACGGACAACCGGGATTCATCTGATTCTAGTTCTGTTTATCAGGCGCTTGTATTGGCTACCAAAGACTATGTGAACAAAAACGGCTTTAATGGCGTTGTCATTGGTCTGTCCGGAGGAATAGATTCTGCCCTGGTAACCTGTCTTGCGGTAGATGCCCTGGGGGCAGATAACGTGGAAGTGATTATGATGCCATCACGTTATACAGCAAAAATGAGCATCGATGATTCGGTAGCACTGGCAAGGAACCTGGGGATTGAACACAAGATAATCCCCATCGAAAAACCTTACTCAGCATTTATGGAACTACTTGAGCCTTTATTCAAGGACACTTCAACTGATACAACAGAAGAAAATATACAGGCACGTTCCAGAGGGGTGATACTCATGGCCATATCAAATAAATCCAGACGCCTGGTACTCGCAACGGGAAACAAAAGTGAAATGGCCGTTGGGTATGCTACCTTATATGGTGATATGGCAGGGGGATTTTCACCGTTAAAGGATATCCCCAAGTTACAGGTCTATGCGCTCGCAAAATATATCAATCAACAACAAATGCTGATACCACAACGTATAATAGACAGACCCCCCAGTGCCGAGTTACGAGATGATCAAAAAGATGAGGACTCGCTGCCACCCTATGATATTCTGGATCCAATCCTGAAAATGTATATTGAAGAAGACAAAAGTCCCCAACAAATCATTGAAAGCGGTTACTCAAAAGATCACGTGCTGCCCGTTATCAATCTTGTTGATCAATCAGAATTTAAACGTCGACAGGCACCGCCTGGGGTAAAAATAAGCAAACGTGCATTTGGCAAGGAACGCCGCTATCCCATTACTTCTGGTTATCGTGAATCATAGATATAAATATTAATTCAGAACAATAGATTCAACTTCGGGGATACCCGGGTGTGACGGGTGGTTCATTTTTAAAACTCTCAAGGTGTCGTTTGCAAGATCATCCAACTCAATTAGGCGATATGCCTTGGCCATGATAACAAGGGCATCAGGGACAGATGGTGTTTTGGAATAATTTTCCACCACATACCTGGCACGATTGATTGCGGCTATAAATGCCCGGCGTCGCAAGTAATAGCTCGCAACATGAACTTCATTCTGGGCGAGGACATTGCGCAGATAGACCATACGTTTAATTGAATCTTCGGTATATCGACTATTGGGAAACCGTTCCAGTAATTCTGAAAAATTCTGAAATGATGCATAGGCACTTGATACATCACGTTGAGAGGGGTCGGTACGTATAAATCTGTCAGTTAAACTTTTATTTCTATTAAAATTAATCAGCCCCTGTAAGTAATAGGCATAATCCACATGCGGATTTTGTGGGTATAACCTGATGAAGCGATCAGTTGTTGATAATGCCTGTTCCTGGTTACCAATTTTATAATAGACATAGGCAAGGTCCAGCAAGGCCTGTTGGCCATATACACCAAACGGATATCGGGTTTCTAAAAATTCATATAACTCAATTGCTCGATTATAATTTTGTCGTTGCATTGAGCGTTTTGCCTCAGAATAAAGCCTTTCAAGTGTCCAGTTATTCGCTTCATCCTCATCTTTACCAAATAAAGCGCACCCGGACAGGGAAACAATCAATATAATAGTGGATAGTATTTTCAGCATGGCCTCGAGTATATCACATGGTTTAGTTGTAAATGTAAGGGACCGCTGACAGATATAGAGGTTCCCGGAAACTTATTTTACCAGATATGTATTATTATTCCTGATTATGGAAAAAATTGACCAGATTATACAGACACCGGAATCCTGCCAGGGAATGAGGTTAGATCAGGCGCTTGCTGTGTTATTACCTGATTATTCGCGAAGCCGGTTACAAAGCTGGATAAAGTCCGGATTCATCAAGGTGAATGGCTGTCAATTGTCTCAACGTGAAAAACTCATGGGGGGGGAACAAATTCATATTTGTGTTGATTCCGGGCCGTCTGAAACTGCAGCAAGTGGTCAGAATATTCCGCTTAATATTATCTACGAGGACAATGATCTTATTATAGTGAACAAACCGGCCGGCCTAATCGTTCACCCTGGTGCCGGCAACCCTGACAATACTTTGTATAATGCCCTGCTCTACCATTTTCCAGAGCTTGAAGCTGTCCCCAGGGCAGGGATTATTCAACGTCTGGATAAAGATACCTCAGGCATAATGGTTATCACGAGATCGTTAACTGCCCATACCCATCTGGTTAGAGACCTGCAGGAAAGAAAGATAAAGCGAGAGTATCAGGCAATTGTTCACGGTGTGTTGACTGCCGGCCGTACCATTGATGCCCCCATTGGCAGACACCCGGTGAAACGTACACGCATGGCTGTGGTGGACGCTGGCAAACCGGCCGTTACTCATGTTCGCGTATTGGCCAGATATAAGGACATTACTCACGTATTAGCAAAATTGGAATCCGGGCGCACCCATCAGATCAGGGTTCATATGACACATATCCATCATCCCGTGGTGGGCGATCCGGTATATGGTGGGCGAGCCAGGCATCCGAAAGATATGTCAAACGAAACAGTAACTAAATTGAAAGCATTTCCACGTCAGGCCCTGCATGCCTGGCGTCTACAACTGACTCACCCTAAATCATCCAAACAAATGACATGGACTGCTGACCTGCCAGATGATATGAAATCATTACTGTTATTATTGAGAAATGAATCCCCAGAATGAAATTAAATCCTGGATTCCAGCAATATGGGATGCCCCCCCCGGAATCAAGGCAGGGATCACCACAAGAAAAGGCGGCTGCAGTATTGCGCCATATGATGGATTTAACCTGGCATTACATGTCGGTGACAAAGAATCTGATGTAAAACAAAATCGCAAATATTTAAAAGATAATCTAAGCCTCATACACGAACCAATCTGGCTAAACCAGGTTCACAAATCCAGGGTTATCAAGACTGGTTTTAATCAAAATAATGTAGCAGACGGCATTATATCTGATACCCCTCAAGTTCCCTGTGCCATTCTCATCGCCGATTGTGTCCCATTACTGATATGTAATTCGAATGGTAACAAGGTCGGAGCAATACATGTGGGCTGGAGAGGCCTGGTATCAGGTATCATTGATAATGCAATTCACCAGTTTGGTTCCTCCCCTGAAGACTTGCTAATCTGGATAGGCCCGCATATTCGCGATCATCATTACGAAGTCGGGAGGGACGTATTCGACGCATGCGTTAATCTAGATAAGGATTTAAAAACTGGATTTACCACAAAAGACCAGGACCACTGGCATGCAAACCTTGAGTTGATGATAAAAATCATTCTGAATAAACATGGCATATACCGTGTATTTAACACATCTTATTGTACTTATAAAGATGCAGACCTGTTTTATTCTTATCGTCGAGATGGTGTCACAGGCCGCATGGCAAGTATGATCTGGATTGATGAATAGTCTATGCTTGTAGTCGTAATAATTCATTTGGGGGATACATGAATAATAAGAATATCGTCAAATTCAGCGAGAGTGTCGATAACATGGCGACAGGGCCTTTAACGTTCTGAACATGGACCCTGGCACCGCCACTACCATCAAGGCCTGTGAGGCAATAATAGAATTACAATTCCCGGTCAACCTCAACGGGAAACTGGAAGTCTTTACCGGTTGGCGTGCTACTCACAGTACACATAGGTTACCAGTCAAAGGAGGTATTCGATATGCTCCTATTGTAGAACAAGATGAGGTAAGAGCCCTCGCGGCGCTGATGACCTACAAATGTGCCATCGTGGACGTGCCCTTTGGCGGCTCAAAAGGAGGTCTGCAAATCGATCCGTCAAAATACAGCCGGGATGAACTGCAGTTAATTACCCGTCGGTTTGCCCGGGAATTGATACGTAAGAATTTTATCAGTCCATCTACAAATGTACCTGCCCCGGACATGGGAACCGGAGAAAGAGAAATGGCATGGATAGCCGATACTTACAAGCATCTGCATCCGGAAAACCTTAATTACAACGCCTGTGTCACCGGAAAACCGGTACATCACGGGGGCATACGTGGCCGGGTTGAGGCAACTGGCAGGGGGGTAGTATATGCCATGCGGGAATTTTTCAGGCATGCCTCTGATGTAAAAAATGCGGGCATGGATGGAGGACTTGATGGAAAACGTATTGTCATACAGGGGCTGGGTAATGTTGGCTACCATGCTGGAAAACTTCTAGATGAAGAAGATGACGCAAAGATTATTGCCATTATAGAAAAAGACGGTGCATTGATTAATGAAGAGGGCATTAGCATCCAAAGGGTGCGGGAATTTATCAATGCCAATAACACAATCAAGGGTTTTCCCGATGCCAGTTTTACTGAAAATGGCAAGGCGCTTCTGGAGATGGAATGTGACATCCTGATTCCTGCAGCGATGGAAACACAAATAACCGGGGATAATGCGGAAAGAATTAATACCAAATTGATTGTTGAGGCTGCCAATGGTCCGATAACTTTTGAGGCTGATGAAATATTGAAGAATCGAAATATCACCATCATTCCTGATGCATACGTTAATGCAGGAGGGGTAACTGTGTCTTATTTTGAATGGATTCGAAACCTTTCACATATTCGGTTTGGCAGAATGGAAAGACGCTATGATGAAATTAAGGGTCAACATTACATCTCTGCACTTCAAAATATGACCCAAAAAGATATGCCTGACTGGATGCAGAAAGGAATCATAAAAGGGGCAGATGAACTGGATCTGGTACGATCTGGTCTGGACGATACCATGAGGAACGCCTATCAGGAGTTAAGGGACACATTGGAAACAAATGATAAGGTAAATGATTTTCGTACAGCCGCCTATGTCGTTGCCATCAGCAAAATTGCCAGGTCTTATATCGATCTTGGTGTATATTAAGCAGCGATTGTTATATCACAAACTATCTGGTCTACCCCTTGATATTTCCTGATATAACCCCATTTAAAGTGGGAGTTTTTTATATCAGGAATTAATCATGCGACCGGAAAGATTTACCAGTAAATTTCAGCAAGCCCTCGCCGATGCCCAAAGTCTGGCAGCTGGTAAAGATCATCAATATATTGAGCCTGCACATGTGCTGCTTGCCATGCTAAACCAGGATGGCAGCTCAGTTAAAAGCCTGATTTCCAGTATTATTCCGGATTCCCATGGCTTCAGAAATAACCTCGAGGGGATAATCAATAGCTATCCGCAAGTCCAGGGGGCCGGTGGAGAAATGCATATCTCAAAGGACCTGGAAAAACTACTCAATCTTTCCGATAAATTTTCCCAACAAAGAGGAGATGAATATATTTCCAGTGAACTCTTCATCCTCGCTGCGCTGGATGACAACGGAAAACTCGGTACATTACTGAAACAGGCAGGGATAACAAAAGAAAAACTTAATTCAGCCATAGATAAAATCAGGGGTGGTGAAAATATATTAGATGTAAATGACGAGGAAAATCGACAGGCGCTCGCAAAATACACCATTGACCTGACAGCTCGAGCTGAACAAGGAAAACTCGATCCAGTTATCGGCCGGGACGATGAAATCAGGCGAACTATTCAGGTCCTGCAACGCAGAACAAAAAACAACCCCGTGTTAATCGGTGAGCCAGGGGTAGGAAAAACAGCTATCGTTGAGGGTCTAGCACAACGCATTATAAACGGAGAGGTGCCTGATAACCTGAAAGGCAAACAACTATTGGTACTTGATATGGGACTATTGATTGCCGGAGCAAAATTCAGAGGAGAATTTGAAGAAAGATTAAAATCTGTACTTAAAGACCTGAGTAAACAGGAAGGAAGGATCATTCTGTTTATTGACGAGGTCCATACCATGGTGGGTGCCGGAAAGGCAGAAGGCTCAATGGACGCCGGCAATATGTTAAAACCGGCTTTGTCCCGTGGCGAACTGCACTGCATAGGCGCTACTACATTGAATGAATACAGGGAAAACATTGAAAAAGACGCAGCCCTGGAAAGACGTTTTCAACGAGTGATGGTCAATGAACCGAATATTGAAGATACTATAGCAATACTTCGTGGCCTTAAGGAACGCTATGAAGTTCACCACAATGTTCAGATTTCTGATCCCGCTATTGTCGCAGCAGCAACCCTGTCCCACAGGTATATAACTGATCGGCAACTTCCCGATAAGGCTATCGATCTCATTGATGAAGCCGCCAGTAGAATCAGTATTGAGATAGATTCCAAACCGGAATCCATGGATAAACTGGAGCGACGGCTTATCCAGATGAAGATTGAAAGACAGGCATTAAAAAAAGAAAAAGATGATGCCTCCCTGAAACGTCTTGATAAGCTGGAATTGGAAATTAAATCCATAGAGAAGGAGTACAGTGACCTCGAAGAGGTATGGCTGGCTGAAAAGGCCGCTTTACAGGGCAGTCATTCCATCAAGGAAAACCTGGAACAGGCAAAACTGGAGCTTGAATCAGCCAGACGTTCCGGAGATCTCAATCGCATGTCAGAGCTTCAATACGGCATCATTCCAGAATTGGCAAAGAAGCTTGAAGATAGTTCCGAGTCGGAAATGAAAGAAATGCAATTGCTGAGAAATAAGGTTACTGAAAACCAGATTGCCGAAGTGATCTCTAACTGGACCGGAATCCCTGTGTCTAAAATGCTCGAAGGGGAAAAGGAAAAATTACTTAAGATGGAACAGGTGTTGCATAATCGTGTGGTTGGGCAAGACGAGGCCATCAATGCTGTTGCCAATGCTATAAGACGATCCCGGGCAGGTTTGTCCGACCCCAACCGTCCTAACGGTTCATTTCTGTTTCTTGGCCCAACGGGAGTTGGAAAAACTGAATTGTGTAAATCCCTGGCTGAATTTCTCTTTGATACCGAAGAGGCGATTATTAGAATCGACATGTCTGAATATATGGAGAAACATTCCGTCGCCAGGCTGGTTGGCGCCCCCCCCGGCTATATTGGATATGAGGAAGGTGGATATTTAACAGAGGCGGTACGACGCAGGCCCTATTGCGTCATCCTGCTGGATGAAGTTGAAAAGGCCCACCCCGATGTATTCAATATTCTATTACAGGTCCTGGATGATGGTCGCTTGACGGATAGCCAGGGACGAACAGTGGACTTTAGAAATGCCATTATTGTCATGACATCGAATCTGGGGTCGGACAGGATTCAAGCCATGTCAGATGATGAAGAGTATGAAAAGATGAAAGATTTGGTATTGGAGGTAGTTGCCGGCCATTTCCGACCTGAATTCATTAATCGTATTGATGATCTGGTGGTATTTCATGCCCTCAGACAGGAACAGGTGCTGGAGATTGCCGGATTACAGATCGACCATCTGGTCCAGCGTTTGATGGATCAGGATTTAACCCTGGAAGTAACCATTGCGGCATTGGAATACCTTGGCAGGAGTGGATTTGACCCGGTCTATGGCGCCAGACCATTAAAACGCACCATTCAAACCCAGCTGGAAACCCCTCTGGCAAATGAAATCCTCTCTGGTCAATATAGCCCGGGCAATAAAATTATCGTTGATTTACAAGAAGATAAGTTGGTTTTTTCTTCCAGCCAGGTAATTTAACCCCTTAAAACACCGGTAAAACTTGACCTGTGTTACTCCGTTAGTAGACTGAAGGGCTAACACAGGTGATTTTTCTATGGCCAACCTTCATGTTGCACCGCAATATTTTGAAAACTATTGGTAATTTTTGTAATATAATCTAATATTTACGTCTCAATCTGAAAGAAAGAGAAAATATTTTCAAATGGCTGTTTCGGCAAATAAAATTCATTTAAGTGGTCTTGCTAGAAAACTGGTCATGGATGGTCTGTTGGAAGAAGCCGCAGCAGCAGAGCATCACCAGAAGGCCCTCAGTAAAAAAATCGGGTTCGTTCCCTACCTGGTAGAAAATAAGCTTGTCCCGGCCAGTGATATTGCCATCTGTGCCGCCCAGGAATTCGGTGCCCCAGTGGTAGATATCAACTGTATGGAAATTGATATGGACACCGTCAAGCTGATCAAGGAAGACTTAATCAGAAAGCATAACGCAATCCCGATCTTCAAACGCGGTAAACGCCTTTATATCGCGGTTTCTGACCCGACCAATCTCCTCGCCCTGGATGAGATCAAGTTTGCCACCGGCACTAACACTGAAGCCATACTGGTAGAACAGGACAAACTGACAAAAGTCATCGAGAAATGCCTGGAAGATATGGAAGGTGGTCTGGGAGACATAGATGATGATGAGTTCGATGATCTGGATGACCTTGAAGTTGCTGAAGAAGGTAAACAGGATGAAGACGTCGGCAGTGATGAGGTTGTTGACGCGCCTGTCGTAAAGTTTGTCAATAAGTGTTTACTCGACGCAATCAAAAAAGGTGCTTCTGATTTACATTTTGAACCTTATGAAAAATATTATCGAGTCAGGTTTCGTATTGATGGAGTACTGACAGAAGTAGCGAGACCGCCTATCAGTTTATCGGGGAAAATTGCGGCTCGTATTAAAGTGATGTCCCGACTCGATGTATCTGAAAAACGCGTACCCCAGGACGGCCGGATCAAGTTAAAACTTTCCAAGTCAAAGTCCATCGACTTTCGTGTCAATACCTGTCCTACTCTATTTGGAGAAAAGGCCTGTATGCGTATCCTGAACTCTGATGCCGCGGCATTGCAGATCGACATGTTGGGATACGAAGATTTTCAGAAGGAAAAATTCCTGGAAAACCTGCATAAACCCTATGGGATGTTCCTGGTCACCGGACCAACAGGTAGTGGTAAAACCGTTTCGCTATATTCGGGGATTAATATCCTTAACCAGGTAGATGTGAATATCTCTACAGCTGAAGACCCGGTTGAAATTAATCTCGCGGGGGTAAACCAGGTCCAGGTAGATGAGCGCACCGGTATGACCTTTGAAAAAGCACTTAAAGCCTTTCTACGTCAGGATCCAGATATCATCCTGGTGGGCGAGATCCGGGATCTGGGTACAGCCTCCATAGCAGTCAAGGCGGCACAGACCGGCCATATGGTGATGTCTACATTACATACTAATGATGGTCCACAGACCCTTACCCGTCTACAAGACATGGGAATTGCGGCTTTCGCCGTGGCAACCAGTATTAATCTTATAACGGCACAGAGACTACTTCGTCGGTTACATTCTGAATACCGGGAGCCATTGGAAATGCCAGATGAAGCCTTGTTAGATGAAGGTTTCACAGAAGAAGAAATCAAAGAAGGTATCAAATTATTTGAACCTATAACCGGTAATAAAGATTGCCCCAGTGGTTACAAGGGTCGTGCCGGAATTTACCAGGTGATGAATATTTCTGATGCAATGAAGCGTCTGATCATTGAAGGTGCAAACGCCGTACAACTGGCAGACCAGGCACTGAAGGAAGGGATATGGGACATCAGAAAATCAGGGCTGGCAAAAGCCAGACAGGGCGCCACCTCATTAACCGAAGTGAACAGGGTAACTATAGAGTAAATTAACTATGGCTGAAGCGGCGAAAGCAGATATTTTCATCTGGGAAGGAACAGATAAATCAGGCAAGAAAGTCAAGGGGGAAATGCCTGGTCAAAGTGATGCTCTCGTCAAAGCGATGCTCCGCAGGCAAGGCGTAAATCCACTAAAGGTTAAAAAGAAACCTAAGCCATTGTTTGGTGGAGGTGGTAGTAAAGGCAAGATTATTCCGAAAGATATTTGCGTGTTCAGCCGGCAGCTGGCAACCATGATGTCTTCCGGTGTACCACTGGTTCAAGCCTTTGAAATCGTCGGTAATGGTCATGAAAATGCGGCAATGCAGGATTTAATCTTGAGCCTGAAAGCTGATGTGGAATCAGGTAACTCACTTACCGAGGCCTTGAGAAAGCATCCGCTCTATTTTAATTCGCTTTATTGCAATCTGGTAGAGGCAGGAGAACAATCCGGTATCCTCGAAGCCATATTACATAAGCTTGCAGGTTACCTTGAAAAAACTGAGGCATTAAAATCCAAAATTAAAGCCGCATTGTTTTA
>JAURPG010000020.1 GCA_030835405.1 Gammaproteobacteria bacterium | reverse complement strand
TAAGGAAGTCATTGCATCGGCCGCACCAATAAAACCTGGCCACACATCAAGGGTTTTCTCCAGACCTAATTTGTTCACGATGGCAACGTTATGACTACAGTGTTGACCATGATGTGGAAATTTTTCTGACCAGCCACAGCCCTGTTCAAGATGTACGTGCAGTTCTTCTTCCCGGTCATTGGCGAAATTTTTACTGAACAGACTCAGGAAGGTATTGGTATTGTGATCGTTGGGGGAACCGGGTGCCGCTGTCGCCGGTACGCTTACCGGTTCAACAATGCTTGTTCCATCATCTGCAACCCGGATACGGATGACCAGGCCCCGTTGCCTCACAGCGCTGGTACCGCGACCATTTTGCATGACAGCAGGATTCTCTGGGATGATGCGGGTCAAATCATCGAGGGTAAAGGCATCCACCTTATATATACCATCGGTCATGGCAGACTGGTCGGGATATGCATCGTGCTCTTCTACTGTGATCAAGAAAATATGTACCCACTCTCCGGGTTCCGGAGGGTAGGTTTGCAGTTTCTGAGTTATTTTTTCGAGCACATCGGATGGCTCTTCTCCAACTTCCAATGCCACTGCCATATGCAGGCCGGGGGCCAATTGATATGAATCCCGTATGGCCTGGATACTGGGCGTCTCATTAAGCGTCGTCTCTGGATGGACATGGGTTTCAATCAGGCCGGGAATAACGGTTTTGCCTTTTACATCCATGATTCGTGTGGCAGGTCCAGCAAGGGTTCTTATATAAGCATCATTACCCAGGTCCAGGATCTTTCCATCCCGTATCGCCATGGCCTGGACGATGGAGCCAGGATCGTTTGACAACATCTCGGTGTTGTCCATGGTGACGATGTTGCCATTGACCACAATTGTGTCCGCGTAGTGAATTACTCTCTCCGGGAGATTGCCGGGTGACTGTGCAGGCGCAAGATGCGTATATGAAATGGCAACAAAAGCCAATGCCGCCGCTTGAAAATAGCTGAATCGATTGTTCATGATTTACCCCTGTGTCATTTAATAGCTAAATCTAAGGGACTATTTGTGTTCCGTCAAAATATTTAGGGTCAGAGTAAAAACTCGAAAATAATTTTTACTCTGACCCTAAATTAGGCAAGCGAAACACATACAGTCCATTGTGTTGCTGATTCTGGGGCGTGGTCATGGCGAACTCGGGAGAAAGGAAGAGTGCCACTCTCCACGGGGGCCCGCCTCCTTGTCCGGTGGGCACCGCGACGTATTGGACCCCGTCTACCTCATACGTGATGGGGGAGCCCAGGGCCGAGGTCTGCAGTCGGGTCTCCCAGAGTACATCACCGGTTTCGATATCAAAGGCGCGGAACCACCGGTCGATATCGCCGGCGAACACGAGACCACCTGCCGTGGTGAGCGTGGCGGTGGTGAAGCTGGCGCGTTGCTCGACACTCCAGGCCTCCTCCATGTTGGCCACGTTATAGGCCGCGAGCTTGCCCAGCTGACCTTCGGTACCCGGCATCTCGAAGTATGACCGGTCCGCCATACCCCCGTGCCGTCCTTGCTCTTCATAAAGCGAATAAATATCCACTTCCTGGCCCGAGAACTCCATGCAGCCTTGCATCAGGGGAATGATCAGTAATTGCTTTGCGGGGTGGTAGGCCGTGGAGTACCAGTTGTGTCCCCCTGCCAGGGACGGGCAGACCGAGAGCCACTCGCCAACCTTCGAATTTTGGATGTCCTGGCGGTACCTTAATGACCCGGTCTCGCGGTCCACCACGTCGAAGACATCCTGGTACACGGTTTCCACCAGGTCCACGTACTCACCGGTTTGCCGGTCCAGTTTCCATAAGATTCCGTCCTTGCCGATGGTGAGGAGTATTTGCTGGCCGTTTACATCCGCGAGGACTCGCTCGTACGAGACGTCCAGATCCAGGGTCTCGCCAGGTATGTGCTGGTAGTACCAGACGATACGCCCATCATCGGGGTCCAGCGCGAGGGTAGAGTTGGAGTAAAGTGCGTGATCGGCTACCTTCATCCCCCGGCTGTCCGCGAGCCACGGCTTGGCCTGCGAAGTGCCGAAGAAGACGAGGTCCAGTTCCGGGTCGTAGGTACCGGCGATCCAGGCATCCACGCCACCTCTTAGCTCCACGGGGAGCCCTCCCCAGGTGTCTCCACCGGGCTCACCCGGACGTGCCACCGTATAGGTGCGCCACAGCTCCTCACCCGTACGCGCGTCATGTGCGGTGATGAAGCAGGTCTGCTCATTATATGTCCTGCAGTTATTGACCCCGTTGATGACTTTGCCTTTGACGATGATGGGTCCCGAGGTATTCGAGTATCTCAGCGAGTAGTCTTCCACCTGCGTCTCCCAGCGAACGGTTCCCGTTCGCGCGTCCAGGGCCACCATGGCGGCCGTGTGGGTCGCTACATAAATCATGTCCTCCCAGATGGCGAGACTGCGAAGCTTTACTCCCTCACCCCTGCCATCCGGAGAGAGGTACCGGTACTCCCAGAGCAGCGACCCGTCCACAGCATCCAGAGCCTGGACGATGTTTCCCGGGTTAGTGATATACATTACCCCATTACGAACCAGGGGTACCGGCTGGTTGATGCCTGCGTGCATCCCCCAGGACCATGCGAGCTGCAGGCGCCCAACGTTTGCCTTGTTGATCTGTTCCAGCGGACTGTATCCGCTGCCATCATGAGTCCTGCGCCAGTGTAGCCAATCTCCGTCCGGTGGTGACAGCAAGACATCATCGGAGGCCGGGACAAACCGATCGGCCTCCCGAAAGGTCTGTGTTCTGGCACTGGGTGTTTCAAACAGGGTGCGAGGCGCCACTATCTCGGCAGGCGTAGGCGCGGTCCCCGGATGTCCGGGAGCGGGATAAGTGGGAGCGGCAGCCGCGGCCTCGTATGCCGCTATGTCTCTGAGTACATGCCCCGGGGAAGAGAAGGTCAGTTCGGTTCCTCTCGGCGCCACTCCATTGACTCGAAGTAAATGCGCTACCACGGCCTCGTAGTCGTCCCGGCTCAGAGATCCGGGGGCATCCATGGGCATTGACGCCTCGATGGTTTTCAGGAACTCCTCAACCGATCTGCCGCCATACATAACCTGGAATGTCTCGCCAACCATTTCCGGTCCCGCGAGACGGCCTGTCTGCTGCGACCTGTGAGAGCCATGACACCTGGCACAGGTTTGCTCATAGAGCTGCGCCCCCTCATCCGCCTGGGCGGCCACATAGCTGGCCTGGACGATATCCTCGGTCTGCTGGGCGAGGGCGGTAGAGACAACAGTTGCCCACAGTGCGATGATGACTATGAGGGTGCGACATGGTTTAGTGTTGGAGTATTCCATCGATAACGATTCTCCATTGGTCTGATGTATAGAAAGTATACATAGATAAAGGGGTTGGAGACAAAGGAGAATTATTCTCATCATTAATCTATGAATATGGTGAAATCATAAGGGTCAGTGTCGATTGATATTGAAACGTGTAATGTCCCCGTTTTTCGCTAAGTTGCTTATTCAGGATCGGTTTTTTATACTTTCTGAAAACCATATTGTTAAGAGGATACTAGTATGAAACCAGGCAAGGAATTATCGGTTCACCTGCAGGCCCACAGGAGCAGCACCATGGCGCTTATCTTGACTGTCTTTGTCATGTTGATGTTACTATCCCTCGATGCCCTGGCACAGCTGAACATGGATCGGATCAATCCCAACAATCCCGACAATCGGCAGGATAATGTCAATGTCCAGCAGCAACCGTTTCGGATGATCGACAATATCTGGTGGGTCGGCCACTCAGAAGTAGGGTCGTTGCTAATCATATCAGAAGAGGGTCATTTCCTAATAGATTCCACCGCTGAGCATGATGTCCATTGGGTGGTGGAAAACATCATCAGTGCCGGATTCCGGCTTGAGGATATCAAGTACATCCTGAATACTCACACCCATCATGAGCACATGTCGGGGATACCCAAGCTTCAGAAATTACTGCCCCATGCCACTATTGTTGCCTCCAAGGAATCGGCGGAGGTGATGGGCACCGGTGGCAAAACGGATTTCCGATACATGATGGATGGCAATCGTGACCACCTGTTTGAGCCGTTTCAGGTGGACCGTATCATCGGTCATCAGGAGCAACTGACACTGGGTGACGTGACCTTGATGGCGCATATCACTCCCGGCCATACCGAAGGCACGACCACCTGGACCCTGGACGTGGAAGAAGGAGGGAAGACATATAATGCGGTTATGTTCGGCGGCATCTCTGCCTCGGGTGTGGATCGTGCTCCATTACTTAACAACCCATTCTACCCGAATATCAAAGAGGACTATGAGTTTTCCCTGAAATATCTGGCTAATCTGGAATGTGATGTATTCCTGACCTACCGTGCCCCAACCATCAATCTGCATGAGAAACTGGCGAGGCTGGAACAGGGCGATTACCAGGTCAATCCCTTTGTCGACCCTGAGGGTTGTGAGCTGTACCTAGATTTCTATGAAAAGCGCTTTCGAACGCAGCTGCAGGAAGAAGGCGCAGCGGCACAATAAAAATCAGAGAGAAGAACTAAAAGGGGTCAGAGTGAATATTTAACACTCTGAACCTTTTTGTTTTATTAATTAATTGCTTTAAGGATCATCTTTCCTTCAATCATGCCTGGTGCACCGGGAATCATGGTCATCAAGGTCAACTGCCAGTTTCCGGCCTCAACCATGTTTGCCCGATAACGGTATATACCTGGTGTATCCGAGCTCAACGCAGCAAGTTCCGTGCTTCTGTTTGGTTTGCCGTCAGGAGTCATGTCAATGCGGTCAGCAAAGATCATTGCATCCGTGACTGGTTCACCCGTTGCTTTATGAAGTATTCGGACAGAAAATTCTATACGGTTCCCTACCGGCACCTCATCATCTATTAATTCAAAAATATAGTTATCAGGATTTCCGAAGGTCGATAGGCTAAAGCCTGATAATAAAAGAATCATCAGGGCGCCGGAAAAAATACTCTTCAGCCAGAGAGAAATGTTAATGAGAATCAATTTCATTCAGGTATAATATCAAAATGCTTATGATTTTACATATGTTTAACGGTTTAACGGTTTATCGGGTGTCATAAACCAGAAATATCTGGACATGCTATCGAAATTGACAATGGAATTTGATGAAATATTTTCGGTCAGGAAAATCAATCCTATCAGTATGGATTGATCTATTCAACCTGGTAAAGCGATGTTAGTTATATTTGACTGGGACGGAACCCTGCTGGATTCTCTGGCCAAAATAGCCCAGTGCATGCAACTGGCCGCGGCCGATGCCGGGTTGGCACCGCGTAGTGAACCGGAGATCCATGGCATCGTCGGGCTGGGAATACCACAGGCACTTGCCACACTGTATCCAGATGAGCGGCAGGTATCATTGGATGTATTTCGGGATCGCTATTCACACCATTTCACGATTAAAGACCAGCGTCCCTGCAATCTTTTTCCCGGCGTGGGTGATACCCTTGATGAACTCAAGTCGCGTGGCCATCACATTGCGGTGGCGACTGGCAAGAGCCGCAGGGGACTGGACCGTATGCTTGGCAACCTGGGGTGGGAAGACCATTTCCATGCCACCCGATGTGCTGACGAAACGGCGTCGAAACCTGATCCCCTGATGTTGTCAGAACTCATGGTCGAACTGGACTACGGGGTAGAGGATGCCCTGATGGTGGGGGATACCGAATTTGACCTTGAAATGGCCTCGCGCCTGGGGATGCGCCGGGTGGGCGTGAGTTATGGCGCCCATTCACCAGAGCGCTTAAGCCTGCATCAACCAGAGGTCATTATTGATGATATAAAAGAGTTATTGCGGATCATTCAGAATTAATAAGGTAAATTATGAGACAGGCTAGTTTTTTCTAGTAACAGATATTTTAGGACAAAGTAATAACTTGCCAACTTTGTAAATAGTTTTTATTCTGACTCTAAATTCCAAAGTATCGAGTGGGAGAAACGCAATGAAAAGCAATGATGAGGTGGCCGCTGCACAACACGGCATTAGACTTATTTTTACTCTGGCCCTCATATTGTCATTACCACTTGGTGTTGTTGCACAGGATCGCGAATCTGGGCCCTGGTGGCCGTCTCCCCATGGGCCGTCGGATCAGGCTGGTGGTTCCAATTACGTCACGCCAGAAAAGATTCTCAAAGCGTTGCAACTACCGAAGACGGGACAGACTTACGAGCTGGGTCATCCGTATGAGCCGAGCATGCCTCAGTATGGCGACCGGCCTTACTATCTGAGTGTTGCACCTGCTCCGACGATCACGAAACCCGGTGTCGCAGTGACTCATAGGGACTACTTCACCGGCTTCATTGGCCAGATGGGAACGCAGTTTGATGCATTGTCACACCAGGGTCTAACGGTGCAAATGGCAGATGGCACGGTGCAACCGGTTTTTTACAACGGCGTCACCGAGGAAGAGCTGACTGGGCAGAACGGCGGGCTAGGCGGTACCGAAGCCCTCGGTGTTGAGCATTTCAAGCCATTCATCACCCGGGGGATTCTTGTGGATATTGCGGGTTACAAGGGTGTTGAAACCCTCGGCGCAACTTACGCAGTGACCCTGGCGGATGTCATCGGCGCACTTAAGAGACAGGGCATGGATGAAGATACCATCGAACAGGGTGATGCCGTGCTGTTTAATTATGGCTGGTCGGTGAGCTGGGATAACCCGTCAAAATACAATGACCGCAATGTCGGCGTTGGCGAAAACGAGGGTTAACCCCGGATCAATGCGGAAGTCGGTCGCTGGCTTGCAGAGCGCAATGTATCCATGGTGGAGGCTGACTCCTGTTGTGTGCAGGTCAGCCCCAGACCGGGACCGGACAGGGTTCATCACATTCTCTTTCTCGAAAAGGGTATTCCACTGCTTGAAAATATGGAACTGCGAGAGCTGGCATGGGACCAGGTGTATGAGTTCCTGTTCCTGAATTTGACCCTGCGAATCGTGGGTGCGACGGGCTCGCCGGTCCGCCCTATAGCCGTCCGGTAGGGCGAAAAAATAATTGAGATCAGAGTTAATAATTAAGGAGCCAATCATGAAAAATCTACTAACGCATGTTGCAACAGGTCTAGGGGGCGCCATACTCGGTGTGGGTCTGACCTTCGCATCACTTTCAAACTCAGCTGAAGAACCACCGACACAAGAAAGCCAGGCCCAGAGCGCATCGGTTAGCCAAGAGGTTAAACGCAAGCTGCATATTGAAAAAACACTCGATGATATACTGGGGCGTGTGGTTTCCATAAGTGAGACAGAGCGTCCACCGGGTAACGGTAGCACGCCGCACCGTCACCCCGGGAGTCACAATTTTGGTTATGTTGTTTCAGGCACTTACGAGGTGCAAATAGATGACGGCCCGGTGCAAAGGCTTGGGCCCGGCGAAGTATTCTATGAGTCTCCCGGTCAGCTTCATGCGGTTTCGAGGAACGGCAGCACCACCGAGCCGGTTCGATACCTGATATTCAAGATAGCAGACCCCAGTTTGCCTTCGACAGTACGGTAATCTACAGCCCTGTTTTATTTAATTAATTGCCTTGAGGATCATCTTTCCCTCAATCATTGTTGGCGCACCGGGAATCATGGTCAGTAAGGTCAACTGCCAGTTTCCGGCCTCTACCATCTTTGCCCGATAACGGTATATACCTGGCGTGTCAGAGTTCAACGCTGCAAGATGTATGGTTCTGTCTGGTTTACCATCGGGGGTCATGTCAATACGGTCAGAAAAGATCATTGCATCTGATACCGATTCACCCTTTGCTTTATGAAGAATCCGGACTGAAAATTCGATACGGTTCCCTACCGGTACTTCATCTTCTATTAATTCAAAAATATAGTTGTCAGGATTTACGGAGGCCAAAAAGCTAAAACTTGTTAACAGAAGTAAAATCAGGACCCGGGAAAAAGTGTTCTTCAGGTAACGGAACTTGTTAATGAGAATTAGTATCTTCAAGGGAGGATACCATACATATAAATTGGGTACAGGCCACGCTTTAATAAGTAGAGTTTTTTTACCTAGTCTACCTGTTATTACTCGCTGATTCGGGTTTACCCCTGCTTCCTACTCAACATTAGGGACAACCTGAATCTCACTACCGATACCGCCTATAATATTATGTCCAATGTCCAGGCCATGATATACATGGATATCAATCCTAAGTTTACCTTCGACAGTATGGTAATCTCAGGGGACAGACCACGGTTAGTGCGTGACCCCATTGATATGAAATGACGGTTAAGCTGAGGGAGTGTCACTCCGACTGCTATTTTCCTTAGAACTTTGTTTAGTGATATGCTGGAACCCGGTCGTGGTAAAGACCACCTGATGATGAAAGAATAAGAATAAAAAATTTCTTAACCCAAAGGGTAATTATTCCTAAAGAATATATTGATACTTTTTCAAGTATTGAGAAATATATTTTGTGAATTTTTTAGATTTAAATGGAGAGCTGGTATGTTTCTGAGTTTTATGGAGAGAAAATATTTTTAAGGGACTGGTGATAGTCGCCACCGCGTTAGTACTAGTATCATGTGGACATGATAATTTTGATAGTAATTTTGAAGCAGCATTGGCATCACCCCCTCCTGTAGTAGAAGTATCAGAAACGATTCCGACCACGGGCGGTGATATTAGTTCTGCCGACCAGAGGTTATTGCTTATTATTCCTGCAAATGCGTTGACGGCTGACACGGAAATCACCATTAAAACGCTTACTGATGAAGAAATTGTTGACAAGTATCCGACGTTGAATGCGAATGATTATGATGTGATTTATGAACTCTCACCGGATGGCCTGGCGTTTACCACGCCGGTGGATGTTGAGTTTCTCCTGCCGGATAGCGCTGATTTGGATGATCCACGGTTTTTAATTACCGTGAGTAGCGGTGTTCCTGAGGCCCTTGATAATGTCGTCTATGATACAACAACAGGCATTGTCTCCGGACAGCTTTCCCACTTCTCTGATTTGGTGTCTATCCCCGCAGGGTATACGCTTAATTATGAAAAAAATATAAGAAAAGAAATTGGTTCTGAGCCGTCATTGGTTACTTATGATATTGATTTTATTAGTTCATTTTTAGGGACTACTAAATTAGCTGAGGGTGGTTTAACCATTGTTTCAGGGATGGAAGATGTTATCTCCATTGAGTCTGTGACTCTTTTAGACTTATTTTTCGGCGGTAATGATCCGGAAGGGAGTGTGGGACAGTATAGGTTAACCTGTACCACCCAGGAACCTGATTTTGATGCAATTGAGATATTAATTGAGTATGTAGATAATGACGTAATAACTCAATTTTTTGCTAATGACTCGTCTGCCTCGGGTTCATTTAAAATAAAAACCGAAGTGGATTGTTTTCCTCCGCCTGGTGGTTTTGTTGACCCCCCAGCTGCAGTTTCAGCCGTATCATTGGCGATAGGGAATCAACCAGAAGGGGTACGAAAGGCAGGAGCACCGCCGTATGCTGAATCTCCGGAAGATACAGCGCAACGGTATATAGCCGCATCCAGTGACAAGATTGTGGTGTTTAATTCCACAGGTGTTCCGATCACGACATTAAATAGAAGTGGCGGTGCTATCTACGGCGCAATGTATTTACAGCATTCATCGGCGGGTGGTTTTTCTTTTGAGTTTGGAGCTGATGGTATGCAGTTGTGTTCATTGGTTCCAGGCAGTTTTTGTCAAATTGACATTCCTGTATTTGGAAACACTTCAGGAAATAATACAACCGATGCGAAATATGTGCGTGATGCAAATGGTGATAGACAATTTAATGAACTCATTAGAGTGCGCAACGGTACCCTGAACCATTTTAGTGAAAATGCTTTTGGCGGTTATGATAACGTTGATATTTTTAACGGTACGCTCGGGCAATTACCGAATACCACCAATCCTCTGTTTACCTATGAACCCTTGTCGCCCATAACCGGTATAGGCGCAACATCTGATGGCCATATTTATTTTATAAATACTGATACGGATACCGCGACCCAAATATCCGATACGGCAGGTGCTGGAATTCGAGATGTCATTTGCGATGAGTTATCTGATGGGGAGTTTGGTTGTGGTGTGTTATCGTTTGATGATGCAACATTGACTCCCTGTGGAGGATCAAATGCATCTGATTTTACTTGTGGTACTGCAGTGAATGTTGGGGATGGCATTAGCTTTGGCTTAGCAACTACCGATAACGGGAACTTTGCTGCGGTCGTCCCGGATTTTACAGATAGTTCAATTCATGTTGTTGAGTTTACCCCTCAGTTTGGTGTGGTGTTACAGGCTGAATTTTTCCCAACACAATACCTGTCTTTGTTTGCGGAAACCGGTTTTGCAATTGATTTTATAGGTCATGCTGAGATTGATGCTGAGAATGATGCCATCATCGTTTCGGGTAATGGATCTGGAAATGTCGGAATTATACCAATAGACGACCTGGCAGCATTTGGCACGACAGGCATGACGGTTTTGTTTAATTAAAATAAATAGGGGGCAGACCACGGTATAGGATGTTAGTTATATTTGATTGGGACGGAACCCTGCTGAATTCACTGGCCAAGATTGCCTAGTGCATGCAGCTGGCAGCAATCGATGCTGGGCTAGAACCTCGCAGTGAAACGGAGATCCATGGCATCATTGGTCTGGGGATACCGCAAGCCCTTGCCATACTGTATCCAGATGAGCCGCAACCACAACTGGATATATTACATGAACGCTATTCACATCATTTCATGATTAAAGACCAGCGTCCCTGTGAGCTTTATCCCGGGGTAGATGAGGCCCTTACTTAGCTGAAGTCCACTGGCCATCATATTGCGGTCGCTACCAGCAAGAGCCGCAGGGGGCTGGCACGTGTGCTGGGTAACCTGGGATGGGAAGATCATTTCCATGCCACTCGCTGTGCAGACGAGACCGCATCGAAAACCGATCCCTTGATGCTGTCAGAAATTATTCAGGAGTTGGACTATGAGGTAGAGGATGCCGTGATGGTAGGGGATACGGAATTTGACCTTGAAATGGCCTCGCGCCTGGGGATGCGCAGGGTGGGTGTGAGTTATGGTGCCCATTTGCCAAAGCACTTAGGCCTGCATCAGCCGGAGGTCATTATTGATGAGATAAAAGATTTATTGCATATCATTAAGTGACTCTATAAATTTGTCTTCAAATAGAGGGGGAAACATGCAGAATAACAGGCTATCAATCATTTTCATTATTACCGCACTTACCTTCGCAACCGTGACCACTGTATATGCCGAGGATGACCTGGTTATCCGCCGCCAGGGCAGCATGGAAGCCGGTGGCAGGATTGTGGTCTGCGATACCGTAGATAGTGCCGGCAATCCGCGCCACTTTGCCGGCCAGACCGTGGTGGACAGTATTTATGCCACCTATCAATATCCTGCTAACCAGCGTTATGAGTATCCGATCCTGTTCAACCATGGTGGCGGCCATACCGGGCGTTTTTATGACACCACGCCGGACGGTCGAGAGGGTTGGTTGACGCTGTTCCTGCGCCAAGGGTTTGCCACTTATGGTGTTGACCGCGTCAACTCCGGCCGTTCTGGTATCGATTCATGTCAGATCATCGCGGTTACTCAGGGCAAGGCACCATTGTCTACGATGCCATCCATGAACCGCTATACGTTCGAATCGGCCTGGAAGGCTTTCCGCTGGGGGCCGGAATACCCTATCGCATACGAGAATACGCAATTCCCCATGGAAGCTATAGACAACTACTATCCGCAGTTGGTGAATACTTATCGCGATGAGGAACAAGTCCCCAAATCGGTGGCAGCTTATTCTGCGTTGATAGATAAGATAGGCACACCGGTAGTGCTGCAATCGTGGTCTTCATCAGGCCTTTTGATCTATCTGACGGCGGCAGCACGTCCGGATAGTGTCAAGGGTATCCTCGCAGTGGAAAGTTCCACCAGTGCGTTTGATAACATACCCCCTGATGCAATAAAGAAGCTGGCCAACATACCCATTATCATCGTCATTGGCGACCGCGCCCAGGACAGGGTTGACGCATCAAGGGCATTTCAGAAAAAGATGGCGGCCATTGGTGGTGATGTGACCGTTGATGTGTTGCCGGAAGCCGGCATCTTTGGGAACAGCCATACGCTTCCACTGGAGAAGAATAACAGGCAGATTATGTTCCGATTGATCGCATGGATGGAAGGACATATCTATAACAAGCCCTGATCCAAATAATCTCTAGTATCATATAAAGGGGCCGGAGTGATTAAATTTAAATCACTCCGGCCCCTTTTTCCTATAATATATCTACCGTAAGAACACATCAGGAGAAAAACCATGTTTTGTAAGAACACATTCATATATGTGCTTGCCATTGCTCTGATTTCAATCACCAGCAGTGCCTTCGCACAGAATCCACCTGCCTACGCCACTGCTGCAGTTGCCGACAGCTCTCGTCCTGCTGAACAGCGCGCCGACGATGCTGCACGTATGCCCGCCACCGTCATTGCCTTTGCCATGGTGAAACCCGGCTCCGTGGTTGCGGAAGTTCGCCCAGGCCGTGGTTATTACACCCGTATTATTTCCAAAGCAGTGGGTGCGAACGGTAAGCTCTATTCAATAGACAGTGCCGAGCGCGTGGAAGCGAGACCTAATCGCATGGATGGTATCAAGGCCATTGCCGACGAAGCGGGATATTCCAATATCGAGGTTAAAACCCCAGCTTTCGCCACACTGGCTGAGGTAGGTGAACCCCTGGACGTGGTCTGGACCACCAACGGTTACCACGACATGATCAACGGTCAGACAGCGGAAGAAATGGCCGCTTATAATAAGAGCGTGTTCCGCGCACTGAAATCGGGCGGCTACTATTTCATTCTTGATCACGCAGCGCAGGTGGGCACGGGACTTTCCGCAACCGACACCATTCACCGTATTGATCCTGAAGCGGTGAAGGAACAGATACTGGCTGCTGGCTTTGTGCTCGATGCCGAAGGTGATGCCCTGGAACGCGCCAATGACGACCGCACCACCCAGGGAAAATTTGAAAACTCACAGTTTATGTTGCGGTTTCGTAAGCCTTAAGGGACAGAGTAGACACTATTTGTAAACTGGATACTGGCATTCGCCAGTATGGCGAGTAAATTAACTAATGAGGCCGGAATGATTTAGTCACTCCGGCCCATTTTTTATAGAGATCACATTTTTGGTTGATAATTATATACCACCCTATCTTCCCCAAAAGAAGAAAGGAGATAGTCGCTCCACCCTAAACCTAACCAGGCAGGTTATGTGTGGGAATGATAATAATGTAGACAGACTACGGTTTAACAAAGAAGTGGTAGGATGTTAGACTTATTCGAATTCACATGGAGTTAACTACTTGAACCCTGCTTCTGCACACCCGGACCATAAGCCACGACCATTTGTGGATCTGTTGGTCAGCATTGTTATTCCCTCAGTAATATTGATGAAACTCAGTGGCGATGAGTACCTGGGTAGTGTCAATGCCTTGCTGATTGGCCTGGCTTTTCCCCTGGGTTGGGGTCTATTCGAGTTGATCCGTTATCACAAGAAAAACTTTATTGCTGTTTTAGGTTTGATAAGTGTGGGGCTGACCGGGGGCATTGGTCTTTTTGAGATAGATGCCCAGTGGCTGGCGGTGAAAGAGGCCGCTATCCCTGCCATTATTGGTCTGGCGGTGTTGATTTCCACCAAGACAAAATACCCGTTGATTCGAACCCTGCTTTATAATCCCAATGTGCTGGATGTGGACAAGGTTCATGAAGTATTGAAAAAGAATAATCAGGTCCAGGAATTTGAAAAGCGCCTGTTGCATGCCACCTACTTTTTTTCCGGCACGTTTTTGTTTTCATCCATCATGAATTACGTGCTAGCCCGATGGATTGTTACCAGTCCTTCCGGCACACAGGCATTTAATGAAGAGTTGGGGCGTATGACCTTATTGAGTTATCCCATGATTGCCATTCCGTCTACCATCATGATGATGTTAATTTTTTACTACCTGTACCGCACCATACGCCGGTTAACGGGTTTTACCCTGGAAGAAGTCATTGCCCCCCACTTGCTAGAAGAGCAAGAAAATAAATAGAGTCAGTATCGTCTGAAAAATTAATTAATAGTGAGAAATCAAACGAAGTTGATCTTATTGATACCTTAATGTTAGAGATTCAGGACTTTTGTCGGGCTGGTGCCATGATGTCAGGTTTCCCACCTTTTTTTGCCTGTTTGGCGGCGCGTTTTTCCTTAAGTGTCATTGCCGGTTTTTTCATAGGCTCACGACTGCTGTTGCGTTCCTTTGACATGATATTCTCCTCGCCCTGGTTCGGGACAGTTTGGTTGACAGGTAAGAACTACAATACGCCAGACAAGACAGGAAGTATGTAGATATATAAAAAAAAAGCGAGATGGTGTGTCAATCAAGCTAAATCCCGGGATATTAGTCACTACTGTGAATAATTAGGGTCAGAAGTAATAAGACACTTTTAAATTTTTAAATTACCTATCACGATACCCGGGATAGGTGTAATGTTGGGGGAGTATGAAAAAATGTCATTTTTGCGCAGAAGAAATACAGGATGAGGCGATAAAGTGTCGTTTCTGTAATGAGTTTGTCGATGGCGCACAGGGTTCAATGGCAAAGTGGTACTTCTCAACATCGGTTATTATTATTGCCCTGGTATCTGTTGGCCCATTTGCCTTGCCTTTGGTCTGGTTGCATCCTCGTTATCATATTGCCACGAAAGTCATTCTGACTATTATTATTATTGGTTTTAGTATCTGGTTATATATTATGACCAGAGATACCTTTACCAGCTTGATGCAGCAGTTAAAGGTGTTGGGGATGTAGGGTTAATGAGTAAAAAAACCCTAGCAAATAAAAAAAATATTAAATTAAAGAGAATTCTTGTTAAGTAACGTCCATATCTTTTTGCCCTAATACATGCACCCCCCAGGTGGTGACGATCACCACTAATGCCCCTATAGCCTGATGCAATACTGCATAAACGATATTGACACTGGTCAATACCGTCACAATGCCCACCACTATCTGAATACCAAAGCTACTGTGGATGGCAATGGATGCCGGTCTGGATTGACTGCGTATCTTCCTCGCCAGAACGATAAGGAAACCCACCGTTACCCAGGCCCACCAGCGGTGAATAAAGTGGATGACAACGGGATGGTTGTTGAGCAGATTCCAGACGCCGTTAGACCAGTCAATCCCTGCCGGTATCAGTGAACCGTTCATTAATGGCCAGGTGTTAGATACAAAACCTGCATTGAGTCCCGCGGTATAGGCTCCAAATAACAATTGGATAAACAATATGCCAAACACCGCCAGGCCAAAACCTGTGAGTTTTGCTGGTCTACTTTGATCGTTGGCCAACTGCCTAAGGTCCAGGGCGGTCCACACCAGTCCACCCAGGATAAGGAATGCCATTAATAAATGAGTAGCCAGACGAAAATGGCTGACGTCCGTGCGCTCAGTTAATCCAGATGAGACCATCCACCAGCCAATGACCCCCTGCATACCGCCTAACACCAGAAGTCCAATCAGCCGCCCGCCATAGCCTTGAGGGATGGCGCGTTTAAATACGAACCAGGCAAACGGCAGGGCAAAGGCAAGGCCGATTAATCGCCCCAACAGGCGATGTACCCATTCCCAGAAATAGATGAACTTGAATTCTTCCAGGGTCATCCCCGCCGGGCCTGCAACTTCTATATATTCAGGGATCTGTTTATATTTTTCGAATTCCGATTCCCAGGCTGTCTCACTCATGGGTGGTATGGCGCCGGTGATGGGTTTCCATTCGGTAATGGATAGTCCAGATTCGGTCAGCCGCGTTACGCCGCCCACAATCACCATGATAAACACGAGAAAGGCGACGGAATAAAGCCAGTTGGAAATGGCGATGGGTCGATGTGTGGGTTGGAGGTTATCGTCCATGTTGTTACTCGTAGTAGATAATAAAGAATTGTTCAGAGGATAGTATACCCCAATTAAAAGGTGTCGGAGACAAAGGAGAATATTTCTCAAATGACTCCGACCCCTGTTAAGATTCGGTATGCCAGAAAATACCCAATTCGACTATATCATCGTTGGTGCCGGCACTGCGGGTTGTGTGCTTGCCAACCGTTTGTCTAAAAATGCTAGTAATAATGTATTACTGGTTGAGGCAGGCGGGAAGGACGATTACTTCTGGATTGATATCCCGGTGGGTTATTTATTCACCATCAGCAACCCCCGGACCGACTGGTGTTACAAGACCGAGCCTGATCCGGGCCTGAACGGCCGCAGTATTGCTTATGCCAGGGGCAAGGTGCTGGGGGGATGTTCGTCTATCAATGCCATGTTATATATGCGTGGTCAGAAGGGTGATTTCGATCACTGGGCAGAGCTCGGCAATGAAGGTTGGGCGTGGCAGGATGTGTTACCCATTTTTAAACACTCGGAAGATTACCAGCATGGTGCTGATGATTATCACGGCAGTGGTGGTGAGCTCAGGGTAGAGCAGAGCCGGGTCAGTTGGGAGATCCTGGATGCCTGGCGGGAGGCCGCGGATGAATTTGGGATCCCGAAGATTGATGAATTTAATCGCGGTGATAATTTTGGCAATGCCTATTTTCAGGTGAACCAGAAGCGAGGCGTACGTTGGAGCGCGGTGGATGCCTTCCTGAAACCTGCCCTGCACCGTAAAAACCTGACGATTATCACCAGGGCCCAGGTGACAAAATTACAGATAGAAGCGGGAGAAAGTTCAAAACGCGCAACTGGAATTCAATTGATAACGGACAAAGGTGAACAACAAATTATTACTGCTCATAAAGAAGTGATCCTGGCGGCAGGCGCCATCGGTTCACCCCAGTTGTTACAGGTATCGGGCATCGGTCCTGCCGGATTGTTGCAGGAAACCAGTGTTCAATGTATTCATGACCTGCCTGGTGTGGGTGAAAACCTGCACGATCATTTACAAATACGTACCATCTATAAGGTCGAAAATACAGTCACATTGAACCAACGCTTTCATTCCCTGTCCGGAAAGATAGCGATGGGTCTGGAATATCTTTTGTTCAAGAAAGGCCCATTGACCATGCCGCCTTCGCAACTGGGGGCCTTTGGCAGGAGTGATCCCGGGCAGGAAACGGCCAATATAGAATGGCATGTGCAACCCTTATCACTGGATCACTTTGGCGCACCCTTACATAAATTTAATGCCATTACTCCGTCGGTGTGTAATCTGCGCCCTACCAGTCGGGGGCATGTGCGTATCAAAAGTAGCGATACAAATGTCTACCCGGCCATCACCCTGAATTATTTATCCACACAAGAAGATCAACAGGTTGCCATTGATAGCCTGAGAGTGACCCGGGCGATCATGGCCACCAAAGCAATGGCGCCGTTCTCGCCAAAGGAATGGAAGCCGGGGCTAGAGGTTATCTCGGACGAGGACCTGTTATCCGCCGCGGGTGATCTCGGGGCGACGATCTTTCACCCGGTGGGGACGTGTAAGATGGGGAATGACGCTATGGCGGTGGTGAGTGATCGCCTGAAGGTCCACGGGGTTGATGGCTTGCGGGTCATTGATGCCTCCATCATGCCACGCATTACCTCGGGGAATACTAACGCGCCGACGACTATGATTGCGGAGAAGGGGGCAGAGTTTATTTTGGCTGATAATTAGTGTGTCCACGGGGTGGACGATTTGTATAACTCCAACCTACCTTTTCTACATCCTGGAAATGGATTTCGGATAAGTCCTTCGGATTTTCCGGAATGACGGCGAAGTGTAATCCGTCATGCCGGGCTTGACCCGGCATCCAGTAAATTTAATGTCCACGCAAAGCGCGTGCTTTTATTACTAGATTCTGGCATTCGCCAGAATGACGAAATGCTTACTTGTCATATCAAAATTCGTCATTGAGGACTTGACCCGGTATCCAATTATTTAAAGGGTCCAGCGGGGTGGACGACTTGTATGACTCCAACCTACCTTTTCTACATCCTGGAAATGGATTTCGGATAAGTCCTTCGGATTTTCCGGAATGACGGCGAAGTGTAATCCGTCATGCCGGGCTTGACCCGGC
>JAURPG010000019.1 GCA_030835405.1 Gammaproteobacteria bacterium | reverse complement strand
TATTTTTGGAGAATGGATCTGTGATATGGCCAGGCTGGACTCCCGCTTGGTGGCCATTACACCCGCTATGAGAGAAGGTTCAGATCTTATTCAGTTTGAAAAAGAATTCCCGGAAAGATATTTTGATGTAGCAATTGCCGAGCAACACAGTGTCACGCTTGCTGCAGGAATGGCATGTGAAGGATTAAAACCGGTAGTTGCCATTTATTCCACCTTCCTTCAAAGAGGTTATGACCAACTGGTAAACGATGTGGTCAATCAAAAACTCCCGGTCTTATTTGCTATTGATCGTGCAGGACTGGTGGGAGCAGATGGCCCAACCCATAATGGTAGTTATGACCTCACAATTTTACGATGTCTGCCCGATATGGTGATTATGGCGCCTTCCGATGAGAATGAGTGCCGTCAAATGTTATATACAGGCTTTACTTTGGACCAGCCGGCAGCCGTCAGATATCCGCGCGGAAGTGGGACGGGTGTGGACGTAATCAAGCAAATGGAAGCAATCCCGGTGGGGAAAGCTGAAGTTAAACGTCAAGGAAACCGGATTGCCATTTTAGCCTTCGGCTCAGTGGTTTCTACCTGTCTGGAGGTGGGTGAAATTATTGATGCGACTGTTATAAATATGCGTTTTGTAAAACCGCTTGATGAATCTATGATAAGTGAAATATGTTCAAAACATGATTATGTCATTACAGTTGAAGAAAACGTAATTCAAGGCGGGGCAGGTAGTGCGGTTAATGAATATATTGCAGAAAATGATATTGATGTACAAACGTATAATTGCGGATTACCTGATAAATTGATACCTCATGGCTCACAAGACGACATGTTGGAAGAAGCAGGTTTAACAAAAGAGGGAATATTGAATTTTGTTGAATCACATATAAAGCTCACCGTAATTGAAAACACTGCAAAAACGGCCTGAGCTATTATTTGTTTATAAATTCCACTATTCGATCAATAAGTCTTTCTATATCTGCATTTGATACAGCACCCATTAAGGACAACCTGAAGACTTTTGTTGCAAGTTCGCCTTGTCCGGAGTAGATGACAAAACCATTTTCTTTTAGAAAGTCATGGAATTCCTGATAATCGGTTTTTATAGGCAAGAGATAGGTAACCAGCACGCAGGATGTCTCATTCGGGTCAATGAGCGGTATAAAATTAAGGGAAGCAAGCCTGCTGTTCAGCAATTGCATTTTTTGCCTGTAATCGTCCCTGCGCGATTGCCAACCACCTGACTCTGAATGCTCTTCAAGTGCTTCATCCAGGGCATATAAAACCTGTATGGATTGAGTGAATGGCGTGCCGCCCTGGTCTTGCTGATGTAAATATGTCTTAAGATCGAGGTAAAGGGTATTTGTTTTATTTGCTTGTTGAATTGCTTCACGATTGACAATTGCAAAACTTATACCTGGCACACCGTGTAGGCATTTATTGGCCGTTGCAGCACACGCAGATATATTCCAGTCTGCAAACCGAATCTCTTCAGCGCCAAAGCTGCTCACTGCATCAAGAAGTAAGGAGACATTATGTTGATGTGCAAGTGCGGAAATTTTGCTGATATCATTTAATCTTCCTGTTGTCGTCTCATGATGCACAAGTGCAATATGGGAGATATCCTGCTTTAATCTGTCCTCCAGCATAGTTAAATCTATCCCGCATTCCCAGTCATGATGAAGCACTGTATGTGTTATTTCATGAATTTCACAAATTCTCGTCATGCGCTCGCCATAAACGCCATTTTCCAGAATTAATACGTGGTCATTATCAGATACCATGCTGGTTAACATGGCTTCGACTGCTGATGTGCCAGAGCCCGTCATCAGAACCGCTGCCCAGTCAAGCTCCAGTGAATAAATATCGAGTATTTTTTGTCTTACGGAATTTTGTAAATCTATGAACTCAGGCTCTCTGTGACAAATATCAGGACGGAGCAGGGATTTCCTCACCCTCTCACTGATATTAACAGGCCCTGGGTTTAGTAATATATCCATGTTTTATAATGAAGTTCCAATATGTTTCATAAGCCGTCTGACTACCTGTTGTGGTAATTCTTTTGGCCTGGGAAGATCGTTAATGGTATCTGGTTTGATTTTCATGTGTAGCATTCTAGGCCCGGTTAGCTGGTTTTCATTTAAAAAACTTTTGAGTATATCCAGATCTGAACCGAAATAAGATACTGGATAGCCACACGCTTTAGAGATCAAGGCAAAATCGACTCCGGCACTGACTGTAGACTGACCGCCTGTGGAATCATGGATTTCATTGTCAAGAATGACATGCAGATAGTTCTTTCCAGCATATTGCCCCACCGTGGCGATATTTCCCATTCTCATTAATGCGGCACCATCTCCTTCAATGATAATAATCGTTTGATCGGGTCTGGCCAGTGCCATTCCAAGCCCCAGTGAACTGGCGCACCCCATTGACCCCACCATATATAATTGATTAGGACGATCATCAAGGGCGTAGAGCTCTCTACCCATGAAGCCTGTACTGGCCAGTAATATTACATTTTCCAAGTTTGTATTAGACTGTAAATAGCTAAGTATGTCCTGTCTGGTTTGCAGTTTTTTACATGGAGTTTCAGCTGCATAATATTTGGAATTTTCATCTCTTACATCAGGTGATTTTACTTCACTTAGTGATTCACTTTTTACACTGCCTTTTTTCATGATAAGCGCATAGGGTTTATGTGTTAAAGACATATGTTCATATGCAACATTAAGTGCCGCTTGAATGTTGTCTTTTGAATCCGGGAAGAAACTCCAGGCCACACCCATTAAATCGAGCATTTTTTCAGTGATTTTACCCATTAATTCATGTTGAGGTTCATCGTTTAACTGTGGCTCACCACGTAAAGTGATAATAATTAATACCGGGAGCTTAAAGGTATGAAGTAATGATGTGATTGGATTAACAGCATTTCCCAAACCTGAATTTTGCAGCATAACAATAGTTTTTTGTCCGCCAATAGTCATGCCAGCTGCGGTGGCAATTGCATCGCCTTCATTTGCAGACCCGATATAATTCAATTTCTTATCATTAATCACATAATTTATGAATGGCGTTAGAAATGAACATGGGACGCCAGTATAGGAATTGAAGCCCAGTGAACTGGCAACTGTTATAAAATCCTCAGCCTCAATCATGGTTTATTTCTAATATCCAATATCAGGCCGATGTTTTGATGAAATTACCCGCACGTTCAATATCGATAAGATCATTCACATCCAGCCAATGACCATTTATATAGTGAACCTTTATTTTATTGCCCATATTTAAAATGTGATTGAGTAGATCAGGAATTGTCATGCTACTGAATTCATCGTGTCTGGCCAATTCTGTTAGTGCAGATTTGAGGATATCTTTGCCGTCATTATTAACCTTTAACATACCAATCCATCGTCCAGAAGGCGAATTGTCAGGTTTTTGTAGAGACTCAGAGATACTGACTAAATTAATATCCTGCTTGAATAAAGAACGGTCATCAGCCTTATCACAATACACATAATCTGGCATGCCGGAAATCTCAGTATTCACCGCAGCAGAATCTACTACAATTGTGATGTCACCAGACGCTTCCAGGAAATCTCTGAGTATATAGTTCCTGAACAGTAAATCCCCATAAATAACTATCATGTTGTCAGTAAATGACTCCATAGCGCAATATAATGATGAGAGTTCATTTGTAGAATCATAATCGGAATTATTGATGATTTTAACATTATCAATATTTATGGCTTCTGATTTATAGCCTGCAACTATATTGATGTCAGTGATTCCATTTGCTTTAAACTCCATCGTTAATCTTTGCAATAAAGGGACACCATTAATATTCAACATTGCTTTTGGTTTTTCTTCGGTCAATTCATTTAATTGCTTGCCACGACTTGCCGCAAGCACGACGGCACTATATTCTGATGGTATGGTGAGGTATTTCTTATTTGCCTGGTCAAGTTCGTCGACTCCTTGCAGGGAAAAAATTCTATTTATATTTGCAATCTTATCCTCTATGTCTACAACAGAACGATCCTGAAATATTTGCTGACTGATTGATTCCATGGCGCTAATGGACGCCCTGATCATATGATTTGCCCAGATGATAAGGCTGATGTCTGCTTCTTCAAATGCCTTGGTTGGAGTGCTGTAGTATTTCGTCGGCACAATAACCAGTGGACATCTGTTTCCCCAAAGCCTTGCAAATTCAAGGATCTCACCAGGATCGGATTTCTTGCTATGTATTAATATTGCATCGGCACCCGCTGCATAATAAGCTTCTGCCCGGGTTATTGCCTCTTGCATTTCCCAGCCTGCAATTAAAGCCTCAACCCTTGCAATGATGCAAAAATCATCTATTTCCTGACTATCTTTACCTGCTTTAATTTTTCCGCAAAATTCGTCAATGTCCGCCAGTGCCTGACGATCCCCATCCAGAAAGCTATTGGTTTTTGGGAATTTTTTATCTTCTATGCAAACACCAGCAATATTTCGTTGTTCGAGTTTTCTTACCAAGCGGCGCATGTTATTAAAGTTTCCATATCCCGTATCGCCGTCCAGCAATATGGGGATACTGGTAACATCAGACATGAATTCAAGCATATCGACTATCTGTGTCCAACTGGCTTCATTACTGTCGCGCACACCAAATTGTGCAGACAATGCCAATCCACTGGCCCAGATCCCTTTAAAACCTGATTGTTCGACCAGTCTGGCAGAGATCCCATTATGCGCCTCAAGGATAAACTCCAGTTCATTGGTATTGATTAATTCTTTTAACTGGGTTTGTTTGGTTTTTTTGTTTTTCATGTTTTTGTTAATAATATTAGCCTAATAATAATTTTGCTTTTTCTATATCGTCAGGAAAATCAATTTCAATCCAGGGGATGCCGGTTATGTCTGCATAACTAAATAACCCAGGGTTTTCCAATAACACATCTCTTATCACTTCTTCGTATGGTTCATTTACTGCCGATGCCTTGAGATATTTCTCTGCCTGTATATGGAGAATACGAAACACTTCCTTTGAAAATCTGAAAAAGCCAACAGACTCACCGATGACCTCATATTTTATCGTTGTTGATAATTGTTTTCTAAATTCTATTATTTTGTCTTGGGCTACACAAAGCTTTACCGGCTCATCACCAGGCTCAAAGTTTCTGTCCAGCAAGAATATATTGTTATGTTTGGTTGAAAATAAAATATCTACTAATTCCGGGTCATAAAATACATCCGCATCCATTAATATGACAGGCGAATCAATTGACATATGGTTACATGCAGTGAGAAAACTTAGCACACTGCCTTTTCTATAATCTTTATTGAAAATTGTATTTATGTTTAGTGATGATGAAATTTTAACAAGCTCATCTTCAATTAATTTTTGTTCATAACCAGTGATAAGCAATAGTTCAGATATTTGATGTTTTTCAATTGCCGAAATATGTCTTGATAACAGTGTTTCACCATTTATTTCCAATAGGCATTTGGGGAGATTATGGACAGTCTTTAGCCGGTTACCTATACCGGCAGCGAGCATGACAACTTTCATGATTAACAGCTATTTAATATGAGAATTAATTTCAATTCGGATTAATATTTTAATGTTATTATGATTCAAGTCTCAGAAATAGGAAAATAATACATTATAATCCGTGCTTTATGAAAATTTTCCAAATTTAAATCTAGTTAATGGATAAAAATTGCTGATGGGTAACTCAATACCTGAAAAATTAGGTAAATATGAAATACAAAAGCAGATAGGGCGCGGAAGTATGGGGATCGTATACCAGGGATATGATCCATTTGCTGATAACCAGGTAGCTGTGAAGGTCGCTATATCTGATTCACTTAAGGACCCGGATTCGGGTCAACGATATCGTAAAATGTTTTTTAATGAAGCACATACAGCAGGCATGCTCAAACATCCAAATATCATGGGAATATTGGATGCAGGTGTAGATCAGGATGAATGCTATATCGTTATGGATCTGGTTGAAGGTGGTAATACTCTGAAGTCTCATTGTAAACCAGATAAGCTCCTGCCAGTAGAACAAGTGGTTGAGATTATCTTTAAATGCGCCAAAGCACTGGATTATGCCCATAGGCAAGGAGTAATACATAGGGATATAAAACCAACTAATATCCTACTTACCAGTGATTTTGATATAAAAATAGGTGACTTTAGTATTGCACATATCATTGGCTCTGATACCACACATACCATGCCCATAGGTTTTATAGGATCACCCAGGTATATGTCTCCAGAACAGGTGCAGGAAGATGCTATCTCCAACCAAACAGATTTATTTTCTCTGGGCATAGTCATATATGAGTTATTGACAGGAAAACATCCCTTTATTGCTGATAGTTTTTCCAGATTGATTCATAAAATCATCAATGAGCAACAGCCTCCTTTATCTACATATCGTTCAGACCTTCCTGAAATACTTGAACATATTGTGCATCATGCATTACAGAAATCACCATCTAACAGGTATACCATGGGGTTAAACATGGCGGCTGACCTGAGTCTGGCATTTGATTATCTTGAGCATCCGGAAGAAGATATCAATCAGCAGGAGATTTTTAATGCTTTGCAGGAAGTGGAATTTTTCAAAGGATTTCCAGAAGCGGAAATATGGGAAATAATCCAGGCGTGCATTTGGCAAACCTGTAATGCCGGGGAAGAAATTATCTTGGAAGGTGAAATTGATGATTCATTTTATATTATCATCATCGGCACTGCAGAAGTCAGCAAAGAAGGACATGTTTTAGGCGAGTTAAAGCCCGGTGATTGTTTTGGTGAGATGGGATACCTCGAAAAAACCAAAAGGACAGCGACAATAATAGCAAAAGAGGAAATGCAATTAATTAAAATAAACGCCACATTGATTGACCAAGTGTCCTCGGAATGTCAATTAAGATTCAGTAAAGTATTTCTGCGCACCCTGATACGCAGACTGTCGCATACTAATTTAATGGCAATAGCAAAAGTAGGTTAAAACCATGTCAGAAGAAATCTTAAACCTTGGGAAATATGAAGTCTTAAAGGAAATAGACCGTGGCAGCATGGGGATTGTTTATCTTGGCCATGATCCTTACATAGACAGACAGGTGGCGATCAAAGTGGCGCTGGCTGAATCGCTTAATGATCAGGAATCAGGAGAACAGTATCGCAAACTATTTTTTAATGAGGCACATACAGCTGGAAAATTAACACACCCCAATATTGTCAATATATTTGATGCCGGAGTGGATGATGACAATTGTTATATTGTCATGGAATATGTTAAAGGTGGTGAGACGCTAAAAAAATTCACAAAAAAAGCCAACTTACTGCCCATAGACAAAGTTATAGAGATTGCATTCAAATGTGCAAAGGCCCTGGATTATGCCCATCGCCAGGGTGTAACCCATCGCGATATTAAGCCTTCAAATATACTCGTAACTAACGATATTGATGTAAAAATGTGTGATTTCAGTATCGCCCATCTGAATAATCCTGATATCACTGATACCCAACCGGATGCGGGGGTGATGGGCTCACCCAAATATATGTCGCCGGAACAATTACATGAAGAAAAAGTGGATGGTCAGACCGATATCTACTCACTGGGAATTGTTATCTATGAACTATTAACCGGGGCTTATCCATTCCGGGCTGAAAAATTTTCTGACCTTGTCAGTAATATAATCAATAAAGAAGCTGCGCCAATGAAGTCCCTGAGGAGTGAAATACCTGATGTTCTTGATGATATTGTAAAGAAGGCCATCAGTAAAAATAGGACAGATCGGTATCAAAGTGGGTTGGATTTGGCGACAGATTTAAATGATGCTTTTGAAAGCCTTGAAAAACCTGAAGCTGAAATAGATAAAGAGGAACAGTTCAACCTGATTCGTGCACTGGATTTTTTTTATGGTTTTCCGGAGCCTGAAGTCTGGGAGATATTAAACGCCAGTACCTGGAAAAATTATGATGAAGGTGAGAATATCATTGTTGAGGGTGAGTTGGATGACTGTTTTTACATTATCGTAAGTGGAATGGTTGTGGTGAAGAAAAATAATAAGATTATCCGCACACTGGAACTGGGCGATTGTTTTGGTGAAATGGGTTATCTTGCCAAGACAAAAAGAACAGCCTCTATCAGTGCTGAGGTGGCGACTTCACTTATCAAAATTAATTCAACAGTAATATCCCAGGTGTCATTGAACTGCCAGGTCCGTTTCTTGAAGGTGTTTTTAAGGACCCTGATTCATCGCTTATCTGCAACTACCGAGGTCATTTCCCAGTAAGTGTAACTGCCAGGGTACATAAAACCTTCCCCTGGCAGTTTTTATGTAATATCAGAATCTGAATAAGGCTTCTATGCCATAGGTCCTTGGTGTGCCCAGTATGCAACGTTGCATACCACCTAGTGTGCCACCAGGATCATCATCGATTAAGCCAATCGTTGTGCCAATAGGTTGGTTGAAGATGGTTTGGCAATAACCTTCATTGGTCAGATTCCTGGCAAAGGCTGCTATTTCCCATTGATCATCCGGCCCGGTAATGCCAGCTCGGGCATTAACCAGTTCGTAGCCATTTTGTATGGACTGTGGGTTTTGATTAGTTTCTGCACCAATATTCTGGCTGGAGATATGCTGAAATTCGCCGCGCAAATACCATCCATAAGGTGTGTCCAATAATTGATCTCGCCATTCTCCCATCGCGGAGAGTTGAAATTTAGGGGAAAAGTGATTGCGTTGGCCAGTGAGATTTCGAGGATTTTCACCTGGCACGCCTGCAATAACTGCTGGCAAGGCAGTGGCATTGGGGAAATTATCGAACTCTGAATCCAGATAGGAAAATCCAATCATGCTGTAAAAATTTTCATTAGGTTGTATCTGGATATCTATCTCAACACCATCCTGGGTTAATTGTCCAACGTTCTGGACGATGAAATTCACGCCATCAAACTGTCGATCCTGAAAGTTTTCAATTTCAGTTTTAAATACTGTGACGTTGGCAATCATACGGTTATCAAACAGGTAACTCTTGATGCCCAGTTCATAGTTATTGACTTCTTCAGAATTAAAGACCCTGGGAATAATACGGTTGGCACCATCAGAGTTAAATCCTCCAGACTTAAACCCCGTCGATGCCGTGGCAAAGATCATGGCGTTTTCAGTAACGTCATAGCTGACATTGGCCATCCAGGTTAATTTATCATCGTCAAAGGCTATATTCGGCACGCTGTCGATAGTCCTGAGATTTATACCAAGGGGATTGAGTGTGCTCGGCAGCAGAATAACATTGGGTACCAGTTGTTCATAACTACCATCCTTGCCATCAGCCGTCCAGCGGATGCCGCCATTAAACCTCAGGTATTCATTTACATTGACGGTAAAATGGCCAAACAGGGCATAACTGGTGAGATCCTGAGAAAATTCGCTATCGATAGCGGCAGTTTGCGGGCCTGATGTACATTGAGCCTGACCCGAGGTACTTGCCCCGGTGGGAAGTGGTGATGCAGCAGCAATTGCTGTTGCAGTTGCTAAATCAGGGGCTCCTCCAGCCAAGGCCCCTTCAACAACCTGTTGAAATACCTGTCCAAAGATAAGATTACGTACCGCACCACAAAAGTCCGGCCCCAGGTCAAATTGCTGGTCGATATCGTAACTTTCATCATAGACATAAAAACCCAGCACATAATCCAGATAGATTCCCGTGGTGGATAATATTTGAAATTCATGGGAAATAGTCTGGGCGTCATAGGACGTTACTCGGTTTAATAAATCAGCAGGCAATCTTAATGCGGATTCGAATGTGTCGTTTTTCCAGTCACGGTAACTGGTGATGGACCTGAGGACATGATCACCCACATCCCAGGTGATATCAATAACCCCACCAAACTGTTTATCATCTGCGTTATCTGCATGGTCCTGATTGACGGTATAATCAAAGGTATTGGTCGTTTCAGGAACTGGGCCACCGGGTGTGAGCCCCAGCGGATTCAAGACTGCAGAGAGTGTGCCCTCATAGTCCGGTGAGATAACCGTATCGGACAAGACCTCAATTATGGAGCCATGGTTTTTAACTTCAGAATAATCCACGGTGACATTCACCTCTACAGTATCTGTCGGTGTGAAATTGAGTTTGCCACGTATGCCAAAGTCTTCCCAGCCGCCAATGTCACCATTATTACCCGTATTAGTGAAGGTATTGTTACCATAGCCATCCCGTTTTGAATAGTGGAAGGAGAGGCGTCCAGATGCCTCTGACGAGATGCTATTACTGACATTGCCGGAAAGCCTGATAGCGTCAAAATTACCGAAACTACCACGAATCTCACCTTGCAATTCATCGCTGGGTTGACGGGTCTTGATATTTAAGGCCCCCATAGAAGCATTACGGCCAAATAAAGTTCCTTGCGGCCCCCTTAATATCTCAATGGATTCGATATCCGATAGTGTACCGACAACAGATGATGGACGTGGATAATATACCCCATCAATAAACACGGCGACGCTGGGTTCGATAGCATTATTACCCACAGAGCCAACACCGCGCATAATAATGCGTTGGTTAGCCACCTGGCTGGACTGGCTTAGGCTGAGGTTTGGTGTATAGGCACCCAGATCCTGCAGGGTATCTATCCCGGATTCATCCAGAAAATCTCCAGAAAAGGCTGAAATCGAGATGGGAACATCTTGGATATTTTCAGGTCGTTTTTGCGCAGTAACAATCATTTCCTCTATGACTACTGTCTGCTCCTCCTGTGCAGTTACTACATTTGTTAACAAAAGTAATCCAAGTGTGATTGACGTAGTTGATTGATTCACAATCTGTTCCTCCCCATTTAGGAATGCTGTAATGCAACAATATAAATAATAATGCTATAAAAAAACACTTCTACAATCTCATATTAGCAAAATAATACTGATTTGCTAATGATATTGAATTTATATGTGGTTGATTTATCGAGAAAACTCGGTATGGACCCATAGGAGTATGGTGCCCTGGGTAGGAGTTGAACCTACGACCCCCCACTTAGGAGGCGGGTGCTCTATCCACTGAGCTACCAGGGCTAATCTGCATTATACAAAAAATTAAATTTAAAAGCTTAGCTCAATTATTTAACTTCACTTAGAATCTGATGGATCTCCGGCTTATATTTCTTTATTTCGTCTATTGTCAGTCCGTCTAATTCATGGGGGAAAACTAACCATCGAGCAGTTTCGTGCAAATAAAAATCCGGTGTTGTGTCAGTTTGATTATTTTCAGGTTTATACCAGGGAGTTGCAGTTTTAATATTGTATCCAGGATCAATTTCACGCACGAGATTTATCGCAGTGTTAATGCTTTTTCCCGTATCGAATACATCATCAACGATTAATATATTTCTGTATTCATTTTTTCTTTCTTCAAGGTATTCCAACCCCGTCACCTGGACATCAGCTTTTCTCTCATCAATTCCATCATAAAAACTGGTCTTTATAGCAAAATGGTCAGGACAACTGCCTGTGTAGTTGAAATATTCATGGATTGCTATAGCTATCGGTGTCCCGCCACGCCAGATTCCGATTATAAGATCAGGCTCAAACTCGCTTTGTTTTATAGCAATTCCCAATCTAAATGCATCTGATAATAATTCATTTGCAGTGATATATGTTTTGTCCATAAATATTTAATAAGCCGGATTTACTTTGTTATTTTCTATGATATTAAACTGAATCCAGGAATCTCAAAAGTTTATAATTATGTGTGTCTTTAGTAACGTCATTAAAAAATTGAAAACTATTTTGGATCATGCGATTACTATTCTGATTATGATCCATTATATTTGCTGCATTAAAACGGGAGAATCCCAGCACCTGGTATCATTATAACATTCATGGCCTTGATTATTATGAGCCCATATTCACTTGCACAGCAGTACAGTTATGTAGGTCAGGCTTGCCTTTTGGATTGAGAGAAAATCTGGATATTCATGATCGGCGAAAAAAAATCACAGATAGTTTTTGTGGCTGCAACCAGGCCTAAATGGGAACATCATAGAATATATTTTGTGTTATCGTGAGCAGCTATATTGCGGAGCGGAGGGGGAACGAACTCCCGATCTTCGCATTGCTAATGCGATGCTCTCCTATCTGAGCAACCGCCCCATGATTCAAATCCGGATATCACATTATTATCCTTGTCCGGATGAATAATAAAGTAATATGGCGTAACCAGTCAGGCCTAATAAACGAAATAGTAATAATCAGACAGCTGTAAATATTAAAACTATGCATGATACATTACCGCTATTAATGCCCACTACATTTCCTGGTATAAGGAAGAATAAGCCTGAAATATTACAAATAAATATTGGGCTTAAATGTAACCTTGCCTGCCTCCACTGCCATGTTAATTCCAACCCCTATCGAAAAGAGAAGATGTCGCCAGAAATTATTGAGACCGTCCTCATGTGTTTACAAGAGGGACAATTTCATACTCTTGATATTACTGGCGGGGCTCCGGAAATGCATCCACAATTCAAACATCTGGTCGAATCGGCGAGAAATCATGGCATTCATGTGATTGATAGATGTAACCTGACGATACTTGAAGAGGAGGGCTATAAGGAACTCGCCGAATTCCTGGCAAATAATAAAGTAGAAATAGTCGCCTCTTTACCCTGTTATACACAGGACAATGTCGATAAGCAGCGTGGTAAAGGCGTGTTTAATCACAGTATTAAAGGTTTGTTGAAACTAAATTCTATGGGATATGGTAGTGACGACCCGGATCTCCAATTAAATCTTGTATATAACCCGCAGGGTGCCTTCTTGCCTCCGTCTCAGCAGGAGCTTGAAAAAACCTATAAGGAAAAATTAAAAGATGAGTTTGGGATAGTCTTTAACAATTTGTATACAATTTGTAATATGCCAATTAAGCGTTTTGGCAGCACCTTGGTTAGTAAAAATCAATTTGATGAGTACCTTTCACTATTAAAAGAATCTCATGATGATTCAAACCTTGATGATGTTATGTGCAGAAACCTTATCAGTGTCGATTGGCAAGGGTATATATATGATTGTGATTTCAACCAAATGCTTGACTTGAACATCAAGAACGGAAAGAGAAAAATGCATCTGGCAGATTTACTGAAAACCAATCTGAATAATATTCCAATTGCAGTTGCAGATCATTGCTATGGATGCACAGCTGGCCAGGGTAGTAGCTGCGGTGGTGCTTTAAATTAAAACACAAGTTAGAAAAAATAATGAAGTTCTCCATTATTATCCCTGCTTTGAATGAGGCAGAATCCATTGAAAATACACTTTTCCCATTACAATATTTACGTAAATTAGGGCATGAAATAATATTGGTCGATGGTGGCAGTCGTGATGCTACATGTTTTATATCCCGTCCTCTGGTGAGTAAACTTCTAAGTAGTGAGCCCGGACGGGCAAGGCAAATGAATCTTGGCGCAAGTATCGCGACTGGAAATGTATTGTTATTTTTACATGCAGATACTTCCTTGCCGGAAAACCTGGAAGGTATCTTTGCGGGGCTAAAGATAAAGTCATTTTGGGGGCGATTTGATTTGTCATTAACTGGCACACAATATATCTACCGATTGATTGAAAAAATGATAAACCTGCGTTCGCGTTTGTGCGGTATTGCTACTGGTGATCAGGTAATATTTATGACACGAGATTTGTTTGATAGAGTAAATGGCTTTCCTGACATTCCATTGATGGAGGACATTGCTGTCTGTAAAAAGCTGAAAACTATCAGTTCGCCTGTCTGTATTTCAGCCAGAGTTATTACCTCCAGTAGACGATGGGAGTCCAGGGGAGCTATCAAAACCATCTTGTTGATGTGGAAATTACGAATGCAATATGCCATGGGAGTCCCACCAGAAAAATTGGCCAATCAATATGAATAGTGAAGATAATGCGATATTAATTTTCAGTAAAAACCCGGTAGAAGGGGAGGTGAAAACCCGTTTGATTCCTGAATGGGGCACTGAAGGCGCATTAAAAATTTATAAAGATATACTTAAAAAAACCATTGAGACAGTAAAGCAATCTGATGTCTCGGGTATTTATCTTTTTTGCACACCTGATTTGGATAATCCCTTTCTGAAATTCTGCTCACTTCAATACGAATTAAAATTAGAATTACAGCAAGGCAATAACCTGGGGGAAAGAATGGCAAATGCAATACAGAGTGTCCTTCAACAATTTGCTAATGTAGTAATAATAGGTAGCGATTGTCCTGAATTAACATGCAATGATATAAACCTGGCATTTGACAAGCTGAACAAAAAATATGATTTAGTCCTTGGGCCATCAGAAGATGGTGGTTATTATTTGATTGGTATGAATGGTGATTACCCGGATATTTTTCAGGGCATTAACTGGGGTTCAAACAACGTTTTGTCCATGACCAGGGAACGTATCAAGTTGCATCACCTGAATGCATATGAATTGGAGGCCAAATGGGACCTTGACCGCCCGGAAGATGTGCACAGATACTTTCGTTCCCGCGGCTCATGACGAGTCTTTAAGCTGCTTCATTATATGGATGGATACTGCACCATATCTGCCATTTTTTATGTCTATTAAATGAAAATTGTCGCCGGCCCTGTCATCAGAGGGTTTCAGTCGTTTATTAATTCAAACACTTCTTTAGATATATTCAGCATTGATAAAGATTGATAATACAAGCCTAATTTTATGTTGTGGTTGATGGAGTATTTATGCTATTTATTTATAACTTGGGTATATATGGGAAAATAACTAAAAACTCCATCACATTTTAAGATGTTTTCGACCTAACAAGCGTATATTTGTGTTTAAACTTGAGAATGATATTTTTGATAATTAAATAAGAGGTCCCTGTGAATTTCGATATTGATAGTTACCACCACCACAGGAAGATATTATCCAGGAAATTGCCAGCTTATCTGCACAGATCAAGCAAATCACAAATAAAGATACATTAATTACATTTATATTAATTTTCATTACAAGTCTCGTGGCCGGGGCCGCTGTATACTGGACTACGGGTAATTACTATTATGCAGGAGGCGCAACCGCAATATTCCCGGCCCTGGGAACTGTATTGTCTGTATTGGGCATTACAAAATCAGCAGGATTCAGAAGTGCAGCCATAAAAATTGCAGATCTTAAAAATGAATTGGCTAGTCTGAATCCGGTCTCTCAACATGATATGAACGATGTTGAAAAACTCTGTCGAACCCATAATTGCGTGGCCAAATATCAAGATAAAGTTAAAAATCTTGGAAGAAGCGCAGTAAACGGTGAATTGGCCATGTACTGGGAATTTGATACCAGCACCATGGCAAAAACTGCTAAGGGCAGGGACTACCTGGAAAAAGCCAAGGAAAGTGTAAAAGGTTAATTTTCCCCTGATTGCAGTATTTAAGGTAACTCCTATAGTTGATTTCTATAATTATCGTCATGCAGATATGACCGAATCTACAGAGGTAACATTCCTGATAGGCAAAGCAGAAACATCCCCTGTTTCTGCTCAATTGACGTTAGCTGATATGTATGAAAATGGTTATGGAATAGCCAGGGATATGGGATTGGCGGCGCAGTGGTATCTTCAGGCGGCAAAACAGGGTTCTGTGCCCGCCCAGGCCAATATTGGATCCAAGTATTTGAACGGATCCGGTATAGATAGAAATTTTGAAAAAGCGATGTACTGGTTAAGATTGGCGGCTGGCAGAAATAATGCCAATGCAATTGCTGATATTGGTTGGAGTTTTCAGGAAGGTCTGGGGGTAGATAAAGATATAAACAAGGCTGTGCAATGTTACGAGAAGGCCGCCAAGCTCGGACATGTCAGTTCAAAATATAACCTTGGCTATATTTATGCTAATGGCCTGACTGGAAACACTAACCAAGAAGAAGCGTTCAAAAATTATCTTGATGCGGCAAAGGAAGGTCATCAAAAGGCCCAATTAAATATCGGTTTGATGTGTGAAAATGGAATTGGACATAAACAGGATTTTATACAGGCTGCAGAATGGTATCGTAAGGCTGCGGATAAAAATTATGACAAGGCGCAATTCAATCTTGGCAGGCTTTATGAGCAAGGCGAAGGTGTGCCCAGGGATTATCAATCTGCGATTATGTGGTATGAACGGGCTGCAGATCAGGGGTACTACAGGGCCCAGTATAATCTTGGGCTGATATTCTTAAACGGTAAAGGTGTAGAGAAGTCCATTGAACTGGCAGAAAGTTATTTCTTGAAAGCCAGTATAAGGCCTTATGCCAGAGCAACTTATCAATTGGGGAAGATGTATCTTACAGAAGATGTCAGTCAAACAAAAAAAGACCAGGCCTGTGAATATCTTCTTGAGGCTGCAGATTTAAATTATTTTCCAGCACAATACATGATTGGGAAACTTTATCTGAAAGGCAAAACTGTACAGCAAGACATCGATAAAGCTATGGAATGGATAAACAGGGCTGCCATACAGGGGTATCAACCAGCCCAATATAAACTGGGTATAATATATAAAGAAGGGATGGCGGTTGAGCGTAATTTATGTATGGCATATGCCTGGCTTAGAATTGCCAGTATTGATGAAAATTCTGCAGCAGTTGCGGCTTGCAATGAAATACGAGAGTTAATGTCCGCTAAAGAGCTGGAAATATCCAACGATCTTTATCAGGAATTAAATGAAATAACTGGTACAGAGACCTCCTGATTATATCAGGAGGTATATTCAACTAACTGCTTATTCAGATACGGTGACTTTTGTGGCTTGCAGCCCTTTGGGTCCGTCCTGTGATTCATATTCTACGTTTTGTCCTTCCTTTAACGTGCGAAACCCATCACCTTGAATCACTGAATAGTGAACAAATACGTCAGGACTTCCATCACTGGGTGTTATAAAACCATATCCTTTCGATTCGTTAAACCATTTAACTGTTCCGTTACTCATAAGTAATTAACCTCTTGTAAAATTAAATATTGTTGCGTACTTCATGAAGGTTAATTACAGAAAGTGATTGAAATCTACTGTACTGATAACTGACCTTTTAACGCATTAATATTATAACCGAGTAAAAACAAGAATTCATCAAATTCACATCATGTCTGTAAGTAATGGATTTTCAATATCTTATACCAATAATTTTATATTTTTTTTTTGCTTTTTTAATCGAATATTCTATGGTCTCGTTCACTTTTTTATTAAGTAAGGCACGGGCCAAAGGGGAATCAACACTAATGTAGTCATGATGATTATCTAATTCATCAAAACCAACTATCCGTTTACTTATATTCTCTCCAGATTCATCTTCCAGAGATACCCAGGCGCCAAAATAAATATGATCATGGTCCGCTACTTCATTAACAATATGCAGATCATCCAGTCTCTTTTGCAAATATCTGATCTTGGCATCAAGTTGGCGTAATTCTTTTTTTCGGTAGATGTATTCAGCATTTTCAGATCGATCTCCCTCTGCAGCTGCATCTGAAAGTGCCGAAACTACTTTACTTCGACGTTTCCATATCTCGTTATATTCTGATGTTAATTTTTTATATCCATCAGACGTTATATATGGGGCGGACATGGTTTAATCACTGGATTATAAGGATAAAAATCACAGCCAAAGAGTCGCGTCAGGGATTTCTTTTATTATTTTTTCGTTTCTTTTTTTGAGGCTTACTAGGGGGGAGGCTGAACCAGTATTCCTTTGTTATTTCATGCGCATAATCTGCTTCTTCTAATAAAACCTGCGCTGTTGTTCGTGGAATGGAAGAGATTTCCACCCTGACACCTTCTCCTTTCAAATGACGCACAAGTTCGACATAGTCTGAATCACCTGACATTATGATAATGGTATCTACTTTGCTGGCAAGTTGTGACGCAGTAATGGTGAGGGGAATATCTGCACTTTTATGGCATGGTCTAACGGAACCATGGTAGTTTTGATGTAACCTTTCTGTTAATTTTGATGAAATATTTGTGCCTTCACGAAAATAAATCAATCTGTTTAAACCACGGTTGCCTAGCAGGGACGGTATAAGAGTGTCAAAATTCAACATGGTATTTTTATCGTTTGTTTCATCATGAATACTTCTTTCAATATTATTACCGTCCACCAGGATGGCAACAGACTGAATGATGGTGACTTCATCTGATTTAATTTCGGTCATAATTAATTACGCTTTATATTTGATGAGATGTTGGGTTTATATTAAAGTAATATTGGCACAGAAGAACCAATAGCTACTCGTGTCGTTGTTAAATTACAGGTATATGCCAGAATTTCAACACCCGTCTCTGCAGCTTCCCTTAAAGTGCGGGCATATTCAGGGTGGATCCTGCTGGCAGGGGCAAATGCCGTCACATCATTTCGCTGAATACAGAAAAATATTACACTTCTATTGCCGTTATTGATATTGTCCATTAATTCTCTCAGGTGCTTGACGCCACGTTTACTGACGGCATCCGGGAAATACGCAGTATTATTTTCAGCTAGTGTGACATTCTTAACTTCTATATAACAGTCTGTTTGACTGGCTGACTTCAATAGCAAATCAATTCTACTATTCTCTCTGCCATACCTCACCTCGGTATTAATTGCATGGTAATTTCGAAGTTCTTGTATTTTATTATTTCCAATTGCTTCCCTGACAATTTTATTTGCTAGTAGTGTATTAATTCCAACTAGAACTTGTTCTACAGTTTCCACCAGTTCCCAACCATAAGGGTATTTCCTGTCTGTATTCAAGGTGTTTTGTACCCATACTCTGAGTCCTGGTTGACTGCAACCAAGCATGGCGCCCGTATTGGGCGTGTGGGCAGTTATTATCTGGCCTGTTTCTTTAAGTTTGATATCTGCCAAGAAACGCTTGTATCTTTTTAACAGGACACCTTCGACCAGTGGGTATTGATACTCCATGATAATGGATTAATCAACCAATTTGGAATGGATGACAATTTCATTTTTTAATGATTTATGAACAGGACATTTATCGGCGATCTCCATTAATTTTGTGCGTTCTTGCTCGGTTAAGTTCCCCTCTAATTTTATAATTTTATCTATTACATCAACTGTTCCTTCTTGCTTGTGACAATCATTACAGTCTTCTGCATGTATTCTTTTGTGAGAAATTTCGACTTCAATATTGTCCAGGGATATTTCTTTTCTATTTGCATACATCCGAATAGTCATTGATGTGCAACTACCCAGGGCGGTAAGTAAATATTCATAGGGATCTGGCCCAAGGTTGTCACCACCTGCTGCAGGTGGTTCATCAGCAACAAGTTTATGATCGTCAGTAAATACACTTCGTGTGAAGAGATGGTTTTGTTCTCTAATAAGAACGGCGCCATGATTTATCTCAGGACTGGGCAATTTAACAAGCTGGTTGGTTTCAGGGGATAGATAGCGAGAAATCCAGGACGCCATCACATCAGCCACATAAATAGCATCTTGCTTTTTTGATAACAGATGGTCTGCATTATCCAGTGAAATAAAACTTTTGGGATGTTTTGCTGCCTGGTAAATCTTTGCAGCCTCGTTGATATCTACAATATTATCAACAGGCGAATGAAATATAAGTAATGCCCTGTTCAGGTCTGACAGATGGTCGGTGGTATTATATTGTGAAAGGTCCTGCAAAAGTTGTTTTTTTATTTTAAAATTTCGCCCTCCAATATCCACCATGGCTTCAGAATCATTGTTTAGCTCAGCTTTTACCTCGGAAAATAAATGTTGTACATGTTCTGCAGTGGCAGGCGCGCCTATTGTTACGATTGCTTTCACGCTATCCAAATGTTGGGCTGCGGCCAATACTGCCGCCCCCCCTAAACTATGCCCGATTAATAATTTTGGCAGTGCATAGTTAGTTTCAAGAAATCTGGCTGCAGAAATTAAATCGTCCAAATTTGAAGAGAAGTTGGTGTTTGAAAAATCCCCCTCACTTTCACCCAGGCCAGTGAAGTCAAATCTTAGTACGCCAATATTATTTTCCACCAACCTTTTACTGATTAATTTTGCGGCAAAAATATTTTTTGAACAGGTGAAGCAGTGGGCAAACAGTGCAAAAAATTTAATTTTACCTGGTGGTGTATCTAGCGTGGCCGCCAGGGTGTCGCCATTTGTGTTTAGAAACGTTATTTTTTCAGTTGACATATGGGATTGAGTAGATTGGCGTTAAAGGCTGATAACATGCGTGTTATGGCCAGTTAAGTTATATACTATGCGTTGGCTATACTATGCGTTGGCCTGGACTATTTGTTCAGTTTCATATCGTCTATGCTCGACGATCTTCATGAATTCGTGTGCCACACGTGGTACATATTCAAAATAGTGGGTGAGATCAGAGTAATTCGCCTGCAGTAATTCTACATTATCAACCGCTTTTACCGATGCATTTCTAATACCCCCCTGAAAATATCCCATTTCGCCAATTGGCTCAGGGGGCTCAACAAAGGCAATATGTAAATGTTGTCCATCCAGGGTTGTTCGATACACTTCAACTTTACCGCTTGCCAGTATGTACAATGTAGGGTCAGGTTCGTCCTGAAAAATAAATTGTTTGCCGTGCTCAACGGATACCTCTTTAAATCGATTACTGATAGCGGCAAGTTCAGCATTAGAAAGGGTGCCAAACACAGGGCTTAGTCTTAATCTATCTACTCGTTGTTTGCGAACTGCAACATCCAGTTCATCACGGGATATATTGCCGGCTTCAAGCAATATCTCACCTAATTTCCGTGGTTTATTGCCGGCCTTTATGGATTGTTCTTGTTGCTTTACTGCATTTTGTATCACAGCTTGAGAACAGACCAGGTATTCCCCTATATTTTTAGATTTAACATTCACTACCAGATATACTCAGTCTCATTAAATTAAACAATCTCAAAGGATTCGATATTCGTTTCATCGTCAACCTGTGTCACTGGTTCACCTATAAATTCACCCATTGCATATTCTGCGCCTATGCTGATGGCGTCAGTCAAGGAGGTCGCGTCACTTATATCATCGGCAATAAATCGTATCTGTTTAGATTTTAGCAAATCAAGATGTGATTGGGTTGCGTTTTCATCATTTTTCGCAACTTCATCTTTTGCAACGGGCATGCCTTGTAACTCTTTGATTTGACTGAAATTAAAACGAATAATGTCAAACTGAAATTTATTTGTAAAGGTGATTATTTCCTCAGTGCTTTTTATATTGCCCAGGACAAAGGAAAAATCATGGGTTTTCCGTAGATAGGAAATCAAGGCGCTGACTTGTTTTTCCAAGGTTATCAGGTGGTCCTTATTTATTTCCATTAACAAATATTTCCCCAGATTTTTTGAGTCCAATCCCGTCAGCATCTTCCTGAACCAGTTAAAAAAAACTGGCGTCTGCCAGGGATGCATCACTGATATCAATAATAAAAGAGTCCTTTATATTTTCTTTAATCGATAATGCACCTATTATTTCCCGTAATATCCAGCGGTCGATATACATTTTAAGTTCTTTGGAGGTGACCTTGTTACGCAGATCTTCATCTTCACCGCTTGCAATGTTGTCTGCCTGCAGGAGGCCAACTGCATAAATTTCATCATCTGAATCTACTTCTTCATTTAATAGTGAAATGACTGGTTGATAAGAAAGAATAATACGTTTTTCTTCAAGTGACTGGTAAAGGCCCTTGCTTTCTTCATCAAGTGACTCAATATCAAGATTGATCTCCTGCGCTGCGGTTGATACAGCTGGTGTCTCCGGCGCTTGAGGAGGAGGTGGATCTGGTTCATGTGGTTGAGAGGCGGCAATTTTTGCCTTCTCAAGTTCAGCCTTTAATTCCTCAATGGATTTTTTAGGTTTGTTTGGCGCAGGATCGGATGGCGCCTTGACCGGAACCGGTTTTTCTGATTTTTGTGATGCAACCTTTGAGACAGGTTTTTGCTCTTGAGTGGGGGTAGCTTTAGGGGCAACCGGCTTATCCTCCACAGGTTTTGTTTCTTCATTATCGGTTGCCTGAGGAGGAGGTGGTGATTTTAGATTAGCACCTTCAAGTCCCGGTTTTTTGTCAGTTTTTTCTTCAATGACAGGCGTTGTTTCTGCCTGGCTTGATTCTTCAGATGATACTGCCTTCTTTTCAACTGGATGCTGGGTTTGTTTTTGCGTAGTTGCTTGTTTTGCGATAGGCACATAAATCTTAAATGATACTTCCCCAGATTCTGCAGCTTGCTGACACATGGCCCGGGCGCGCTTCAGGATGATTTCTTTTGGCTCGCCGTCTCCATATAGTTCCACTACGCCAATATTGACAGCAAAATTTATTTCCCTATCATCAAATTTAAAGGGTCTTTTTTTAAGATGATTTAACAGGCCATTCAGATTGAATTCCAGTGTTTTGAGGGAATCAGGCATGTCGATTAATAATGCAATGGCGGTGTCGCCAAGTCGGGTGATGCTTGGATTGCATTCGCCGAGACTAAAAATTTCAAAACTTTGTTTTGCAATATGTCTAACAATATTATCCCGGAGTATGACACCTTCTCGTTCAACAATGGTCTGGTTATCGGCCAGGTCAAGATAAAGTAATACACGATCCCTATAGCCAGGTAAGTCTTTATGAAATTCAAGTTGCTGGTAGAAGAGAGATTTATTAAATGCTTTACCCTGCTGGGTTGATTCTTTTTTACGTTCTCTTTGCTGTTGGTGGGAAGTATAAGCCTTTATGATCGCTGTTTTTAATTCTTCCTTATCGAGAGATTGTTTTTTTAAATAGTCAGAAACACCGGATTTTAGAGCACGGACCGCCACCTCCTCATTACCTGCCCCGGTTAGCATGATTGTTGGTGGGAAGTCTGGATTTTTTCGATTTGTATGCAAAATATCCAGGCCGGTGACACCGTGAATACAAAGAAAATAATCCAGGATCAATACATCATACTTTGACCAGTCAAATGATTCGTCAGGTGCCCCCAGGACCAAAGGATCATATTCTTCAAGATCGACACCATCAAACATCTTGCCCAGATAGACAAGTAGCAGTTTTCTTAAATCAGCGTCTTCATCAAAAATGAGTATGCGTTTTAAATTTATTTCTTCATTCATCTTCGATAAAAATATGTAGTGGGAGATTACTATTAATACTATTTTATCTTAATCACTATAAAAATGTGATTTTCCCTTCATATTTATTGCAAAATTTAGCCCTGTATTTGTGTCGGTCAATAATGCTAAGATTTGAACACAAAATAGGGGGGGTGTCCCACGGTTTTCTGTCAAAATCAGTAAAAACCGGATCTTTTCCGGAAATATAATAACAAATTGATTTAGATAGTAATTTGCACTTATTCGATGGATTGTTTAACCTTCGCGCCTTGCCCTGGAGAGATGGCCGAGTGGTTTAAGGCGCACGCCTGGAAAGTGTGTATACGTGAATAACGTATCGAGGGTTCGAATCCCTCTCTCTCCGCCAGTTTCAATCATTCTGTTGTTATGATTGATGGATAATCAGTGAATTTAACAAGACAAGACTGGAGATAAGTTAATGTCAGTAGATATCAATTCATCATCGCTGGATGACGTCCAAAAAATCATGTCCTCGCTGGAATCAGAAGTGAGAAAGCGAATTATCGGCATGGACGAGGAAATGAAATATACATTAATCTGTCTTTTTGCTGGAGGACATGTATTGCTTGAAGGGGTTCCCGGACTTGCCAAGACTTTATTTTATAAAACACTTGCTGAAGCAGCCAATGTGCAGTTCCGACGAATTTCATTCGCAGCAGACTTATTGCCAAAGGACGTGATCGGGATTGAACATTTTGACCCGGTGAGTAAAAAAGTCGAGCTTGTGGTGAAAGGTCCATTACATACAAATTTTCTGCTAACTGATGAATTAAACCGGGCCAGGACAAGTTCCAAGGGAACGGTACTGGAGCCCATGGAAGAAGGTCAGGTAACCACAGAGTTAGGGGGGACATACAAGCTGGAAAAGATGTTTATGGTTATCGCCACGCAAAATCCAGTTGAGTCTGAAGGGACATATGGGCTTGGTCGTGCTGAAGTCGACCGATTTATGATGAAAATCTTGTTGGACTATCCCAAACCAAAC
>JAURPG010000018.1 GCA_030835405.1 Gammaproteobacteria bacterium | reverse complement strand
GTGACTGGACCGGTAGGTGTCCCCGGCATATTTTCCGATTACTATAAATTAATGGCAGACCTTCAGGTACTGGCATGGCAAAGTGACATGACCCGAATCAGTACCTTTCAAATCGGGCATGAGATGAGCAACCGGGCCTATCCTGAACTGGGATTTGGTGATGCCCACCATTCAGTCACACATCACCAGGGTGACAAGGAAAAGATTTCCAAGACCGTGCAGGTGAATATTTTTCATACAAAGATGCTGTCTTATTTTCTGGAAAAACTTCAAGCTACCCCGGATGGAGAGGCCTCACTGCTGGACAATACCATGATGCTGTATGGCAGCGCCCTGAGTGATGGTAACCTGCATATCTTCAGAGACCTGCCCATTATTGTGATTGCTGGTGGTGTAAAAGGAATTAAAGGCGGTGAACATATCCGTTTCCCGAGTGATACGCCTATGAATAACCTGTTCCTTACCATGCTCGACAAGGTGGGTGTAGAAGTAGATTCCCTGGGTGACAGTACCGGCAGACTTCCTTTACCAACGGTTTGATCAGGAGACAAATCATGAATAATTTAAAATCCTGTTTACTGATCACCTGCCTGTTATTCATTCATCATGTTGCAATGGGTGATACTGACCGGGTCGTGGATGCGGCACGGGAAGGAAATCTGGATAAGGTCAGGACCCTCATCCAAAATGGTGTCGATGTCAATCTGCCGGAAGAAGATGGCAGTACCGCACTTGCCCATGCCGCACATCAAAACGACCTTGAGATGACAATCCTTCTCCTGCAAAACCAGGCCGATGTTAATACCAGGAACAACTATGGGGTAACGCCTGTTTACCTGGCAGCAGCGGATGCCAATGTCATATTGCTGGAAAATTTACTCAAGGCCGGTGGTGATCCTAACGTTGGACTGTTATCAGATGAAACCCCGTTAATGGTTGCATCGGAAAGAGGCAAACATGATGTGGTTAAACTACTACTGGAATATGATGCCGATCCAAATGCACGTGAGAATAATGCCGGGCAAACTGCATTGATGTGGGCCGTTGCTGAACAGCATGGTGAAATCGCCGATCTATTGGTGGAATATGAGGCCGACGTTAACCTTCGAACCAATAGTGGATTCAGCCCCATACTATTTGCCGCACAACAGGGTAATGCCGATACCGTGGGAGCCCTGTTAAATGCCGGTGCCGATGCAAACGAACGTTATCAGAAATCCGGACTTACACCGTTAATGATCGCCAGTGTGGGTGGTTATGAAGATGTTGTCAGGCTTTTACTTGATAAAGGTGCTGACCCAAACTCAATAAATAAAGACGGCATGACTCCTTTACACGAGGCTGCCAGGGACAGCCAGGCGATTGGTATTATTAAGGCATTGATTGCTGCTGGTGCCGACCCCAATGTACGTGTTGCGCACCCGAACCCGGTGAAAGGTGGCGCAATTATTAACCAGGGAAGTTATGGCGGCGCCAGGGCATCTTCAGGCGTGACATATCAGGGAGCAACACCCTTAATCATGGCAGCGGAAATGACAAATATTGAAGCCGTTAAGGTACTGATTGAAGCAGGTGCCGATCCTTTTCTTGCCACTGAAGGAAATGTCACCGCCTTGATGATGGCGGCCGGAGGTGGTACAGGGCTGGCAAACACTCCCGCAGTCGAACCACCGTTGGCGGTAGAAATTGTGAAATACCTGTATGAGATGGGTGGAGACCTTAATACGGTTGGTCAATTTGGCTGGACACCATTACATGTGGCCTCTTACCATGGTTATAACAACGTCATAGACTACCTGCTTAAAAATGGCGCTGATCCAAACGTATTTGATGGCTTTGGCCAGACGCCACTCAGCATATCTTATGCAATTGTGACCGAAGGCATCGGCGATGCCTATACCCAGACTCCCCGATCATTCAGGCGAGCAACGGCAGATCTGTTACTTTCAATGGGTGCATTACCAATTGAGGAGTCCGGGGTTAAGGTCGTCTCTCAACGGGCGGCCGAATAAATGATTTAATACCTGTTACTCATCCTGCCCGGATGGGTGACAGATTCAATCCAATCCAGTCAGTCTCAGGATAGAGACAAAATTAGTTTTTTCTTCATTACCTTTTATATCAATCATTGATCGTGGTCGGTTCCAGGCAGACTTGATCCAGATCAATGTATAGTTTCTTGATTAAAATTAGAATTAACTTTTATGAATTTATAAAAGCCGCCATTAATAAAAGGTTAAAATGACGACTGAATCAGAGCCGATACTTCTGACCCGCCTCCTCTTTCAACCACTGGCAACCTGTGAAGACCTTGCCAAGCATGAGATATCTGCCTCGAGGATATTTTTTGGAATCGCGGTATGGATTGGACTCATTCCCCCGGTCTTTGCATTTATCGGGGCAACCATCTTTGGATGGCAAATCGGCGCAGTTGAACCTATTTATCTTCCTGCCCCCATATTACTGGGGATCAGTATCGCCTATTACATCACCTTATTGTTTGGATTCGTCACCACAGCATTGGTATCACAATGGATGTCGGCCACCTATGGTGCATCGGACTCTCTGGGGACTCATTTTGCCGTGGTGACCATCATCGGTGCCCCGTTAATTATTGGCAGCATTACCCACCTTAGTCCTCATGCATTTATAAATGTTTTGATATTAGTCCCGTTTTTAATCTGGAGTATGTCCCTGCTTTATCGTGGGTTGCCCATCACCCTGGGGATCAGCCGGGAGAAAGGCATGCTTATGGCATCCGCCCTGATCGCATACCTGCTAGTGGCCTTTGTCAGTTTATTGGGTATTACCATGTTTCTATGGACCCAGGGCCTTGGTCCTGAATTGGGAATCTGAGACCATGACCGGCGAAAGGGTTACAACATACGAAGACTCCATTGTTCTGGTACTGGTTTTCTTTGCCATGCTTTGGTCGATATTGGGAATGTTTGCCGGTGTATATGTTGCTGCAGAACTTATCTGGCCAAACCTGGATTTCAGCCAGCCGTGGTTAAGTTACGGTCGGGTCAGGACATTACATACCAATGCCGTAGTATTTGGATTCGGTGTGTCTGCATTGATGGCCACGGGGTTCTACAGCGTGCAACGGACCAGCCATATAAGATTATTTGCCCCCAAACTGGCATGGTTTACCTGCTGGGCATGGCAGTTAATCATCCTTACCGGCGTGATTTCACTGCTCATGGGGTTAAACGGCGGCAAGGAATACGCTGAGCTGGAATGGCCTTTTGATATTGCCATCACCGTCGTTTGGGTGTGTTTTGCCATTGTCTTTTTCGGCACTATTGCCAACCGCAAGATTAAACAGATCTATATATCCAACTGGTTTTACGGCGCCATGATCATTGTCATCGCCATGCTGCACATCTTTAATAACCTGGCCATGCCAGTTACGATGTCGAAATCCTACACCCTATTTGCCGGGGCACAGGACGCCATCCTGCAATGGTGGTATGGGCATAATGCGGTGGGTTTTCTACTGACGGGTGGATTTCTGGGAATGTTGTACTACTTCCTGCCCAAACACGCAGACCGTCCCATCTGGAGTTATAAATTATCTATTATCGCCTTCTGGGCATTTACCTACAGTTACATCTGGGCCGGACCACACCACCTGCATTACAGTTCCATCCCCGAATGGGTCCAGAATCTGGGAATGGTCATGAGCTTGATACTGCTGGCGCCATCGTGGGCAACCATGGTGAATAGCGTGATGACCGTCAGCACCGCATCAGAAAAATTAAGGACCGATCCAGCCTTGAAATTTATTGTTTTATCACTGGCATTTTATGGCCTGGCGACCTTTGAAGGCCCCATGATGTCCATTAAAAGCGTCAATGTGGTCAGCCATTTTACCGACTGGACCATCGGTCATGTCCATTCCGGTGCCCTGGGCTGGAATGCCTTGATCACCTTCGGCACTTTCTATTTTCTGGTGCCACGTCTGGTGGGCGGAGAACTCCATAGTATCAGAATGGCCAATATACATTTCTGGCTGGCTCTGGCCGGGACCATGTTATACATCCTTTCCATGTGGGGTGCAGGCATTACCCAGGGGATACTCTGGTTAAGCCTGGATGAGCTGGGTGAACTACGGTATAGCTTCAGGGATATTGCCAGCAGTATGCCGCCCTATTATGCCCTGAGACTGATTGCCGGGCTATTGTTCCTGTCTGGTGCGGTTCTTATGGTGATTAACCTCTATAAAACAGTCGCCGGCAGGGCCATTATAAAAGTCAGTCCACCAACGATAGCAGGAGCTTTGCAATGAAGTTTAATGGCCTAGCATTACATAAAAAACTGGAAGAGAACTCGGGTCTGTTAATATTCGGCATCTTGTTTGTCTCTTCCATCGGTGGACTCGTACAGGTGTTACCCAGCCTGTTCCAGTAATCATTGCAAACCGCGACAGAAAATACTCGTGTTTATACCCCGCTGGAATTAATGGGACGTGACATATACATACGTGAGTCATGTAGTGTTTGTCATACGCAGAATGTCAGACCGTTATTCGCTGAAGTTCAACGATACGGCCCCTACTCCCGTGCCGGAGAGTTTGTTTATGATCGCCCGTTTCTCTGGGGATCAAAACGTACCGGCCCGGATCTACACAGGATAGGTAGAAAATATACGGACGAGTGGCACAGGATCCATTTTTTAAACCCGCGTGCTGTCATTCCCAATTCCATCATGCCGGCCTATCCCTGGCTTGCAGACACACCTGCCAATAAGAATAACGATATAGAGCTCAGGTTAAAGGCATTAAAAAAACTGGGGCATCCGTATAGTGAGCAGGATATTGACACCTCTGCAGCAGCACTGGAAGACAAGACTGAAATGGATGCCTTGATTGCCTATATGCAGGTATTAGGCACAGCATATTCCAGGGGTGATACACCATGATGACCTACTTTATTTTTGCTGGGGACATGCTGGTCATGGCATTTATGATAGGTCTTGTCATGTATGTCTCTTTAAATACAAAATCCTCAACCCTTGATGAGGCGTCCCGGATTCCACTGGAGGATGAAGATAATCATGGCTGATTTACCGTCAAGTTTCTGGGGAGGCTGGGTTGTCGCTTTGACAATTGGTAGTTTGATATGGCTCACCTGGATGCTGTTCAGCGTATTTTTTGGCAAATCAGAATCTGATGGCCACGATAAGATCACATGGGATGAAAACCTCAAAGAAGGAGGGCACCCTGCCCCTATGTGGTGGTTCTGGTTAATTCTGACAGCCCTTATTATTTCAGTCATCTACTTGATGCTCTATCCCGGGCTGGGAACATTTAGTGGAATACTAAAGTGGTCTCAGACAGAAAGGATTGAGGACAGTTACGCCTCATATGCATCTGAATTCGAACCAGTCAGAAATTCTGTCCTGTCCATGGAACTGAAAGAGCTGCAATCAGATGTGGCGATGATGAACACAGCGGCAAATACCTTCGAACGTAATTGCGGTATGTGTCATAGCCGTAGTGGTTATGGCCTGGCGGATAGATTTCCAAACCTTCGCGATGGTGAATGGCAATGGGGCAGCACCCTGGCAAAAATTGAAGAGTCCATCCGCAACGGCCGTCGGGCAAACATGCCAGGGTGGAGTAGTAGCCTTAACGAAGATCAAATTTCAGATCTGGTCAGCTTTCTGCAGCAATGGGGCAGCGGTGTTGAAGGGGCCGAATCACTCCCGGGTAAACAAACATATGACCGCTTATGTATTGGCTGCCATGGTATTGACGGGACGGGGAATATCAACCTTGGGGCTCCAAACCTGGTGGACACTGTTTGGTTCTACGGCAAAACGGATGAAGCCATAACAGAAACCCTTACCAAGGGCCGCGTTGGCATTATGCCTGCCTTTGAAGATCGTCTGACTGATGTTCAGATTCGACTGATAGTAGCCTGGCTGACCAGGTAAAATCTCTTATAAGCCAGTAACGCTGATATCCAAGTCTCTAAGCAGGCCATCACCGATGTTATATATCCAACCGTGGACCTTGAGTGGTTGGCCCGTATTCCAGGCATGAATGACCGGTTCAGCCTGGCAGAGGTTTTTTACCTGGCTGGCAACATTGAGTTCACATAAGCGGTCAATCATCTTTTCTTTATCACGCTCTTGAACCAGCTCTCTCTGATTTTCATCGTAAACGGACTTGATGTGTTCCAGCCAGCCTGCCATTACCCCTTCCGCCTGCTGCTCCACCGAGGCGATAACACCACCACAACCATAGTGTCCACAGACAATAATATGTTTAACCTTCAGGACCTCTACGGCAAACTGGATGACCGACTGACAATTTACGTCTCCATACACAACCTGATTAGCGATATTTCGGTGAACAAAGACTTCGCCGGGTAACATATTGATGATCTGGTTTGCGGGCACACGGCTATCTGAACATCCAATCCATAATATCTCTGGTTTCTGCTGTTTTGCCAGTCGCTTGAAGAAATCCGGGTCTGAGGTGGTAATTTCCTTTACCCATTCCCGATTTGAATCAAATAAATGTTGTAATTCTCCCATGGCGGAAATTATATATTTATTATATAAATTTACGACCACATTCAGCACGTAACAGATTGGGTAACACTAGTACCAGACCTGGAAAATTATTCCCCCTGGTTACCAAAGCTATGCCATCAACCATTGCGGCCCCGAGTTAACAGGCATCAATGAAATACAATGCCCGCCAGATAGAATACATTATCAAGTAGTTGATTAATAAAACTTTATTACAATTAGTATACTCTGTGAAAAATGTCTGTAGGAGTAGTCTCCTGCCATTGTGGCTGATACAATTTGTACCATATTAATTATAAATAAATCACAAGGGAGCATAATGAAATGAACACAACCCGTTTTTGTTTACCAGTAAAAGCCAGCATTATAACGATATTAAGCCTGGTACTTTCATTGGCAATGAGTCCAAACTTGTCAGCCCAGTTGACCCTGGACAGGCTGGACTCCGCAAATCGAGCAAACAATGCAAACCAGACCAAACGCGACCCCATCAATATCATTGATAATATCTGGTGGGTAGGACACTCAGAAGTGGGAGCTTTTCTCGTCACCACGCCGGAAGGTCATGTGCTTATGGACTCCACCGATCCCGAACAGGTTGCCTGGACCGTTGAGGCCGTCGTCAAGGCGGGATTTGAACTGGATGACATTAAATATATCGTTAATTCCCATCCACATGAAGAACATATCGGTGGCTTGGCCGCATTACAAAAGTTATTACCTCATGCCAAGATAATCGCCTCTGAAGGCACTGCAGACATTTTGGCTTCAGGCGGCAAAACTGACTTCAGAAATATTCTTGATACTGAAGGCGCACGGTTTTTCGAACCGGTAAAGGTAGATGACACCATTGGTCATCTGGAAACCATTGAGATTGGCGGAGAAACGCTGACGGCCCACCTGACACCTGGGCATACCACAGGGACCACCACCTGGACTATGGAGGTCCAGGACAAGGATGGCAAAACCTATAATGCCGTGTTTATGGGTGGCATGTCTGCCTCGGGTGTTGACAGGGGACCCCTTTTGAATAACGAACTGTATCCTGAAATCAAGGACGACTTTGAAAGGTCCTTTGCACATCTTAAGAGCCTGCAATGTGATGTCTTTCTATATGGCCGCGCATCATCCATTGAGCTGGATAACAAACTCGCTAAACTAGATTCTGCCTCACAAAACCCGTTTATCGATCAGGAAGGTTGTGCCTGGTATATCGAATATTATGAGAAGCGGTTCCAGAAACAACTTGCAGATGAGATGGCAGCCAGGTAATCAGTCACTGGCTTGATGCAAAAACTTTTCAAAAATTTATTTTTACTGATTTTGATATCAGTACCTGTTATCGGCTGGGGACATGCAACCTTGCTTGAGTCCCCGGCCCCTGATGACCCCAATCCGGAGGCATTCAACTCCCCGCCACCGCGGGTAGAAAATGTTCGCATGAAGGACATTCTCCCCTGCGGTGGTCTACGAGGGACCCCCCCTGCCAGCATCAAGGGGGAACCGGCAAAGACATATAATAAGGGAGAGACCGTCCGTGTGCACTGGAAAGAGACCACCGATCATTCCGGTGAATGGAGAATTGATATTTCCGCTGACTATGAAAAGAGCTGGCATACTCTACTGTTGATTAAAGATGGTGTGGATGAGGTAGAAGGCGTCAGTGCTCTCAGTGAGGAAGAACCCAAATATTACTGGGCGGACGTCACCCTCCCTGCAGGCCTGGTTTGCGAAAATTGTACTTTCAGGTTTACCCAGTCCATGGGCCCCATCGATGATGGTAATGACTACTACTCCTGTTCAGATATCACTATACAATAACAAGCCGATTAGATTCATTACTCACCCATGAAGTAGGTATCACCCACCAGGTATCCATAGGGTTTTTCATCGAGTTTTT
>JAURPG010000017.1 GCA_030835405.1 Gammaproteobacteria bacterium | reverse complement strand
CAGCATTGGTGTACTCGGTCCTGTTCAACCGATGGGTTGCGATCTCTCTTCCAGGGTTAGGGTTTTGCTCAGAGACTTTATTCAGCCCGGTCTTAAGGTGTACAAGAAAATCCTGGTAAAATTCGTCATTCGGTCTGGGCATACCTACGGGCGGCATGGCACGAAGTGATAACTTGGTTATGACCTTTTCCCAAATCTCAGGATTTTCACTCAGGTTATTCAGGTTTGTCCTGTCCAGCATCAGGTTTGCTGTCTTCAAGGTCTCGTTATGACACGTGACACAATATTGATTTAAGGTTTTTTGAAACTCATCAACACTTTGTGCTGCAACAGATTGTGCAGATATCACTAATAAAATTGCTGACAAAACCCTTAAAATTGGTTGATAACACTGATGCATTTAGCCCCCCTTATGAACGCCACGTATAAGCAGATTAAATCATGTATATATGTCATCCAATTATAGTGATTTTAAAATCTTATTAAATAACTAATATTTCGATAGCTAACTGTTGACTAAAAAGTAATAAATAACAAAGAGTTATAGATAGAAAACCACCTGGATTCTTGCCGTGAAATATGCAATAAATGTGGCCCCGTGGGTGAAATCATGATTTTTTCGCATAAAGCCATGGAGAAGGTGAGAAAGTCACCACTGTTAGGGGTGAGAGGCTGGGCCGTCGCCATGGCTTTTGACAGCCTCACCCACCACTAAAATAATCTAGATTCTTTGGTGCCGATGGACGGACTCGAACCGTCACGCATTTCTGCACTACCCCCTCAAGATAGCGTGTCTACCAATTCCACCACATCGGCGTGTCAGTTAAAAGTTTAAAGAAATTCTGCATATCTTTTCACTTTTGACTTTTAACTAGTTATCCGGTATTTCCGGGATCTCGGAAATATTTAATTCAGGGTCTGCCGGAATCTCGTTGATTACTGAAGATGGAGGTTCAACCATCTGTTCCATGACCGCAGAGGTATCGTCCATCAGACTGGTGTTGGCAGTCTCTACCCTTTGGTTGGCAAGATAGACCAATGCCAGGCTATTGGAAAGAAATGCAAACGCCAGTATTGCGGTGGCCTTGGTAAGAAAATTACCTGAACCCTGGGCACCGAAAACTGTATTTGACGCACCACTGCCGAATGCGGCACCGGCGTCCGCACCTTTACCATGTTGAATTAATATGATGCCAATCAGGCTGACTGCCATTAATACCTGTAAAACCAGTAATATTGTCTGTAATGTTTCCATATATCCTTTACCTTGTTGACTGACATATCGTCAGAAAATCTGATGCCACCAATGATGCCCCGCCTATCAGGCCACCATCAATATCTGCCCTGGAAAACAGTTCCGCGGCATTATCCGCCTTGACACTGCCGCCGTACAGAATTTTTATCCTGTCGGCAATTTCGTCACTATGTCTGGCCAGTTGCAGACGGATGAAGGCATGGACTTCTTCAGCCTGCTCAGGTGTTGCCGTATGGCCTGTGCCGATTGCCCAAACCGGTTCATAGGCAATCACCGCATTTTCAAAGCTCTCGATGCCGGCGCAATTCAACGCTTCATTTAGCTGCCTGGAGATCACTTCTTCAGTCGTGCCACCCTGTCTTTCCTCCAGTAATTCACCCAGGCATAAAATCGGGGTCAAACCTGCCTTGTTAACTACATTAAACTTGGCTGCCACCTGTTGATCAGACTCGCCAAAAACATGACGTCGTTCTGAATGCCCCACAATCACAAACTCACAACCGAAATCTTTCAGCATGGATACTGAAATTTCACCGGTATAGGCCCCCTTCTCAAATTCAGAAACATTTTGTGCTCCCCATTTAATCGGGGTATCCACAAGCAATCTCTGCATCTCCGGCAGATAAACATACGGGGCACAGATCAGCACTTCTGTACTGGCATCTGGTTCCACTCCGGTGGATATTTCTCCTACCAGCTCCCTGATTCCCGCCAGGTCTCCATTCATTTTCCAATTTGCTGCTACCAGCGACTGTCTAGGCATTATGATGTCCGCTAAAAAGGGGGGCAAGCTTACAATATTTCGTCAAAAAATCCAAAGATTCCCGGTTATTTTAGGAAATCTCAGTGAAATGGACGTTCCACTAGGCAATGTATGCATTCGTCTGCCCCGATACACTTCTGTTTTGCGTGGCGAACAATCAGGGCATGGTATTCATTATACAGGCTTTCATCCGGGTCAAGACAGGATTCAAAACCATATCGTAGAAATTCATAGGGTTCCTTTCCATTGATCAGTCCCAGTTTAGTAAATAACCTTCGGGTATAGGCATCAATAACAAAGACCGGGCGATTAAAGGCATAAAGCAGGATATCGTCTGCAGTCTCCGGACCAATCCCATTGATTGACAGTAACTGGCTACGAAACTGTTCTGTATCAAGGCCTGCCAGAGAATTAATAGTATCCATTGAATCCAGCCAACGACAGAGGTTTTGCAGCCGCCTGGCCTTGACATTAAAATAACCTGAAGGACGAATCAGATTCGCCAGTCTCGCCTGTGACATATTTGTGATGGCATCAACTGATAAACTGTCATTTTGCTTTAAATTATCGATTGCCTTTTCAACATTTAGCCAGGCAGTATTCTGGGTCAGTACCGCCCCAACCATAACCTCAAAAGGTGTATCAGCGGGCCACCAGTCCTGCGGGCCGTAGGCGTCCATCATGCGCTGATAAATCTCCAACAGGATGTCCCTGTTTAATTGCTCAGGAATACCGGATGCCATCAGTGTTTTCTTCTTCGCCTCCTCTTTGGTCCGGTCACGTGGTCTGGTTTCTCAGTCTCCAGGCCTGCGAATTTCAAGAGTTGTCTTAATTCCTGTGACGTGATCTCCCAGCATGTCCCTGGACGTTTATTTCTAGGTAACCCGATATTTGCAAAGCGTACTCTGAGTAAACGACTAACAGTCAGACCAACCGCTTCCCAAAGCCTTCGTACCTCGCGATTTCGGCCTTCTTTAATCACCACGTGAAACCAACGGTTTGCCCCGTCTCCACCTTTTTCCTCTATGGCCATAAAAGCAGCAGTTCCATCTTTCAGCTCAATACCTTTAAGTAACATATCCAGTTGTTGTTTTGTTGGACTGCCTAAAACCCTTACCGCATATTCGCGTTCAATCTCAGATGAGGGATGCATCAATTTATTCGCCAGCTCGCCATTATTTGTAAACAGCAAAAGCCCGGAAGTATTGATATCCAGCCTTCCAATATTAATCCAGCGTTGCTGGCTAAGCGGAGGCAAACTTTCAAATACCGTGCGTCTCCCATCAGGATCTTTGCGGCTACAGATTTCACCAACAGGCTTATGATAAGCAATCACGCGGGTCTGACGGTCTGTGCCTGTCTCTAACCGGACAGGTTTATTATCGATTTGTATGCGGTCGCGGGTATGGGCACGGTCACCCAGTTTTGCCTGTTTACCATTGAGTTTTATTCTGCCATCCACAATCCATTGTTCAATTTCCCGACGGGATCCATAGCCGGCATTGGCAAGCAGTTTTTGTAAGCGTTCAGCTTTTGATGTGGGCATTTTGTCACCCTAAGAACCAGGGCTGGATTATCCTGATTAATTTGAAAAGGGGACGACGTTGTCTTCGTCAACAGAGGTTTCTTCCTGCTGTACATCTCCCTGCTGGTCTGGATTTGCATCCTGGTTTTCGTCCTGCGATCCGTCAGTTCCAGTTTCCTCATTAGCAGGTTCATTGGAAGGTGGCGGGATGTCCAGTCCCTCAAATAAATCAGGGTTTAACTGATCATAATCTTTAATTTCAGATAATGGAGGTAATTCTGATAATTTTTTCAGGTTAAAGTAATCAAGAAACTCCCTGGTGGTTGCCAATAATTCAGGTTTACCGGGGACATCTCGATGTCCCACCACCCGTATCCATTCACGTTCTTGTAAGGACTTTATGATACTGGTATTGACACTAACCCCACGAATATCCTCGATTTCACCACGGGTGACCGGTTGTCGGTAGGCAATAATAGCAAGGGTTTCCATAAAGGCCCGGGAATATCTCTGGGGTTTATCCTGAAATAGACGGTTTATCCATTCAGCGTAATCGGCACGTGCCTGAAACCTGAACCCACTTGCAACTTCTTTGAGCTCGATACCCCGATCCACATAATCCTCAATAAGCTGGTTGATGGCTGCCCGGATATCATCCTTTTCCGGCACCTCGTCATCTCCTGCAAACAGTACCTGCAGTTGAGCAACAGTCCTCGGTTCATCAAATGCCATCAACGCCGCTTCAATGATATTTTTAATTTTTTCCTGATTCATGCTGCTGCCTTAAGGTAAATAGGTCCATTAATCTCATTCTGTACAATTTCCACCAATGATTCTTTAGTAAGCTCCAGTATCGCCAATAACGATACAATGACACCCGCCTTACCTTCGTCAACAGAGAACAGGTCTAGAAAGTCGATAAATTCATCACCTCGAAGGCGATCCAGGACGATGGTCATGCGCTCCCTGACCGACAGGGCCTCACGGTGAATCATATGATGTGCATACATCTCTGCCCTGGCCAGAACGTCGGCGAAGGCATGTAATATCTGGTCCAGATCCACTTCTGGAGGTTTTTGTGTGCTACGCCGTTCATTGAAATCAATGACGGTGTTAAATACCTCCCGTTCCAGACGTGGGATCACATCGATGTCCTCTGCCGCCTGTTTATAGCGTTCATATTCCTGCAGGCGTTTAATTAATTCCGCACGGGGGTCATCTTCATCATCTTCAGTTTCGGTCCGGGGTAACAACATCCTGGATTTAATTTCTGCCAATACCGCCCCCATGACCAGATATTCACCTGCCAGTTCCAGCTGCAAGACTTCCATCAAGTCAATATATTGCATGTACTGGCCAGTAATATCTGCAATGGGTATATCGAGGATATCCAGGTTCTGCTTGCGTATAAGGTAGAGCAACAAATCCAGAGGTCCTTCAAACGCCTCCAGAAAAACTTCCAACGCCTCCGGGGGGATATAAAGATCATGAGGTAATTCCGTAATCGGTGCGCCCTGTACGATGGCAAATGGCATTTCAGATTGGCCGGAATTGGTGGTTTGGGTCTCGTCTGGAATCATACTGGCATATTAACCTACGGAATTAGCATTAGAAAGATTGTATTCACTTATAATTCAGCCCGATTGCAGACCTGACATCATCCATGGTCTCTTTTGCCACATCACGGGCCGCTTCACAACCTTCACTAATTATACCTCTTACGACCTCAGGATCATCAGCGTATTCCCTTGCACGTTCCCTGATAGGTTCCTGCTCCTTAAGAATGGAATCGATCACCGGCTGCTTACACTCCAGGCAACCAATGCCGGCATTACGACATCCATTTTCTGCCCAGGATTTAACTTCATCATCAGAATAGATCTTGTGAAATTCCCATACCGGACATTTATCCGGATCGCCCGGGTCGGTCTTACGAATTCGCGCAGGATCTGTTGGCATGGTACGGAGCTTATCTTCAACAACATTTGGGTTCTCTCTCAATCCAATCGTATTGTTATAAGACTTGGACATTTTTTGCCCATCAGTACCCGGAAATTTTGGTGTGTGCGTTAACAGGGCCTGGGGCTCAGGAAAAATTATTTTCCCACCGCCTTCCAGATATCCGACTAACCGTTCACGATCACCAATACTGATATTTTGTTGTGATTCTATGAGCGCAGTGGCCTTTTCCAGCGCCAGATCATTGCCCTTTTCCTGATAATCCATTCTTAACTGGTGATACAGACGATTATTTTTCTTCCCCATCTTCTTTGCAGCGATTTCGGCCTTGTCTTCAAAACCGGGATCGCGTCCATAAAGAAAATTGAAACGCCTTGCAATCTCACGTGACAGTTCAACATGAGCTACCTGATCTTCGCCCACTGGGACGTGACCAGCACGATAAATGATAATGTCTGCGGTCTGTAATAATGGATATCCCAGAAAACCATAGGTAGCCAGGTCCTTGTTGGATAATTTTTCCTGCTGGTCTTTGTAGGTAGGAACCCGCTCCAACCAGCTCAATGGAGTCATCATGGACAGCAAAACGTGTAATTCCGCATGTTCGGGAACCCGTGACTGGATAAAAATCTTTGCTGACCCCGGGTTAATTCCCACCGCCAGCCAGTCGATAACCATTTCCCACACAGAATCCGAGATAGATTGCGGGGTTTCATACTCAGTCGTCAATGCATGCCAGTCAGCGACAAAGAAAAAACATTCATATTCATTCTGAAGTTTTAACCAGTTTTTAAGGACACCGTGATAATGTCCCAGATGCAGCTGTCCTGATGGGCGCATCCCGGACAGGACCCGCTGATTTCCTGAAATTGCCAAAACATTACCTCTTATCAATCGATGGCCTGATTATACAGTGCTGATCAAAATTACGCTGTTGAAATTTTCATCCATATCCAGCCCACGTTTAGTCTATTTCCCCCTTTCCTTTCCTGATAATAACCGGATCATTATCCGTCAGGTCAATCACTGTGGTCATATCAACCCCGATCATGCCTCCGTCGATAATCAAGTCAATTTGCTTACCGATTCTGTCATCAATTTCCTGAGGATCAAACAGGGGCAATTCATCGCCAGGTAAGATCAAACTGGTACTTAATATCGGCCCATTTACTGCATCCAGCAACGCCTGGCAAATTTCATTGTCTGGGACACGCAACCCAATTGTACTGCGTTTATTATTCTGCAGGCGTCTGGGGACTTCCTTTGAAGCCCTGAGGATAAAGGTATACGGACCTGGGATATGACTCTTGATCAACCTGAAAGCAGAGTTACCCAGTTTTGCCAGGGCGCCCAATCCGGACAAATCTTTACAGAGTATTGTGAATAAATGTTTTTTATGCAGACCACGAAGTTGCGAGATACGTTCTGCCGCGATCTTATTATCCAATAAACAACCCAAGGCATAACAGGAATCGGTAGGATATACAATAACACCCTGGTTATTAAGTATTTCAGCGGATTGCTTAATCAGGCGCATTTGGGGATTGTCTGGATGAATTTTGAAAAATTGTGCCATATACTTGCAGATCTTTGGTGGTCATATACTGATTGTAAAAAATATTTACACTTAATACTTACAAAACAATCCCTACATCCTTAGATGAAATTATTAATAAACTTGTTTTCCACCATTGCGTTCTTAGTTGCTTATTATATCCCTGAAAACCTCAAGCAGAGAGTGTATGTGGCAACTGCTGTTGCCAGTATTATGATAATTATCCTGGTGCGGGAGAAATTAACATTACTATTGCAGAACAAGTGGTTTTTTATGCAAAAACCCACAGCCGCTATCGGGTTGTTTGTATTGATATTTTACCTGATTGAATCAATGAGAGGTATATCAATTATTCAACGCATGATGGACCATGCCATATCACTACTTGATAATATACGGGCAAATCTAAATCATCGTTGGATCGGTTATAGTTATCTTATCAGGGACCGCCAATCTGTATGTTAGTTTAAATGTAGTTAATACTTACCTGACACAAAACAAGGGGAGCAATATAAATTAATGCTTTATGCCATTATCAGTGAAGATATAGATCAAAGCCTGGAGAAAAGGAAATCTGCCAGGCCAGAACACCTGGCAAGAATTCAAATACTAAGAGATCAGGGTAAACTGGTCATTGCCGGTCCCCATCCTGCCATAGATAATGATGATCCAGGACCAGCTGGTTTTACCGGCAGCCTCATCATCGCAGAATTTGATAATCTGGAGGATGCAAAGGCGTGGGCAGATGCGGATCCTTTTGTCGCAGCGGGTGTGTATCAGAAAGTTAGTGTTAAACCATTTAAAAAAGTATTGCCATAAATACCATGAACAGGATTGAATCCATTCGCGACAGGCTTATTAAAAATCTTGATGCAAAATCTGTTGAAATCAGGGACGATTCACATCTCCATGCCGGTCATGCTGGTGCCGCCACTGGTGGTGGGCATTATGCAGTAAGCATAATCTCTGACAGCTTTCAGGGGCACTCTTTAATTGAACGGCATCGTATGGTCTATCGTGCCCTTGAAGATATGATGCAAAATGAAATTCATGCGCTGAGTATTCAGACTTATACCATGGAAGAACGACCATAAGCACTGCTAATATAAGACCGTTTCTAAAATGGCCGGGTGGTAAATATCGGTTAATAAACAGAATTCGTAATGCTCTATCTGAGGGGAAAAGGTTAATTGAACCGTTTACAGGTTCTGGTGCTGTTTTCCTGAATACTGATTATGAAGATTATCTTCTTGCCGACACAAACCCTGACCTGATTTCCCTGTACCAGCAACTAAGTGATCAAGGGCAAAATTTTATCCGCTATTGCCAAAAATTCTTTACTGAAAAAAATAATTCCAAGCAAACCTATTACCAATATCGGGAAGAATTTAATTCGATTTCCGGAACCAGGAGAAAATCAGCACTGTTTTTATATTTAAACAGGCACTGCTATAACGGTCTGGTCCGATACAATAAACGGGGAGAATTCAATACACCCTTTGGTCTGCATAAATCTCCCTATTTTCCAGAAAAGGAAATGAAGAAATTTTATGCCGCTGCAAAAAAGGCTGAATTCATTACTCTTAACTTCAAAGAATGTCTTTATAATGCCACCATGGGTGACGTTGTTTATTGCGATCCACCGTATGTCCCTCTTTCCAAAACGGCTAATTTCACCGATTACCATAGTGACGGATTCAGTTGGGAAGATCAGTTGGAACTTGCGGACATAGCCAATCAACTTGCCGGCAAAGGTGTGAAAATCATAATTTCAAACCATGACGTGCCTCAGATCAAATCCCTTTATCAATCCTGTGGCGCAGACATTCAGCAGTTTACCGTACAGCGCATGATCAGTTCTGATACGTCAAATCGTGGCAGGGCTGGCGAATTAATTGCTATTTTCAGCTAGGTAATCTCTTAAACCTACAAGCGTATCAAATTGTCCATGGTCACGATTGAACCATTTCAATACTCTTTAATCAGTTTAATTGCTTTTTTATGACAGTGTTTTTTTTGCTTGTTTCGTTTCCTGATTATTTTCTCAATGACCTCTAGATTTTCTTTAGTCAGATCATCGCGAACAGGTCCTGATAATTGACTAATCAGATGCACCTGAACTTCACTATCCTGCATTTCCCCAAGACAATCCTGAAATTTTTTCAGATCTTTAATTACCTTTTTAGTAGCCTTAGCTGAATATAAATCAGAAAATAGGTCCACCAGATAACGTAGTTTTTTTCCTGATTTTCGTAATATATGGATCCGCGTAATATCATTCTTATTATTCAGTGTTTTTCTTGCCTGTTTCATGACTTTTAAATACCTGAATCCAATTGCTTCTGATGCCAGTAGCCTGATTGGCGTATTTGATCTTTCGAGCTGAGGCCCCAGCTTACAAGCACTGTCCAGATATTTTTCCCATTGCTTGATAACACGCTGAAAATCTGCAGATTGTAAATACTCAATTAATTTTTCACGTTCCGTGTTTTCATATAGCTGTAATTGCACTTGAATGGGTTCAAGTTTTCCAGCATGTGAAGGTATATCCTTTTCATGATCCTGAATCATTTGATTACAAACTTCTATGTCCCTCAACAAGCCAGTCCTGTCCATAACGTCTTTAAATACGGCCTGTTGATAAGACAGGCCGGGCTCCGGCAATACTTCGTTGAGTTGGGCTAAAATGGATCTGATTTTCTGATGGTAATTCTGAAGTCATGTAGTGATTCAGACCTGGCGTTATTCAGGACTTCCTGAACGTATGATTTTAAATTAACCGTTAACCTGAGCAGGATAATGTATACGGCATCAATGGCATTTGAGTATGGGGTCAGGGACTCATCATCTTCATGCTTAGTTTGACTAGCCAACGAAATAGATTGTCCGAGTAAGACGTCACAATACTGGACAGCGTCTTCATGGAACACGGGGCAATTATCATGCCCTCAGTTTTGAAAGACCCACTGGAGATATTGGCTGCCACATCCTAGTATTTATGCACCACGTCCGCCAGGGCTTCTACTTCCTTAACGGTAAAATCGGTCTCAATAGGAATATTCATCTTGCCGGCAGATGACATAACGAGGTGCGTTTCAATATCATCAATCTCTCACAAAACCTGTAACAGGCGGATCCCATAAATCACTCCACTGGATCCCGAAATACCAATTATAATTCGTTTACTCAACTTATACTCCAGGGTTATCTAACTTCATTGTGACATCTATATTATCAAATACCGAAAATCAATAACCGGTGAAATCACAACCTTTTAATCAGGAACAGGCAAAACAGTGATAGGGACAATAGTAGTATAAACGGAAATCTTAAGTCCTGTGTTTGTTGTGGCGGCATGCTATCAGTACTATTTTGAAGTGAATCCCTTAGATACAACACCAGTTCATCATCCTGTGACTCATGAAAATATCTCCCCTCAGTGTTTTCAGCTACCGTTTTCATAGGGCTTTCATTTAAATGGGTATAGAACTCTTTTCCATCTGCCCGTTCGTATTGACCGGATATACATTGACGATCTAAATCTAATGTAGGTATTGCCACACCCTCGTTACTACCAAGGCCTACGCTGGTCACTTTAACTTCAGCCTCCGTCAACAAGGGTATGACTTCATTTAACGCCCGCTCTTCTTGCCCGGAAATATCGCCATCCGACAACAACACAATATGCTCCACAGAACTAAAGACAGGTGGATTGGAAATTTTCTTCTCCAGAAAAACATGAAAGGCGTTGGCCAGGTCTGTCCCGGGCATAGGCACTACTTCAATAAAAATACCATGATTTAGGACATCAAAAATATATTGCCTGTCATAACTCATTTCACTAAGGACAAATGTCAGACCGGCCATCCCCATAAAACCAATCTTTGCCTCTGGCATGTCGGCAATCGCTTTTGAAATAATATTCTTCGCACGATCTAGCCTGGTTAGATCTGCACAGCTTTGCCTGGCAGCCATACTACGTGATACATCGATCATAAAGACATAGCTGCCAGTTAAGTTCTCTCCGCTGGCATTCAGGGAACGCTTAGGCCCTGCGGCAATAAATAGCAATGAGACCAGAATGCAAAATGATACGATTGATACCAGCCAGGTCCTGACTGCGGTATTTATATTCTCCTTTCTGAACCTGGTGAGCATAGCCTCACGTAATGCGTAACCACGATGGATAAAATATATTGTCGGAACAATCAACAGTATCAACGAAAGCAATTGTGGAAATTGAAATTCTATTGCCATGATCTGGATGTTAGTTATGTGATTTGTGTAACCGGGTTTCAAATAGCACGATCATGAAAAGTGCAATAAAAAAACCAATCAATGATATTAACCATTGCATGTCCTGCACATAATTCAACCCCACCCCCTGGGTCAGTCTCTGGGTTTCAATAGATTCAATTTCATCGAAGGTGGACTCCAGCTCAATGGCAGATTTAACCGGGTACAGACGGACAGATTCCTGTTTCGCAAAGATACTGGAGAACATTCCCAGGCTATCTTCGGGCGCATCAAGGGCAATAACATGAACATAAATATTATGCTCATGTAAATCCTGTATGCCTTCAATCACCTCATCAATGTTATCTATCAAATCACCAATCAATATTAGTGAACGGGTAGATGATCGTTGATTAATCAGAGTCTCCCTGGACATTTTTAGACCAGCCAGGGTGGCAGTGCCACCGGCAAACTGGGCAAGCTGTGACGTCCTGTTACGCAGCGGATTGGTAAATCGCAACCCTTCATCAAGCACGTCATGAAAATCATATTCTGTCTGTAATGTAGGCCACCTCACCAGCATGGGCTGTATACTAAACAATATCAGTCCCAGGTACGCATCTGGATGACTTTCGGCAAAGCGAAATAGTTGCTTTTCCGAAGCTTCGTACCGGGTAGGGCCATTCAGGTTCAATTGCCCATCGATGACATAGCCACCCAAAGGTTCTGTCATACTCCCGGAGACATCCAGGGCAAACAGATAAACCGGTTTCAATTCCTCTACCGGGCCTATCAATAACGGTCTGGCAGTACGTAGTTGCGGGAAGGAAAATATAATTCCGGCTGAGATAACCAGAAGCGTGACCAATAAAGTTCGTAGCCGGCGTTTTTTTATCGCCGGGACCAGACCTGCGTTCAGGTAATATTCCAGGCCACTAAAACCAATAACATCTTTGCCTTTACTACGGGCTCGCTGCCATAATATCAACATTACAACAGGAACAATCAAAAATATGAATTCCGGCTTGCTAAGAGATACTGCGAAATATGATGATTGAAATTCCATAATCGTTGGTCGTGGCCTTAAAAAAGCAATGGATTCATGTCCCGGGAAAAGCCGGGTGTAGGCGGCCCCAGTTCACCCTGAACCTCACCATTCTCGTCCTTTTTCTGGCTTTCCCTCAGCCCAATAATAATTTCCAGGTTACGCCTGACATCTTCATCATCAGGATTAAACCTCGCCGCATTTGCCATTAACTGCAACGGAAATTCAAATGTTGGTGGTTCACTGGCCTCCTCTTCTTCGTCCTGGGGAGGGTTCAGCAAAATGGACTTATATATGTTCGTTGCCAAAGTGCCATAATTGTAAAGATAGGCGCTTCTAAGCTCATCTGATTGCAAGTTTTCCAGTACACGGTATTCGTCTGAGATATGGCCAAGCACTTCTATATCCAGATTGTTTAACTCATGCTGCCTGTCTTGTGCCAATAAACGCTCTGGCAAATTGTTCATCCATCGATTAAAGATAGCCCCATCCTGGTCCATCCAGGCATCTTGATTAATAATGAGCAGCAGAAATATCAATCCTATTATCATTGCTACAATGCCTGCAACGATGGTGAAGATATTTGTCTTTACCCGCTCTCCCAATGTCCCCTGGTTTTGAGATTCAATGCCCAGTCTTTCATGCCTTACCTGCTGTTCTATTTCCGCATAGATATTTTCAAACTCTGTTTCCAGGCGAGCCAGGTCAGGGTCATCAGGCCCTGAAAAACGATATACGCCTTCCAGGGCCGGTTTCGTGGCTGCAGCCGATTTTGACCATACAGAGTCATTATCATTATCTGATGATAGCCAGAACACCGAAGCTGCCCTGTTACCATAGGCTTTAAACAATGACAGTAATAATTTCTCATATTGAATCAGTTTGGACCGACTGCTATGTGTAGATGCCTTGATTTCATTAATTTTATCAAGCACCTTATCTGCAATGGAGTGGGGCTTGATATGCGGCTTGAATAAAACTTTTTTTAACAATAAAGCGGGCAAACTGACAAATACAATCAGACTGAATATCAGAAGGGACACTATAATTTTAGTGTTATCAGCTATAACCTCTTTGACTGCTTGCAAGCTGATATTCAACGGATCGTCAGTATAAAAGCGTTCAATTTGAACAAGTGAAGATGGAAACGTTAGGGTTTGAAGGCTGTTGTCCGCAAGATTGGTGTACCTGACGGTTACGTCATCGAGTTTATAACTGTTGCCTGGTATAACATCAATTCCAATAATCGTATATGACAATACATATTCATGGATATCTTCACTGCCCTTATATTCGACAATTCGCGTCCTGGTCTTATGCCTCTGTTCAAAGGGGCTGAAGCTGATATCCCGTAACAATTGTCTGAAATCTGGCCTTACCTTGTCAGGCCGGTATATCACCCTGATGGTATATTCAAAGGGTTCGGCCACGTGTACATCACTATCCAGACCGGCTTCAATACTAATATTCTGTATGGCTGGCAAATTGACATTATCTTTCCCACTCTGAAACTGTGAGTTATTTATCTTGTAAGTCAATACCAGCAGCAAAAATACCACAGACAATACAACCATAACTCTGGGTAGAACCCTGACCAGATTGTGATCGTATTTTTTCATATACCTGACTGAGAATATGGCCGTTGTGTAACAGGGTTAGCGATATAAAAAATAGTTTGATAATGATTGATGGGCGATATCAACCTGGGGATCAGGCACATGTATGTATTTCAGGCCGCGGTCATGAAACCCTTGCTGGATGCTTG
>JAURPG010000016.1 GCA_030835405.1 Gammaproteobacteria bacterium | reverse complement strand
TGATATTTGTTATCCCCCAGTTCTCTGAATTATTTTCCAGTTTTGGTGCCGATCTTCCCGCGCTAACTCAATTTCTTGTAGATTCATCAGACTTTTTTGTTGCCAATTGGTATTTAATCTTCGCAGTCATTGGTGGTTCGGTATACGGTCTGCTTGAATTGAAAAAACGTTCTAAGAAATTTGGGGAATATATGGATAGATATTCCCTGAAATTACCTGTAATCGGTGAAATTCTTGAAAAATCCGCCATTGCAAGATACGCAAGAACCCTAGAAACGATGTTCGCAGCGGGTACACCACTGGTTGAAGCTATGAAATCCGTTGCTGGTGCCTGCGGTAATATTGTCTATTATGATGCCGTTATGCGGATGAAAGATGAAATTTCGACCGGTACACAATTACAAGCCAGTATGCGGGGAACTGGTCTGTTCCCTAACATGGTTGTACAGATGGTCGCTATCGGTGAAGAATCAGGTGCAATAGATACCATGCTTGGTAAGGTGGCAGACTGGTATGAACAGGAAGTGGACGATGCCGTTGAGGCGTTGACCAGCTTATTGGAACCCATGATTATGGCATTTCTTGGTGTTGTTATTGGTGGTATCGTCATTGGTATGTACCTACCCATATTCAAGATGGGTGCCGTCGTATAAACGACAAGTCTATTTTGTACAATCCCTAATTACTGTATCCTGTTGGTGATTATATTTACCATCAGGGATGCTCATTACTCTCATGAACGCGTTGACAGCTTTTCAACAAAATCCGCCATTTTTTTGTTTTGCCTCGGGTATTCTCGCACTTCTGATAGGAAGTTTTCTGAATGTTGTTATATATCGCCTACCCAAAATGATGGAAGCGGAATGGAAGAAAGAATGCAAACAATTTTTAGGGACTGATGAAGATATTCCTCCCGAACCTGGTTTTAATCTTGTATTTCCCGGATCGACCTGTCCTAATTGTCAAAACAAGATTCATCCATTGGATAATATTCCCGTCATAAGCTACCTGTTACTTAAAGGCAGTTGCAGGAATTGCAAACAACGAATTTCACCGAGATACCCACTTATTGAGCTGGCCAGCTGTTTACTAATAATTGCTGTAGCAATTGAATATGGCGTCTCTATTCAAGCTTTTTTTGCATTTCTTTTTACCTGGAGTTTGATTGCACTGGCTGTGATAGATTACGACCATAAATTACTCCCCGATAATATTACCTTACCGTTTATGTGGTTAGGAATAATTTGTAACCTGTTTGGTATTTTCACAGACATTGAATCAAGTCTATTTGGAGCTATATTCGGATATCTTGTGTTATGGACGGTATTTGTTATTTTCAAGCTGATAACAGGTAAAGAAGGTATGGGATATGGTGACTTCAAGCTTCTTGCCATGCTTGGTGCCTGGCTTGGGTGGCAGTATCTACCATTAATTATTATCCTCTCATCATTTACAGGTTCGATTGTCGGTGCAGGCCTGTTATTACTAAGCAAGCATAAAAAAAGTCAGCCGATTCCATTTGGACCGTTTCTTGCAATAGCGGGCTGGATCGCCTTGATGTATGGTGATTTATTAACAGGACTTTACATTGATTGGGCTTTCAAATAGATGATGGGGTCTTATAAAGTTGGGCTGACTGGTGGTATAGGTAGCGGAAAAACCACCGTAGCAAATATTTTTTCCGCACTAGGTGTCAAAGTAATAGATGCAGACACTATCAGCAGGGAATTGACCCGTAAAGGAGAACCCCTGTTAAATATATTGGTAAGCGCATTTGGAGATGACATTCTTGATAAAAATGGTGAACTAAAAAGAGATACCTTGAAAGAAATTATATTCAATAATGAAAATGCAAAAATCAGGCTTGAAAACCTCATACACCCTAAGGTTTTTGAAAAGATTGAAAAAGATGTCAGAGAGATGGATACTGAATATTGTGTTATCAGCATACCATTATTATTTGAGACTGGATCAGAAAACCTTTTTGACTCTGTCTTGGTTGTTGATTGCCCTGAAGAGTTACAAATCAAAAGAATTCTTCAAAGAGATGGTATAACACCTGAGTTAGCAAAAAATATAATAGAAAACCAGATGTCGCGAGATAAACGATTAAAAAAATCAAATGATGTTATTACTAATAACACCAGTTTAGATAATCTTGAGTCTCAGGTATATGAATTACATAAAGAATACCGAAAAAGATCAAAACTACAGACTGAACAATTGTGAACTCTGAAATAATCTACGAACAACCGCTTAACGAACGTGTCAGAACTTTTCTGAGACTCGCGCATCTTTTCAAACTGAATGAACATTATATGTCTGGTCAGACTGAGTGGGACATACGATCTGTCGTTGATTCATTATTAGATATAAATGATTTAATCGGACGAACAGATATAAAAAATGAAATAATAAAAGAACTAGAAAAACATTCATCAACACTAAAATCCTTAAAAAAGAACCCGGGGGTAGATCTCAATCGTCTTGATCTAATTCTGGGTGATATCAGTGAAAATATAGAGAAACTTCGAGACCAGAACTGTCAACCAGGCCAGTTATTACGACAAGATGAACTAATCAATTCCGTAAAGCAAAGAAATGCAATTCTTGGCGGATCCTATAATTTCGATATTCCTGCATATCACCATTGGTTAAATAGCCCGCCGGAAATATTAAAAACAAAGCTCATGGAGCTACAACATGATTTTCGCATAATTAAGCGCAGTATCTTTCTGATTATAAATTTAATCAGAAATAGCAGTCACCCCACAATTGAAACAGCAGAAAAGGGTTTCTTTCAGAAATCGATTGAGCAGAATATTGGCTGTCAACTAATTCGTATTATTTTACCAAATGATACAATATACTTTCCCGAAATAAGTGCAGGAAAGCATCGGTTTACGATCAGATTTATGGTCCAGGAAGATACCGCTGCAAGAGCTGTACAGACTGAAAATAATTTAGAATTTCAATTACATTGTTGCATACTATGAAATACTGTCCCGAATGTAATAAAGCGGTAGACGAAAAGGAAAATAATATTTCTTTTCCTTTTTGCTCAGAACGATGTCGAATGATTGATCTTGGTGACTGGTTATCAGAAAATCATAAAATTCCACTTGATGACATAGAACATTTAATCGATAACAGTTCTAAAGACGACTTTCTCAAACATTAGGCCTTAAAATATTAATTCCCTTACTTAACTTTTTTATACTCTTCTCAGCATCATCTATACTCCAGATTCCTGAAATCATTGAGATTCCAATACATCCCGAGCTTAATGCGTCATCCAGGTCATCAGGCTTGAGGCCACCCAGTGCATATACAGGGATCCTTGAGGAACTGACCAAAGAATGGACTTTATTCCACCCTAGAGGCATAGAATAGCTGTGCGAGTGAGTATTTTTGACTGGTGAGAGTACAGAAAAATCCAGATTGCATTTGGCAGCCATTTCGAGTTCTAGAGTATTATGGCATGAACCTGCAACATAAAATTTCTCGTCTGAATCGTATTCAGATCCCTGCATTAATATTCTGCTGGTTAAATGAACACCATGTGCACCAACTCTTCTTGCATCATCATAACTACCATTAAAAATCAGTTTGCATTTATACTGTTCACAAAGATTTATCAATCTTTCAGCTACTGCGAGCCTGTCATTCAGCTTCAGAGAAGGACTTCTAAATTGCATTAATTTTAATCCATTTTCCAAATAACCTGATAATGTTTTAAAAAAAACATCGTCATATTTCACGAGGTCTGGGGTAATCAAATATAATGAGGGTAATTTGAGCAACTTAACCAGTTTTTTATTTGCGGGGGGGAATTTTGAAGATATTAATTGCTCTATTTCACACCAGTTTACTTGTTGACCTTCTCTGCCAACAACGTCACCTTTATATTCATCAACAATCCACGCACTTAAATTAATATCTGTTTCAGTATAATCATATTCAATATCGTAAATACGGTGTGCCTTTAATACCTCAATACCCGTTTCTTCCTTGAGTTCTCTTGATAAGGTATCGTACTCGGTCTCACCCACTTCAGATTTTCCGCCTGGAAATTCCCAGAATCCTTCCATTGATTTATCAGGAGGTCGCTTAGATATAACTACAGAATCAAAGGCTCGATTAAAAATAATGCCAATAACAATTTTTTGCCGGGAACTGGACATTGTGTTTACCAGGTGAAAAATATTCAGGATCGATAATCAGCGTTAATACTAACGTATTCATGAGACAGATCAGTAGTCCAAACTGACTCCTCGCATTCTCCTTTCCCTAGTTCAACCGTTAAACGTATATCTGGCCTAGACATAATGGCTATGCCTTGTTCTTCAGTATAAGAAGCACTTCTGGCACCACTTTCAACAATACAAACATTATCAAGAAATATATTTATACAGCCTATCTCGAAATCTGGATTAGTGACCCTGCCTATTGCCGCAAGTATTCTTCCCCAGTTAGGATCTGAGGCAAAAAAAGCTGTTTTAACCAAGGGTGAATGGGCGATGGTATATGCTACTTCAAGACAGACCTGCTGACTTTTACCACCCTTGACAACGATTTCTATAAATTTAGTAGCCCCCTCACCGTCTTTTATAATAGACCTTGCGAGATGTTCACAAACACGGAATACAGCCTGTTTCAGAAGGTCATAATCGGTACTGGATGTGCTTGTAATTTTTTCATTTTTTGCCAATCCCGTTGCTATCAAAACACAGGCATCATTTGTAGAGGTATCGCCATCCACTGTTATTCTATTGAACGTCATGTTGGCCGTTTCTTTCAGCAGATTCTGCAAAGTAGATGTGTTTATTGCGGCGTCAGTTCCAATAAAGGCAAGCATGGTAGCCATATTTGGCTTAATCATACCTGATCCTTTTGCAATCCCGGTAATTGTGACTGTTTTACCACTTAGTGTAACGGTGCTTGAAATAGCCTTTACAACTGTATCTGTTGTCATAATCGCCTTGGCAGAATCCTGCCAGCCATTTACGTTCAGATGATTGGTCAAATAGGGTATAACATTATTTATTTTTTCAAATGGAAACCGTTCACCAATCACGCCGGTAGAAAATGGTAAAATTGATTCAATGCTGGAATTGGTGTTATCTGAAACAGCTTTGCACGTTTCCAACGCATATTCTTCTCCCCTTTCACCCAAACCGGCATTTGCATTACCCGCATTTATCAATAAATATTGTATCGGAACACCTGATGACAGATGTTTTTTTGCAATAACCACGGGAGCGGCTGCAAAAATATTTTTGGTAAAAACCGCAGCAACACTTGCTTCTTTATCAATCTGAAAAAGAGTAATGTCATCTCGTTTGTTTTTGTAAATTCCAGCGCTGGTAGAAGCCAGCTTGATACCCGGAATGGGCAAGAGGTCATGTTCCATGATTATAGTCTACTGGGTTAAAATGGAAATAAGTGAAATGAATTCAGGATATTCGACCGTGACACTGTTTGTATTTTTTTCCGGAACCACATGGGCACGGTTCATTTCTTCCTATCTTTCTATCCTCTCTGACAAATGGTGTATTGGCAGGTTTTTCTTCGACTTCCTGTTCACCTGAAAGTGCATTTGGTGCAGCAGGATGGTTATACTGCATTTTTTGCTTTGGCTCATGATTTATTGCCTCTATATCCTGTTCAGGACGTAACTGAACCTTTGAAAGGATCCCAACCACTTCTTTCTTAATATTTTCGAGCATTTCCTGAAACATGGAAAATGCTTCGCGTTTATATTCCTGTTTTGGATTTTTAGCTGCATAACTCCTTAACCCAATCCCCTGCCTCAAGTGATCCATTGCCACCAAGTGTTCTTTCCAATGTCTATCCAACACGTCCAGCATAAAATCTTTTTCTATCCTGCGCATAAGGTCCTGTGGAACATTAGATTGCTTTTCTTCCATGCAAGTTTCGATCTCACCTTCAATTTTTTCTTTCAGAGACTCCTCATGCAAAGTCTGATCCTGTTCCAACCAGTTCACGATCTCCAATTTGATATTAAATTCATGTTCTATGGCATCACTCAAACCATTCACATCCCAGGTCTCATCAAAACTTCCTGCAGGCATGTAGAATTCCATCAAATCATTCACAACATCTGATCGCAGATTTTTAATATCGTCAGAAATATCATCTACTTCCAGCAATTCATTTCTCCACTCATATATGACTTTACGCTGATCATTTGCGACATCATCATATTCAAGCAGGTGTTTGCGTATATCAAAGTTATGCGCCTCTACTTTTCGTTGGGCATTTTCTATTGCTTTACTCACCAGATTGGATTCTATTGCCTCGCCATCTTCCATACCCAGTCGTTGCATAATTGCAGAAACCCGATCAGAGGCAAAGATACGCATTAGATTATCTTCGAGTGAAAGATAAAAACGGCTAGAACCAGGATCTCCCTGTCGTCCGGATCTACCCCTGAGCTGGTTATCTATCCGGCGAGATTCATGGCGTTCTGTCCCAATCACTCTGAGTCCACCTGCATTAATTACCTCTTCATGAAGTTCACTCCATTCTTTCTTGATTGACGCTAAAACGTCTTCACTTTGATCCTCGTTTTGGCTTAATTTGCCTTCCAGGTTTCCACCTAACACTATATCCGTACCACGACCTGCCATATTCGTAGCAATGGTCACCTTACCCGGCATACCAGCTTGTATGATGATTTCAGCTTCTTTTTCGTGATATTTAGCATTTAGTACACGGTGATTTACCTTTTTGCCATTTAGTAATTTTGAGAGATATTCAGAGACCTCGATTGAGGTTGTACCGACCAATACCGGCTGTCCTTTGGTAACACAATCAGAAATATCATCGATAATGGCATCAAACTTTTCCTTAGCTGTAAGAAAAATTACATCTGCCTGATCGTCTCTAATCATATTTTTATGAGTAGGAACAACTACCACTTCAAGACCATATATCTGTTGGAATTCGAAGGCTTCCGTATCAGCGGTACCAGTCATTCCTGATAGTTTGTTATATAACCTGAAATAATTCTGATAAGTAATGGTTGCCAAGGTCTGGTTTTCATTTTGTATAGTCACACCCTCTTTGGCTTCAATAGCCTGATGCAATCCGTCCGACCAACGACGTCCTGGCATGGTACGGCCGGTAAATTCATCAACAATGACAACTTCATTATCCTTAACGATATACTCAACATCTTTATGGAATAGCGAATGTGCACGTAATGCTGCATTCAAATGATGTAATACCGGGATATTGGCCGGGTCATACAGACTTTGACCTTCCTTGATTATTCCGGTACTGGTAAGGATCTCCTCTACATGATCATGACCTTTTTCTGTCAGAAAGGCCTGCTTGGATTTTTCGTCTATGGTGTAATCACCTTCCGCATCATCAGTTTCAGACTTCACCAACCTGGGAATTACTTTATTAATTGCGACATAAAGTTCAGAGCGGTCATCTACAACCCCGGAAATAATAAGCGGAGTTCTGGCCTCATCGATTAGAATTGAATCAACTTCATCAACAATTGCAAAATTCAACGAACCCTGAACGCGATCTTCTTTTCTAAAAGCCATATTATCGCGTAGATAATCAAAGCCGAATTCATTATTTGTTCCATAGGTAATATCAGCAGAATAAGCCTCTGTCCTTTCTTCCTTTGATAGACCCGACACAATGACACCCGTTTTCAATCCCAAAAACGTATAAATATTACCCATCCATTCTGCATCTCGCCGGGCCAGATAGTCATTGACAGTAATGATATGGACCCCTTGGCCAGCCAAGGCATTTAAATAGGCCGACAAGGTAGCAACAAGTGTTTTACCTTCACCAGTTCGCATCTCCGATATTCTTCCACTATGCAGAACCATACCGCCAACAAGCTGTACATCAAAATGACGCATACCCAGAGTTCTTTTACTGGCTTCTCTAACCAGCGCAAATGCTTCAGGAAGTAAATCATCGAGTGATTCCCCATTTGATAACCTCTCCTTGAGGTCACTTGTTTTTCCAGGAAAGTCAGAATCACTGAGTTTGGAGTATTCTTCTTCCAATGAATTGATTTTGACAACGGTTTTTTCATATTGCCGAATAACACGGTCATTCCTGCTACCAAATATCGAAGTAAATATTTTTCTAAACATTAATATATTCTATATGTTTGTAATCTGTTTAAGATCAGCGTTAAGGATAAATTTAATATGCAGATATTATAAAATAAAATGTTGAGTAAATGTCGTCCGACAGATAGCTAATAAAGCGGCGAATGGAAAAATCAATGATTAGTTTTTGGAAAGATATTTTTTAGGATCAACATGCCTGCCATTATAAATAACTTCAAAATGAACATGCGTTCCTGTGCTTCGACCCGTACTACCCATGGTTGCAATAACTTCTCCTCGATCTACTTTTTCACCAACAGAAACCAGATTTTTATTGTTATGCGCATACCTTGTGATATATCCATTTCCATGACTAACCTCTATCATATTTCCGTATCCATACCGCACCCCGGACCAGGTGACAATACCCGCAGCAACTGCCACCACAGGCGTACCCTTTCTTCCAGCAAAGTCCAATCCTTCATGAAACTCCTTTTTTCCAGACATTGGATCAGTTCGATACCCAAACAATGAGGATAAATATCCACCCAATGAGGGCTTGCCCCCTGGTGAAGTCTGTTCCTGCAGTGTACGATTTATCAACATAGATTCCATCGCTGTCAATTTATCAGAACGATCCTGTAGAGTTTTTTCAAGCGTGTTGAAAGAGTGAATTAGATCTGTAAGCTGGAGTTGACCACGTACCTCAGAATCAGCCGGTCCGCCAATTCCCGGCGGATTTTCCACGCCGAATTCTATATCATCGAGGTTTGCCATGGTTGCAAGCCGGGAACCCAGTGCATCAAGACGCATGACATAACCCTGCAATATACTTAATCTGCCGGCCATTGCATCCAATGATTTTTCAGTGCTGTTTTTCAATTCGTATAACGTGCTTTGCTGCTGTTGTAATTCTGACCGCCATATAGAATGGGTCTCAGTTCGGGCGTTATTGACTATTTCATGTGATATTGATTGGGCGTGATAAAAACCTGCCCTATAGATAATAAATACTGAAGTTATTAGTATTGTCGCCAGAGAATAAACAACCACGGGCCTCAAATTAACTTTGAAGCTTTTCTGGCTGTTTTTTGAAATAAATATAATATTCATTATTATTTTTTAATTGAAAATTATACACTAACTACCATGAGTACATCGAATAAGGTGGTTAATATTAACGCAATCTTAAAAAATGGCCCCGATATCTCGAGGGTTATTTCGCACTCATATTCCCTGTTAAAACTGCAGTCGGTTATCCGCTCTCACATCAAGACGCCGGAGTCCGAACATATTTATCTGGCAAGTGTAAGCCAAGATGCCTTAATACTCTATACTGATAGCCCTGCCTGGGCTGCAAAATTACGCTTTAGAACACAACAACTAATTGATATTATTAGAAATTATACAGAATTTCCACAAATAAATACCATCCGGATAAAGGTCAGTCCGGCACTGATTCATACCGAAGATACCACGGAATTTACCGGATTGAGCCCGAAAACGACTAAATACCTAGAAGAGATGGCTGAAAATATGCCGGATCCTCAATTTAAAGCAGCTTTTGCGAAGCTATCAAAGCATGGAGATGTTAGCCAATCTCAGGAGTGAGGCTGAGAGGCGGGATAAACGATAAGGGTAAATCTGATTCAGAGTTAAATTCCAGAAGTTCCCAGGAATCTTCATTAACTAATAACTCTTTAAGTAGTCTATTATTTAGTTCATGACCTGATTTATATCCATCAAATGCACCTATTAAACTGTATCCCAATAAGTATAGATCACCGATTGCGTCTAATATCTTATGCTTGACACATTCATCCTGGTAGCGAAGTCCATCTTCATTGATAACCCTGAAATCATCCACCACGATTGCATTGTCGAGAGTACCACCTAATATAAGATTCTGTTGTCTTAATTCTTCCACTTCTTTCATAAATCCGAATGTCCTTGCCCTGCTGACTTCCCTGACATAAGAGGTTGTAGAGAAATCTATTTCTGCATGGCAATTCGTAGCATTAAAGGCAGGATGGTCAAAATCAATGGTAAATCCCACTTTAAAGCCAGAAAATGGCGTAAAACGTGCCCATTTATCACCATCAGAAACTTCAATCTTGTTTTTGATTTTCAGATATTTTTTAGGACTGTTTTGTTCAATGACACCTGCAGATTGTATTAGAAAGACAAACGGGCCAGCACTGCCATCCATGATTGGAACTTCTTCTGCACTGAGATCTACAATAGCATTATCGATTCCGAATCCAGCAAATGCAGATAACAAATGTTCAACAGTGACAATATTGACATTGTTACTTACTAAACTTGTAGACAGAGTGGTATAACCTACATTCTCCGGTCTGGCCTTA
>JAURPG010000015.1 GCA_030835405.1 Gammaproteobacteria bacterium | reverse complement strand
TCTGTTCTCCTATGTATTATTTTGTATGCTCATACAGTTACTAAACTGACACCTCCCATTATTCGTATTATGAATAGTGAATTTTTGATGCAAATCAATTAAAACCATATGGATTAAATCCCGGTATGAAACAAACTTTTAACCGGGTGGTGTTTTTTAAAAAAATAGATGGATAAAAAAGGGTGTTAGACTAAAGTCTGACACCCTTTTAAATTAGGAAATGGGGTAAACGGGAATCGCTACACTCTATTCCTTATTGTATTTTTTTATATTTAATTCGAGTTGGCGTATCTGCATCAACACCAAGGCGTTTTTTCCGGTCTGCCTCATAATCTGCGAAGTTGCCCTCAAACCAGGTGACCTGGGCCTCGCCTTCAAAGGCGAGAATATGAGTAGCAATGCGATCCAGGAACCAGCGATCATGGGATATCACTACCGCGCAACCGGGGAATTCCAGTAATGCCTCTTCCAGGGCCCGCAAGGTTTCCACATCCAGATCATTGGTGGGTTCGTCAAGCAACAATACATTACCACCACTTTTGAGAAGTTTTGCCAGGTGCAGGCGATTACGTTCGCCGCCGGAGAGTTCACCCACCAGTTTTTGCTGGTCGGCGCCTTTAAAATTCAGTCTGCCACAGTAGGCTCGGGAAGGGACTTCGTAATTACCTACCGTGATCAGGTCCTGGCCATCGGAAATTTCTTCCCAGACATTTTTCCTGGGGTCGAGATCATCTCGAAACTGGTCCACGTAGGCTATATCCACGGTTGAGCCTTTTGTGATGGTGCCTGAATCTGGCTTTTCCGATTCCACAATCATCCTGAACAGGGTGGTCTTACCAGCACCATTAGGGCCGATGATTCCAACGATGCCACCAGGCGGGAGATTGAAACTCAGGTCTTCAATTAATACCCTGTCCCCAAAACTTTTTGAGACCTTGTCAAACTCCACCACCTGTTTTCCAAGACGTGGCCCGGGAGGAATATAGATCTCACGGGTCTCGTTACGTTTCTGGTAATCGCTGGAAGAGAGTTCTTCAAAGCGTTGAATACGGGCCTTGGACTTTGCCTGCCGACCCTTGGGGTTGGACCTGACCCATTCCAGTTCTTCTTTCATGGCCCGCATCCTGGCGGTCTCCTGTTTCTCTTCGCTTTCAAGGCGCTTTTCTTTTTGCTCAAGCCAGGAAGAATAATTGCCTTCCCAGGGGATTCCATGGCCACGATCCAGTTCCAGGATCCAGCCGGCAACGTTATCAAGAAAATATCGATCATGAGTCACAGCAACCACGGTACCATCAAAATCATGAAGAAATCGCTCCAGCCAGGCAACGGATTCAGCATCCAGATGGTTGGTGGGCTCATCCAGCAACAACATGTCAGGATTGGAAAGTAATAAACGGCAAAGAGCCACCCGACGACGTTCGCCACCGGAGAGTTTAGTGACGTCCATGTCCCAGTCAGGAAGACGCAGGGCATCAGCGGCGATCTCCAGTTTTCGATCCAGGTCCCAGGCATCACAGGCATCCAGTTTTTCCTGGAGCTTTCCCTGTTCTTCGATCAGGGCATCAAAATCGGCACCTTCTTCACCAAAGGCAGCGCTGACTTCATTAAATTTATCCAGCAGGTCCTTGATTTCACGGACGCCGTCTTCCACATTACCACGCACATCTTTTTCAGGGTCCAGTTCCGGTTCCTGCTTGAGGTAGCCGATGTTAATCCCGGCCAGTGGTTGGACCTCGCCTTCAATCTCAGTATCTTCTCCGGCCATGATCCTGAGCAGAGTTGATTTACCTGCACCATTCAGTCCCAATACGCCGATCTTCGCCCCGGGAAAGAATGATAATGAGATATTCTTGAGAATCTCCTTTTTAGGCGGGACAATCTTGCCTACACCCAGCATGCTCATAATGTATTGTGCCATTTAACTTCCTTCTTTATAGCTGTTATATATGTTGAATAAATTATTATCGGTTACTATAGCTGAAAACCCGGTATAGATATCGTACAATACCAGGCAATATATGTGTGGCGGATCATCTCTCATAATGCTATCAATTTTCAATCAGTCCCGTAAATTAAATTACTTGGCTCTTGTTGTCGTGGCGGGGATTTTTTTTATTTCAGCCGTGTATGGGCAGGATGCCACCTCATTATTTAATAATTACAGTGATCGTATTTACCAGATCCGTATCATTGAAGAGGCAACAGGTAAACAGGCGGCCATTGGTTCTGGATTTCAGATCAACCAGGATGGCATGGTGGTTACCAACTATCATGTGGTCTCTGAATATACCCGGTATCCGCGGCGATACCGCATCGAGTACGCATCTCACAATGGACTCACAGGCGAACTTGAGCTTATTGATATTGATGTCATTAATGATCTTTCCATACTCAGGAAAGATGACTTTATTGGCAATTATCTAGAATTGGCAGATCACTTGCCACTACAGGGCGAGGCGATATATTCCCTGGGTAACCCCCATGATCTGGGACTGACCGTGGTGCCGGGTACCTATAACGGGATTGCCAGATATAGTCTTTACAAACGGATTCATTTTTCCGGTTCCATTAATCCTGGTATGAGTGGCGGTCCGGTATTAAATGCCCAGGGAGAAGTGATCGGTGTCAATGTCTCCACTGCAGGAAATCAAATTAGTTTCTTGGTCCCATTAGAAAAGCTGGCCAAGCTAGTACATAAACCCAGGACAGGGCCGATTGTTCTGGAAGAAATTGAATCAACTATTAGCGAGCAACTCACCCGCAACCAGGAGCAGGTGATCAGTAATTTGCTGGATAGCGAGTGGCTGACCTCTGAATTTAAAGGTGCCAAGATTCCAAATGAGATTGCAGACTATATACGATGCTGGGGTTCTTCGGACAACAATCCGGACATTGCCTACAGGAATTTCATGAGCGTCTGTAGCCAGGATGAATATATCTTTCTGGACAGTGAATTCACCACAGGAAATATCGTTTATCAGTTTAACTGGATTGAGTCAGATGAACTGAATGTTTTCCAGTTTTACAACCTTTTTCAGGCGCAGATAGAAAATATATATCCTGATAACTATGCCGATAAAGACCATGTCAGTAATTTTGAATGCCATGAAGACTTTCATTTCAAGGATTCTGAATCTGGAGAGGTCATTACCACTAAAGGCACCTTTTGTGCCAGAAAATACAAGGAATATCCTGGATTATTTGATGTGCTCTATCTCGGGGCCGCCGTACACAATAACCACCAGGGTCTGGTGAGCCATTTCACCCTGGCGGGTGTCAGTATGGAAATGGCCCTGGAGTTCACGACTAAATTTTTGTCGAATATCACATGGAATTAGTCTTTAGAATCAGCGATTCACCTGTCAGGCCATCCACGTACCAGAAGGTGGCGTGTAATACAGAGTTGAGTATTGGGCGGGCATTTGATAATGACCTGATACTGAATGATCCTACCATCAGCCCACACCATGCAAAAATCTCTATCGATGAAGAAGGAAGTTTATGGTTTTCTGATCTGGACAGTCTAAACGGGAGTTTTAAGGACAGGACAAAGGTAACTGGCCAGGTTGAGTTAAAGTCCGGTAGTGAACTCACACTTGGAAAGACCACACTTAATGTCTTTTCCCCGGACCATCCTGTGGAGTCAGCGGTGCAGATACAACCGGCATCTGCCCTTACTAACTGGTTGGCAAATCCCCTGATACTGGCTACCTCAGTAGTACTGGTAGCACTGTTCTATGGGATAGAACAATGGTTGAATATGTTTCAGGAGTTCAAGTGGCAGGAAATCATCAACATCGAACTGATTATCTTTGGCAGTGCCTTATCGATAGGTATCTTCTGGTCGATTGTGGGCAGAATATTTAAACATGAGGCAAATTTTAAAAGTCAGATGAAGATAATATTGATCTTTATGATCATTCAGTTTCTGGTTACCAAGCTGATTGATGTCATGTTATTTAATTCTCTGAATTATGCCTTTGCTATGACGCTGATGCTGGGAATGGAATTTATTCTGGTGGCAGGCTTATTATGGTTTAACCTCCAGTTGGCCACCAACCAGACGTTTGAACAACGGCTTCGCACTTCGGTGGTGGTATCGGCAGCGCTGATTGTGCTATCAATTTATTCTGAAGTTATCAATCAATCAGAATTCTCAGACTCGCCGGAATATGTCAAGTTATTACATCCTCCTGCCCTGAGGTTAACGGATGGTGTGAAAGAGGACCAGTTTGTTACAGATATCTCCGTGGTGTTTGATAAACTGGAAAACGACAACAACTGAAAAACAGGATTACTAGTATGACTAAGGCAATGGTGATACATGAAACCGGTGGCCCGGAAGTTATGCAGTGGGAAGATGTCGAAGTTGCTGAACCTGGCGCTGGTGAGGTCAGGTTGCGACAAACTGTGGTGGGTTTCAATATGATTGATATCTATCGTCGCAAGGGACTTTACCCTTGCCAGGTACCGTTTATTACCGGCAGCGAGGCCGCTGGTGTTGTCGAGTCTATCGGGGAAGGGGTATCCAAAATTAACCCGGGTGATCGTGTGGTATATGCCATTGCTGATATTGGTGCCTATACCGAGGGTCGTCTGATCCGTGCTGATAAATTGGTGAAAATTCCTGATGAGATTTCTGATGAAGTTGCAGCCGCAGCTTTTCTCAAGGGTCTGACCGCATGGTACCTTGTGCATAAAACCTGGGCATTAAAAGCCGGTGACCGTACCCTGATATATGCCGCTGCAGGCGGTGTGGGTACTATTTTATGTCAATGGGCCAGTCACCTGGGCGCAGATATTATTGGTGTTGTGGGATCAGATGAGAAGGCCGAGCTTGCAAAACAATGCGGATGTCAGAAGGTGATTAATTATTCTAAAGATGACATTGTCCCGGCAGTCATGGACCACACGCGTGGCAAAGGGGTGGATGTGGTCTATGATTCCATCGGCGCCGATACCTTTCAGGCCTCACTGGATTGTCTCCGTCCCAGAGGATTGATGGTGACCTATGGAAATGCCACCGGGGCAGTGCCTCCGGTTAATGTCCTGGAACTAATGCAAAGGGGTTCCTTGTTTCTGACCAGGCCTACCCTGGCGCATTATGCAAATAATCAAGATGATTTACTGAGTGGGGCCAAAAAATTATTTGCAGCAATACGTTCCGGGATTATAAATATTGAGATAAATCAGAAGTTTGATTTGCAAGATGCGGTAAAAGCCCACCGGCTGGTTGAATCAAAAAAGACCACAGGGGCAACAATACTGCGTTGTTAATATGGGGAACAACAAAGATCAGTTTAATATTCTGTTTGTCTGTATGGGCAACATCTGTCGATCACCTGCGGCTGAAGGTGTATTCAGGTCATACGTGAAACAGCAAGGTCACGATAGTTCCATAATGATTGATTCAGCCGGGACCCTGGGCTATCACACCGGTGAGTTACCGGACCAAAGGATGCGTGCAGCCGCAAGCCGTCGCGGGTATGTCCTGGAATCGCGGGCCAGGCAGGTGAATGACAAGGATTTGTCTGACTTTGACCTGATTGTTGCTATGGATCATGATAACTATGTTTATCTCACTGGCATTGCCGGGGGAGAGACAGGACATATAAAATTATTGGGCCAATTTCTGGTGACTGATGATGTCCACTTGGATAATATCAACCCGGTCCCGGATCCCTATTACGGCGGTGATTCAGGATTTGAAAATGTCCTGGATATGATCGAATCTGCCTGCCAGCCTATGCTGGATTATTGTCTTCAACAACAAACAAACCCAAGAACGTGAGTACCCAAAAGGAAATCGAGAAAGCTATCACTCAGGCAACCGGTGAAAAGGCCAGGATTGTCGATTTCCTTACTGCAGGCGGTGGTTGTATCAATAACAGTCGCATTGCCAGTTTAAAAGATGGCAGGCAATATTTCGTTAAATCATCTCCGGGTGGCGCACATTATCCCGGGATGTTTGCGGCAGAATATAAAGGCCTGGAATTAATGGCTGCTACCAACACGGTTCGTGTACCCGGCCCGGTCGCTTATAACAATCACTATCTGATTCTTGAAGTCTTTACTGAATGTGTCCAGTTAGGTGAATGGCTGGAGATGCTGGGTAGACAACTGGCAAAGATGCATCTTGCAACAAGACAATCTCAGTTTGGATTTGATAGCGACAATTACATTGGCAGCACCCCACAACCAAATACCTGGACAGACAACTGGCTTGGATTCTGGCGTGACCAACGGATTGGTTGGCAGTTGGAATTATTGAGTGGAAAATTAGCGGCAGATGACCCTATCTTTAATCTAGGTGACCGGCTATTGGCAAATATGGATAATTTACTTGGGGGGGTAGATGAGCCAGCTGTTTTGTTACATGGTGATTTGTGGTCAGGTAATGCCGCCGCAGTCGATTCAGGCGTCCCCATTATTTATGATCCGGCCTGTTATTACGGGCATCGGGAAGCGGAACTGGGGATTATGCGGATGTTTGGTGGTTTCGGTCCCCGCTGTGAAGATGCCTATCATGAAGTTTGGCCCTGGGAAAATGGCATGGAGGAAAGAATCCCCCTATATCGTTTATATCATGAGATGAATCACCTGAATTTATTTGGTCGTTCTTACTACCAGGCTTGTATCGATTCCATGAATCAACTTCTTTAGAATAGGGGGCTTAATCAGGGGCAATATTTATGGATAACCTAATTGAAACACCTGCCAAAGGCATTGTTGCATTGATTAAACCAGTGAAGAAAGACCTGGGTGGCTTTTCTGTGCGTCGCTATATCCCGCATTTTAAACAGAAAAAAGTTGGCCCGTTTGTGTTCTTTGACCATATGGGCCCGGCAGAGTTTGAGCCAGGTAAAGGAATTGACGTAAGACCACATCCCCATATTGGTTTGGCGACTGTTACGTATCTATTTGAAGGCGAGATTCATCACCGAGATAGCCTGGGATATGTGCAACCTATTACTCCAGGGGCGGTGAACTGGATGACCGCGGGAAAAGGCATAGTTCATTCTGAACGAACAGGTGATGCATGTCGAGCCAGTGGACACAGACTTCATGGATTACAGGTCTGGGTTGGACTCCCGGAAGAACATGAAGAGACAGAGCCGGAATTTGTCCATTATGATCGCGAAAATATTCCCGTGCTGGATATTGGCGGGGTAAGTGTACGTGTTGTTATCGGCTCGGCGCTTGGACTGACGTCCCCGGTATTTACCCACTCTGCGTTATTTTACCTGGATGTGCTCATGCCCGGTGGGTCAAGCTTTTGCATGCCCGATAATTATGCAGAGCGGGGAATACATGTTATTGATGGTTCTATCAGGGTGAATGACTACCAGATTGAATCATTTGAAATGGCCATTTGTAAGTCCGATGAATCTATAGAAATAAAGACAGAATCAGATGCCAGGGTGATTCTATTTGGTGGGGCACCCTTGACGGAAAGGTTTGTCTGGTGGAATTTTGTTTCCAGTAGACGTGAACGGATAGAGCATGCCAAACGGGACTGGAAGGAAGACAGGTTTGATAAAATCCCGGGGGAAACTGAATTTATTCCACTGCCTGAATAAAATGTTCACCCGGGAGTCATTAATCTAGTAAATTAGTCCCAATCGTTATAATCTTCAATTTTCTGTCTAAGCCTTTTTTCTTCGAGAAGGTCTTCAATCCTTCTTCTGGCAGTGAGACTACTTAAAACATCTTCGCTGCGGTTCGCTTCAATGCTTTCCAAAAGACTATCAATGTCATTTCCATCATTTATATCGTCCTCGATATCGTCCATGTCATTATCTTGGTCCTGCTTTGCTGCCATATAACCTCCCTTCAGGGTTAACTCGCCAGTGGCTGCGAGAAGGTGTTAATAATTATGATACCTGGCCCTGCCTTGTTGGAATTTATTAATCCCATCGGCGAGCAAAATATGCCAACGGATTGAAACCTTGTCAATGAAATTTATTCATGTTTTACAGGGGCAGAAAAACTTCGAAAAATATAGATAAAAAATCCGAAATAAAGATTGAAGATAAAGTAATATTAGATTGACTATGTGGCGATGAGTAACCTTATTCCATCCAGCCTGGGTACGATTGAGTTGAAAATTCGATCGAGCTTGTCTTCCTGATCTTTAAGAAAATCTATCTCCAATTTTCGAATGTTGGGATTTACTCTGGACAGGTCTTGAAGCCGTTCCAGTTCTGTATGTATTTGTTTATAGGTCAGGTTTTTTGTTTGTTCAATGAGGTCTGGCATCATTTTATCTGCCATCGATCTGGAATTGGTAATGAGGTCCCTGATAGTTGATTGTTTCATGGTGACAATCTTTCTCACAGTGGCCTGATCAATATAGGATTTCGTTGATTCAATTAACTGATGGGGCAATTGTGAATCATAGTTACTACCTTTCTCGTCTATCACCATACGAATGATCTGTGGAGGAATAAGGTTACGTAGTACAAAATCCTGCTCAGGAGTAATCTGCAGGATGTACAAGCATTCAAGCAAAAGTGTACCAGGCTGAATATCGCCAGCACGAAAACTTACCACGGTGGCGTTACCTTTTTCATAGCTCAGCGCCAAATCCAATGCACCAGTTACCATGGGGTGCGTCCAGCCCAGGTAATGCCAGTTTTCATGGACCAGTGCGGTCTGCCTGTCAAAGGTAATGGTCATGCCGTCATCGGGTAACTGGGGAAATGCGGTTACCATGTCTTCACCTGGCCTGAGAATTGTCGCTTGCTCACTATGTTCTTCAGAATCTATGCCGAAGCAATCGAATGCTGACTCCATAAAGCTTTCAAGTAAATCAGATTTATCAATTAATTGAGCTTGTTCTTTTAGTTTACTGGCTTGTGCAGGTGGGCAGGAATTAATTTCCAGCAATCTATCGCGGCCATTTTCCAGGTCCTCCAGCAGATGCTGATTGGTATCATGGGTGAGCCGGATGAACTCATCTACATGCCTGTCTTTTGCTGTTAATGTTTCGACCAGTTTTTCATGAAATCGATGGTAGATTTCCTGACCGGTTTGACAGGGCGTGACAAACGCACCCAGTCCATCACGGTACCATTTAAATAAGATTTCCTGTGCGCTGGACTTAATATAGGGGACATGAATCTTAACCGGGTGGTTCTGACCAATCCGATCTAGTCGGCCGATACGTTGTTCAAGCAGGTCCGGGAGCAGTGGCAGGTCAAACAGGACCAGGTGGTGGGCAAACTGGAAATTTCTGCCTTCACTGCCAATCTCCGAGCAGATCATCATTCGGGTCCCTGACTCGGGATCAGCAAAATATTCTGCCGCCCGATCACGTTCCAGTATGGTCATGGTCTCATGAAATACCGCAGGGTGAATCCCATGGCGGGACTTGAGATAATCATTGAGTTCCAGGACGGATTGCCTGGCATGGGTAATGACCAGTAATTTTTCCGGTTTGAGCTCTTCGTAAATCTTGATCAGCCAGTCCACACGGGGATCAATCCGGGTCCAGTGTGGTCCACTATTTTGCTCATATGCCAGTTCCACAGAAGCAAGATTTTGTTTATTCTGTTCCGATTCTAAATCCAGGTCCTTATATGCATCAGGTTTAGTCAGGGGGTAGGCCAATAACTGCCGTTCAGGAAACCCCTTTATGGTATTGCGGGTATTCCTGAACAACACCCTGCCTGTACCATGCAGGTCCAGCAGGTAATGGATCAGGTTGTCTCTTTGTTCCTCGGTCAGGTGAGTTTGTGAAACGTTTTGAGTGCCAAATCGTGATAGATCAGTATCAAGGGCATTTCCCAGTTGTTCGATAACTTCTATCCCTGCTTTGTTTATGTCAAATAAAGAGGTTACTGACCTGGCAATCGGTTCATAGTTTTTTTCTTCTTCCAAAAAATTGTCAAAATCATGAAATCGATCCGGGTCGAGGAGTCTCAATCGGGCAAAATGACCTGCTTTACCCAATTGTTCCGGTGTCGCGGTTAACAATAAGACCCCGGCAGTATTGATGGCCACTTGCTCAATTGTTGAATAGGCCGGGCTTGCAGCATTGGGACTCCAACTTAGGTGGTGTGCTTCATCTACCACCAGCATGTCCCAGCCTGCTGAGAGAATATCCAGTTTAAATGCATCATTATGCGTTAAGGTATTCAGACCACACAGAACAAGCTGTTCGTCTAGAAACGGGTTGTCCGTATTGGATTGCTTGGTGTCCATATGACGTTCAGCATCAAACAGGCTAAAGCGAAGGTTAAACCGCCGTAGCATTTCCACCAGCCACTGATGTAGCAGGTTATCAGGCACCACGATTATCACCCGTTTGATCTGTTCATTAAATAGTTGCTGATGAATAATTAGTCCGGCTTCAATGGTCTTGCCCAAACCCACTTCATCGGCAAGCAAGACCCTGGGGGCAAAACGTCTGCTGATTTCCCGGGCGATATGCAACTGATGCGGTACCAGGTCCACACGGCAACCTGTGATAGTGGCAATGGGGTGTAAACGCAGGTAATTTAATGTGGACAACGCAAGATGACGGAGGTGGAACCATTTACTGTCATCAACCAGGCCGGCCAGCAAACGTTCAGCAGGGCCGTGCATGGTCTGGGTTGCATCGATATCTATTTCATGGATGCTGTATTTGGCGTTACCTTGGTCAATGCCGTAGTAGCAGTAAAGACCGTCTTCATCTTGATTAATTTCCCTAATTACAATTTCAGTGCCGTTTCTGTGTCTGATACTGTCACCTGGCATATACAATACCCTGGAGAGCGGCGCAGATTGACTGGAATAGGTCCGTGTTTCACCGGTGGCAGAAAACAGTAGTGTGACCCGACGGTGTTCACTGGTAATGACAGTTCCAAGTCCCATCTGCAGTTCTGCATGGTTGACCCAGCGTTGACCAGGTATAAATTGCTCCACCAATTGCTACTCCTGTTTAGAAAATGGCGACATAGTAAAGAATCGCCAGAAGATTTCCATCTGTCTTTATCTACCAGGTGGCATCAAAGTAATGATATAGGCGTTATGATTTGTTTTTTGAGCGTTGAAAGAGCCTGGGGTTTTCACGAATGAATTTTTCTATCCATTGTTCAAGAAACGAGTCATTTTCCAGGGTGCGAAAATAACCATAACCCAAAATGGAGATAATGGCGGCGCCTATGGTATCGACAATCAAGTCCCACATGGTATCGGTTAAACCCGATGTGTCATCAAACATGGTTTTTTGCATGTTCATCCCAAACAGCGTATCCATTGTGAATTCAAAGATCTCCCATAAAGCCCCCAGCGCCACGGCAAACACAAAGGCAAATAGCCCCATGAATCCAGCGGTCAGGTCCAGGTTGATATCATCTTTTTCATTGAGTACATAGACCAGCAGAAAACCGATAATGCCAAGTAACAGGCTGGACCCAGTATGCAAAACCACGTCCCACCACCAGTACACATCGTAGTAGTTATGGACCTCACCGAGAAATAACGAGGCATATAGAAATACAATTGCCAGAAGTTCAAATTCATGGGGGATTTTGATTTCAAAACGTTTCCCCAGGGTAAAGGGTAAAAAAGTGATAAACATAATGGTCATGATCTCGGCGGCCAGCAGAAACTGTCTCTGGTATATGGCGATAAACGCACCGATTAGCATGGTAAATTTTGTAAATACTGTGATGAGCCGATGCACCAGTTGTGATGTGATATGTATTTGAAACATAGTTATCTCGTTAATTATTCAGGTAATGCTTCGATATGTAATTCGAACCTCAACTGTTCTGCGACCTTCAGCATGCCGCCCAGAACAGAATAGGGCTTGAGGTTTAGCTGGTCATGGCTAAGTATAAAAAATGCATCAATACGAATCATATCCCCAGTCTTTTGGGTCTGCCCATTCAAATTCAAATCGATCTGGTTACCTTTAAAATCTACTCGTATATCATACCTGTTTAATGAAGTTAAACTCGTAATACCATTTACATGAACTTTAATTTCGGGATACTTGTCACCGTCCAAAACACCTGGGCCCAACATATTTTTCCAGGTGCCCTGGATATCTGATTCGCTGGGGACGGACTCATAGCCGATACCAGCGAGTTGGCGTTCATTATCATCATCAACGACAAGCTTGTGCACAGGGATGATGAATGTGGCACTTGAGACCCCGGGAGCGGCTATATATTCAAGCTCCCCTGTAATAGCTTTGTTGACGACGACATGGTTGTGTCCCAATTCTGATAATAATCCGGCCCGGCCGATATAAATTTTTAGTATTGAGCGATCCGGGGCGATGTTATATTTTTCAGGGCGGCTAACAACTCTGGAGTCATTATCCTGGGCATATGGTATCGGTGAGACGAGTAAAGACAGGCTTAGCAGAAGACTAGAGATTAATTTTATTTGTCGAATTATCTTCATATCTTAACCCATATTTTCGAATTTTCCATGGATTTTTATCTACTCTCGATGGTTATTTATAATTTGGTGGAGTTCACCACATTAGCATGGGAATATCTGGAAGAATATGAGGAAATAAATGGGAAATTGATAGTTACGGCAGAATCGCGATATGCTGATGTTTGATACTATGGTGAAAAGTAATATTTCATCGTTTTATCGTTTCGGGAGGTATGAAACAATCAATCATTGCCCTGCGAATGATAATTCATGAATGAATAAACTTTTATGTAAGCGCAGGTTCAATTAATGACTGTAACGAACAGGATGATAATGACTAAGGCTTCCAAAATATTTTCCGCATTTAGCTTCACCATTATGATGTATATCGGAGTCGTTACTGTCGCAAATGGTGATCCACTGGCGAGACGTATTAGCTCGAATTCTGAATTTACCTTCATTCGCCTGGTCTATAATTCCGCACCTGCCATGTACCAGGGATATGGTTATGGCATGAGGGACAGTTGGCGGGTTGATTGGCCTGATGCAGAAAATCATTTTCTGCAAGGGTTGAAAAGATTGACCAGTGTGGACGCATCCGGTAATGGTCAATTGTTGACACTGCTGGATGAGGAATTATTTGATTATCCATGGTTATATGTGCTGGAAGTGGGCTCCTGGGTTTTGAGCGATACGGAAATCCAACGGCTGCGTGAATTCCTTTTAAAAGGTGGTTTTCTAATGATAGATGATTTTCATGGCAGCAGGGAATGGGCGGGTTTTATGTCTATCATGCGAAAAGTTTTTCCAGATCGTCCGGTTCTGGAATTTGAAAATAGTGATGAGGTCCTGCACGTCATGTTTGATTTGGATAATCGAATTCAAATTCCGGGTATACACACATACTGGAGTGGTAATAGTTTTGAGAAGGACGGAATTAAGCCACACTGGCGGGGGATATATGATGATGACGGCAGGTTGATGGTGGCAATTAATTTTAATATGGATATTGGTGATGCCTGGGAACATGCAGATCATCCTAATTATCCTCAACCCATGACAGCGCTGGCATACCGATTTGGAGTAAATTACGTGATTTACTCAATGACGCATTAAACACCATGCTAGATTTTTTACTGAAATATCCTCAAATTGTATATGACCAGGGCGAATTAATATTAGCCAGAGAATGGCCGCCCTGGATTGCTGTGACCTGCTTTGTGATTATCTTGCTTGTCATCTCCGCGATGTTGCTTATCAAGCGCACCAGCTTGAAATTGCCTCAATTGCTGTCCATCTGGACATTACAGGTACTAATGGTGGTCGTTGTTCTGATGGTGATTTGGCAACCAGCCATTATGACCGAAAAACTCAGGTCAGGAGACAATGTCATCGCCATCATGCTGGATACCTCTGAAAGTATGAACTATACCGAGGAGGCAGGATCAAGAATGCAGACGGCCCTGGCAGTGTTACAAGATCAGGCCATCGCCGGTTTCAATGACCGCTATCTGGTCCAACGGTTTACGTTTGATCAGGAAGCTGCGAATACAGACTCTTTTGAGACATTACCCCTTCCTGAACAGATGACATTACTGGGAAATTCAGTCAGGCAGGTGTTAAGTATGTCACGCTCGACACCATTAGGTGCCATTGTCCTGGTGTCAGATGGGGCGGACAATGCCGGGACCTTGACCCAGGACCAACTGGCAGAGATTGCGGCATTTAATGTCCCTGTACATACTATTGGTATTGGACGTGAAACCATTGAAGAAGACCTGGAACTACAGGGGGTCAGTTTGCCAGGGCAGGCATTGCCCGGAACCATACTGGCAGCCCGGATCGCGGTCCGTCATGACAAACCGGGACTCGCGAGGCTTAAGGTTTATGATAATGACAATATCATTATGAGCCATGATCTGGAGTTGGAGGAAACTAATCAGGTGACCACGGCATGGATTGATATCCCCGTGTCTGACACTGGTTACCGTCACCTTAAATTTTCATTGGATCCCTGGGAAGGAGAGCAGGTCACCCTGAATAATCAACAATCCAGGGTGGTAAACGTCAAGGAAGAAAAGTACAAGGTGTTATATATAGAAGGTGAGCCGCGTTGGGAATATAAATTTATGCGCCGTGCTATGGACAAGGATCCCAGTATAGAACTGGTCAGCCTGTTACGTGTTAGCCAGAACAAATTTTACCGCCAGGGTATCAGTAACGCCGATGAACTAGAGGAAGGATTTCCCACCAGCCGGGCGGAATTATTTCAATACAACGCCTTGATTCTTGGCAGCATTGAGGCGGCATCATTTACACCTGAACAACACCAGATGATCCATGACTTTGTCAGTGAACGGGGTGGTAGCCTGTTGATGATCGCGGGGCTTAATGGGCTGGGAAATGGTGGATGGGAAAACTCGCTGTTAAATGAGGTCTTGCCAGCAAGGTTAGACCAGGAAAATCAATTCGTCAGGGAAAAGATCAAGGTGGCACTGACCTCTGTTGGCCTACACTCATCCATGTTGAAATTTGACCAGGATATCAATGAAAATCGTACCCAATGGGATGGACTGCCCGAGATTGCAGATTACCAGTTAATCGGTAACTTAAAACCAGCAGCAGCAACCTTACTGACATTTGATGTGGCGGGCGAAACCCATCCCTTACTGGTAAACCAGCCATATGGACGTGGCTTCAGCTATATCCTCGCCACCGGGGGGACCTGGCGATGGCAAATGAGTCTGCCTCTGGAAGATCAGCGCCATGAAACCTTCTGGCGCCAGTTACTTAGAGAAATGGTCATCGATACACCGGGTCGTTTCTTTATGACCAGTCAGGTGACCGGAGATGAAATTCAGATAAAGTCTGAAATTCGAGATGAAGAATACAACCCGGAACGGGAATTGAAGCTGACGGCCATCGTCACGCCACAGTCTGGTGAAGTGATAACAGTGGAACTGCACCCATCCACTGATGTGCCAGATCTGATGACGGGGGAGTTCAGGGCCGATACTTCAGGCCTGTATACTATTGAAACCATTACCCGGCGGGATGACGAGCCCATAGACTCAGCCCGAATGGCCATTTATCACGATGCTGGTAAGGCAGAATATTTTTCATTACGAACTAATCGAAGCCTGTTACAACAATTGGCAGACGCAACGGGTGGACGTTACTGGAATATCGATGAACTGGATGAATTGCCAAATGCGGTGGAGTTTTCTTCTGCAGGCATAACCGAAAGGGAAATCAGTCCGTTATGGGATGCCCCCTTATTTTTTATCCTGTTACTGTTATTTAAAATCATTGAGTGGCTGCTCAGACGTCGCTGGAATACTATTTAAATGCTTAGAATATTGATATTTTTAACACTGATATTGCCGATGACGGTATCGGCGGAGCGTTATGTCACTATTATCCAGGGACTGGATGGTTCGCAGACCTATGGTCAACAGTTTACCGAGCAGGCAACCCGGTTAAACATTGCCGCAGAATCTGTTACCGAGAATTCACTCATCCGGTTTATTTCCGGTGAGGAAGCGACCAGACAAAATATTCTCGATCATTTCAACAGTTTGAAATCCAGTTTAAAGGAAGATGACCGAATTGCCGTATTTCTCATTGGCCATGGTAGTTTTGATGGCTACGAATATAAATTCAATATTCCCGGACCGGACATTACCGGAGAAGACATTCAGGTTGCCATGGATGCATTACCCGCTCGAATTCAGTTACTGGTCAATACCAGTAGCGCCAGTGGGGCAATAAAAGATCAACTTGAAAATGAAAATCGTGTGGTCATTACCGCTACCCGTAACGGCAATGAAAGGCTGGCAACCCGGTTTGGTGAATATTTCTTTGAAGCTATCGATGATTCATCTGCTGATATAAACAAAAACAATGCGATAACCGCCCAGGAGGCATTTGATTATGCCGAACGCATGGTCAAAGACTATTTTGAGTACCAGGGTCAATTGGCCACAGAGCATCCACAGATTTCCGGGGATTATGCAGGTCAGTTTGTGATCGCCAGGCTGGGACAGGACAGACCTGTTGGCGATGACCCTGAGCTGGCCCGGTTGTTGTCCGAACAGGGTGCTATTGATATCAAGATTGAAGAATTACAACTCAAGAAAAGTGAGTTGCAACAAGATGATTTTCTCAGCCAGTTACAGATGTTAATGATTGAACTTTCGACGATACAGGAAAAGATTGACCAGCTCGACGGAGAATCCGCACAATGAAGCGGCCAGTCAATAAAATCCAGGGACTGATGACATCACTTTTCATGTTTGTCTTACTGTTCGATCCTGGGACCTTGATGGCCCGGTCCATGCATTATGGTGCAATATCAATGCCTGGTCTGGAGCAGTGTGACGAGATGCAATGGCGTGGTGAGCTAGTACAGGCCCGGCAATGTTACGGTCAATTAATTTCCAGCAATCCTGAGCTACTGGTGCAGGCAGAGAGCACCTGGGCATTGGGTGACATTAAGTCAGCCAATACTCTGTTTCAATCTGCGGTCAAGGCAGACCCGGACAATGCCCTGATACGTTTGCGTTGGGGAGAGCTGTTTTTACAAACCTATCAGTACCAGACAGCCTTTGAACTGTTTCAGGAGGCATTGCTTCGTGAACCTCAAAATAATTTTGCCCAGATAGGGGCAGCAAAGGCATTGGCAGAGCGGTTTGAATCTGATGCAAAAAAGTATATCGACCAGGTCATGAGTAATGAAAATGCTGCCCCGGGTGCCCGTTACCAGGCCCTATTGCTACTGGCAAGGATGGCCATGGAGGCCACAGAGATGTTTAAGGCGGTGGAGATACTCAATGAGGCTGAATCTATTGCTATGGAGAATGACCTGCTGCCAATGGAGATCTATGCATTGTTTGCCAGTATGGACCTGCTGGAGGGTATGTCTGATTCGGAATGGATAAGCCGGGCACTGGATATGAACCCGGCCTACGGTGATATCTATGCTATTCCCGGATATTTTTTCTGGGTGTCCCGTCGATACCGTGAATCCATAGAATTATTCGGTAAGGCAATCGAGATAGAACCGGACCACTGGATTGCTCATATGGAGCTGGGGATAAATCTATTACGTGATAACCAGGTGACCAGGGCGCGCCAACATCTGGAAATCGCTTATGGTGGTGATCCTTATAACCCCAAGACCGTGAACACGTTACGCTTGCTGGACACCTTCAATGAGTATGACCTGATAAATGTTCCCGAATCCCCAACCAAAAACACCTTCCCGAGAATTATATTTCGTCTTCATAATGATGAGAGTGGGGTATTGAAGCCCTATGCTGAAAAGCTGGCGGAGCGGGGGATCCGCGAGTTTACTGAGCGTTATCAATTCGCTTTGAAAGAACCGGTGATCATTGAGATCTATCCGAATCATGACGACTTTGTGGTCAGAACCATCGGCATGCCCGGGGTGGGGATACTGGGGGCGGCGTTCGGTTATGTGTTTGCCATGGATTCACCGACGGACCATCCTGATAAGGAATACCATTGGGGGACTACCTTGTGGCATGAGCTCGCCCATGTTTTTACTCTCGAGACTACTGATCATCTGATACCACGTTGGTATAGCGAAGGGATCTCCGTTTTCGAGGAATGGCGATATGGTCCCATCAAGGGCATACGTATCCCTGTGAATGTGCTCGGGGCCATGGCTGAAGATAAATTTTTGCCGATTGCGGAGTTAGACGGCGGGTTTATCCGTCCCAGTTATAACGAGCAGGTGATTGTTTCCTATATGCAGGCAGGCCTGGTATGCGAATTTATCACCCGGGAATTTGGTTCTGACAAGATCGTGGATATGCTGACTGAATTTAGAGAGGGAGCCGATACCAGTCAGGCGGTACGCCGGGTACTGGAAATAGCTCCTGAAGAGTTTGATGAGCGCTTTGATGATTTTATTACCCGCGAATTCAGTAATTTATTGGATCATCTGGATGACTGGAAAAAACTTCATCAGACGGCAGTCAAGGCCCTGGCTGAAGAAGACTGGCAGGATGCCCTTGAAGCCGCGGAACAGGCGGTAGAGATCTTTCCAGAGTATGTGGAAAGCGATAGCCCAATGTTATTTATGGCAACGGCCTATGCGAAGTTGGGAAATGATGAGGCAGAGTTAAATATCCTGCATGAATACTGGCAACAGGGAGGTTATGCACCGGATGCCATCTGGCTTTTAGCCAGAAAGTTTTATAATAGAGGAAATAAATCCATGGCCATAGAGGTACTGGATTCTTTTAACCTGGTTGATCCATTTGATGCTGAACTGCATAGTACACTGGGTGACTGGTTAATGGAGGAAGAACGGTTGACTGATGCATTGGTTGAGTATGAAGTTGCCCTGGCCATGAATCCCCATGATATAGCTGCAGCCTATTACCGTATTGCTAACGTCAACCATCATCTGGAACAATTTGATGAGGCCAGAAAGAATGTATTGGCTGCACTCGAGATAGCGCCCCATTACCGGCCGGCGCAGAAATTATTACTGGAAACCACAAGAAAACAATAACAACAAGGAGCTGAAACCTCATGTCAGAAGAACAGAATAATGCAGGGACACTGGATTCAGAGGAGATCAGACCGCTGGTTGAATCCTTCAGGGCCAGCATGGACCGTATCCGGGTTGAGGTACGTAAAGTTATCGTCGGACAGGATGAAGTCGTCGAACATTTATTGACCACTTTGCTGGTGGGTGGACACTGCCTGATTACCGGTATGCCGGGGACTGCCAAGACATTATTGGTCAGGACCTTGGCAACTGCATTGGGTCTGACATATAAACGTATACAGTTTACCCCTGACCTGATGCCCACAGATGTAACAGGGACTGATATCATTGAAGATGATGCCACCACGGGTCACAAGACCTGGACATTTGTCCAGGGACCGATTTTTGCCAATGTCTTGTTGGCAGACGAAATTAACCGCACCCCTCCCAAGACCCAGTCAGCTTTGCTGGAGGCCATGCAGGAAAAGTCTGTTACGGTGAGGGGTAAGATACACCAGCTCGATCCTCCATTTTTTGTCCTGGCAACACAAAACCCCATTGAACTGGAGGGGACATACCCATTACCCGAGGCACAGCTGGATCGATTTTTGTTCAATGTTGTTCTGGACTACCTCAGTGGAGAGGATGAACTCGCTGTGGTAAATCGGTTTACCACCCGGGTGGATATGCCAGAGGTGGACGTGTGTTCAAATGCAGAAGATATACTCAAATTCCAGTGGTTGGTGAGGCAGGTGCCAGTAGCGGATTCTGTTAATCGTTACGCTGTAAATCTGGTCCGCGCCACCCGGCCTAAAGACCCTGGTGCATCGGATGCGGTGAAGAAATATGTAAACTTCGGCGCCAGTGTCAGGGCCACCATGTTTTTAACCCTGGCAGCCAAGGCCAATGCTTTGCTGGAGGGCCGTTATCACGTCAGTAATGATGATATCGCAGCCATTGCCTTACCGGTACTGCGCCATCGTGTTTTGACCAATTACCACGCCGAGTCTGACGGTACGTCAGTAGATGACGTCTTACGGTCTACCCTGGAACATGTGAAGTCCTGAAGTCTGTGAATACATCACAAACCCAAGCAGGCCCCTCCCGGTTATTACAGCCGGATGTGTTGGCAAGACTATCAAACCTCGAGCTGGTGGCGCGTGCGGTAGTGGAAGGCTTTTTAATTGGGTTGCACCGATCACCACAATTTGGTTTCAGCCAGGAGTTTGTGGAATATCGCCCCTATGTGGAAGGAGATGATCCGCGTTTTGTTGACTGGAATGTGTATGCGCGAAGTGAGAAGGCTTATATCAAACGGTTTCTGGGTGAGACAAACAGTCATTTAATGTTGTTGCTGGATTCCAGTGCCTCTATGTCCTATGGGTCTTCGGACATTAGCAAATTTCATTACGGCCAGTTTCTGGCCGCCAGCCTGGCATTCATGTCATCACAACAGCATGATGCCGTAGGTTGCATCGTTTTCGATGATGACGTAGTGGAGTACAAGGCACCTTCTACACGTAGCGGCAAACTATTAGGGGTTTTACATGCAATTGATCAAGCAGAGGCGTCGCGTGGCACAGACCTGGGGAAGCCCTTTCAATATTTTAGTGAATTATCCAACCGTCGCGGCATGGTTGTGGTGATATCTGATTTTTATTGTGATGCACAAGATATGATCGATAGCGTTCGCCCGTTGGCATTTAAAGGTCAGGACATTATTCTGTTTCAGTTACTTGACCCCGGGGAACTGAATCCGGGATTCAAGGATGCAGTATTGATTGAGGACCTTGAGACGGGTGAAACCATGGAGGTATCAAAGAAGTTTATACGCGTTCAGTATCCAAAGAAGATCCAGCAACATATAGACTCCATCAGTGAGGCGGCTACCAGTGTTGGTGCCGATCATGTTCTGGTCAACACTTCAGAGCCGCTTGATCAGGCCCTGCATAATTATCTGCTGTTCAGGCAACGGCGGAGGTAGGCATGGGCCTAATTGCACCATTATTTCTGCTTGGTATAGGCTTGATTGCTTTACCCATCTGGCTGCATCGCATGAATACCCTGAATCCTGAACGTCATCCTTTTCCCTCCGCCATGCTATTGGAGCAAAGCAAACGTACCCTTATACAGAAGAAACTAAAATACTTACTGTTGATGGCCCTTCGGATAGGGTTTATATCCTTGTTAATGCTGGCATTTGCCAAACCACTAATTCCCAGGCCACCGGTCATTATCGGAGGTAATGATGCGGTCCTGCATATGATCGTGATGGATACTTCATTTTCCATGAATTATGGCGACCGGTTTGACGATGCCCGGGCAGTGGTCCGTGAAATTGTCTCTGATATCGGCGATGATGATATCGTTCAACTCATTGCCGCCAGCAATAATGTTGAAATACTCATGGAACCCACTGGAATAATCGCCGATATTGAGCCGGTACTCGAGCAGTTGCAACCTGGATATGGCAGGCTGGATATGGGAAATATGATTGTTTCTGTGGACAGGTTGATTAATGAATATGAACTGGCAACCCAGGTGCATTTAATCAGTGATTTTCAGGAAAGTGCATTACCTTCAAAGTTTGCCGATCTGGTGCCTGATTCCCTGAAAGACAATTTACATTCACTCAGACTCTATCAAACCCGTGAAGGGGAAATAGACAACGCATATATTGATTCTGTTATGCGGATTGAGAATGGCATCGAAGTGGCAGTACGTTCAGGTCCGGATATCTCTGGTGAGGCAACTGTGGAGATTTCCTTGAATGATGAAACCCTTGCCAGTCAGTCTATTGAATTTGCAGAGTCTGGATTAACCTTGTTTGATTTTCCCCTGGATGAGGTGCCCGATGGTGAGAGCCGATTAGTGGCAAGGCTTATTAACGATGATCCACTAGGAGAGGACAATGTCCGTTATTTTATTCTCGACAACTCGCCTCCCAGGCCGGTATTACTGTTAACAGAAAATAGTGATGCCTTGTCGGTAAAATATCTTACAGCTGCTGTGGAGTCAGGACAGCAGGGTTACCGGGTAGAACCGGTCAAGTTAAATGACCTTGATCCACGCATCGTCCAGCGCTATCCATGGATAATTGTGGATGATATGGGGATTATAAATGAAACCCTGGTAACGAGTATCCAGGAATATCTACAAAATGGTGGTGCAATATTTGCTGCCCTTGGAGACAGAGCGGCATCGAGGAACTCAGTTCCGGTGGTTGATTTTGAGATCACGGCCGAACGCCTGGCTTCCGATATTTCAGTACCTTATACCGTATCCGCTATCGATCTCAGCCACCCGGCGTTGGCGGAGACCAGTGGTTGGCGAGATATCAGGGTTAGCCGGTATCTGGGTCTGAATGTAGGGAATGAAGCAGATATTCTGGTCACGCTGGAAGATGGTTCACCATTGGTCATTGAGAAAAAGACCGGCAATGGCAGGGTATTATTATTAACCTCCAGCCTGGATAATTCACAGAATGATCTGCCTGTCAGGCCGGTATTTGTAAATTACGTTGCAGAGGCAGCTAAGTACCTGTCAGGCGAACAGCAGCTAAAACAAAACCAGGTGGCGGGTGATTTTCTACAATTGGTACAGACTGGTTCAGCCGCGGGACAGATCATTGACCCACAGGGAAGTGATCTATTGTCATTGGCGGAAACCCATAGAAGTCAGGACATTAAATTGAACCTCACCGGGTTTTATGAAATCTATACTGCTGATACTGAATCCCTGGTGGCGGTAAACCCGGATCTTCGTGAGTCTGAACAAAATTTAATGTCCAGTGAAGCAATTTCTGCCTGGCGCGATGCCATTACTGCGCCGGAAAACCTTCAATCCAGTACCGGCCCGGTGAATATTGAGCAGGATTCAATCGAAATATGGCATATACTGTTAGTGTTGATGGGTATCGTAGTTATGATTGAATCGATAATTGGAAACCATTATCTCGGTTACCGTAGAGGTTATACTTAAAATGACGCCAATCACTGAAAGACTTGATAAATTACTGAGCCAATATCAGGACAGGTTCAAGAAGGTCTTCCTGATAAGGGGCATTGCAGTCCTGGTAGCTGTCTGCCTCATCATTTCTGTCCTGATCGCAATGATATCCATTAAGAATGGATTTGCCAGTGAAACGGTTAACACTGGCAGATTATTGTTGGTATTGGCAATTGCATCAGTTGTGTTTTTCTTCTTTTTTCGTCCATTGGAAATCCTCCGTAATAACCTGCCGAAATTAATCGAAATACGTTCCAGAGAATTCAAGGGGCGTATTGAAACCTATACTGGATTAAGCACAGAGCACCCCCTGAAAGATCTGCTTGCAGAAGACACCCTCGCGGTTGCCGATAAAAATCCGCCAGAGACTATAATCCAAAAACGTGAATTAACCATCCCAGGAATTGTGACAGGAGCCTGCGCCCTGATATTTTTATGGGTGATAATTGCCGGTCCCGGTCTGTTAAATTATGGCGTTAGGCACCTGTGGGGTGGTTGGGCTTTTCCAAACCTGTTACCACCACAGACCATTAGCGTAATTCCGGGTGATGAGGCGGTTCGTCGTGGCGGCAGTGTCCGTTTGTTGGCACAGATGAATGGATTTGATCCTAACAGCGCCAGCATCCAGGTGAAAATGGGGGAAAGGGACTGGCAGGAAGTCGATATGGTCAGGACCGAGTCCGGTTTTGAATTTACCTTTTTTTCTATCCGGGACGATACTGAGTATTACGTAACCTCATCCGGAATACGGAGTCCGGACTATCAGATCCAGGTGGTGGACCTGCCGGACATAGATAACCTGAAATTGACATATCACTTCCCGGACTGGGCCAAGCGGGCTGCGGAGATTAAAGACCTAGGTGGTGATATCCAGGCCATTGCCGGTACAAAAATTGATTTGGAAGTAACTACTGATGCACCACTGCCATCGGGAGTACTGGTGTTAAATGGTGAGTCCAGGGACCTGAATCTGCTTGAGCAAACCGCGACAGGTTCATTTGAGATTGCCGAAGATGGCCAGTATTACATTGCCGCCCAATTAGGTGGTGAACTGGTCAGACTCAGTGAAGATTACTTTATCCGGGTAATGGAAGATGGTAAACCGGAGATCAAGATCAACCGTCCCGGTAGAGACTGGACCGCCAGCAGTATCGAGGAAGTTACTGTTGCTATAGAGGCCACAGATGATTATGCCCTGGAGACCATGGAACTTCGTTTTTCTGTCAATGGTGGAGAATGGCAGTTCATTCCCCTGGAGGTTGATGGACGAACAGTTGAATCCGATCATGTATTTTTCCTGGAAGATATGCAGGCGAAATCCGGACGTGATGATGATGTACCTTTAGCTAACCTTCAGGCAGGTGACCTGCTGGCTTACTATGCACGCACATCAGACCGGGACTCGGAATCTTCAACAGACATGTATTTTATTCAGGTCCAGCCATTTGACCGGCGTTACACTCAATCCCAGCAAGGTGGTGGGGCCGGTGGCCAGGGGGGGAATGAACAACAGGAAATATCACAACGGCAAAAAGAGATTATCGTCTCAACCTGGAATTTGATCAGGGAAAAGACCGAGGCCGGTGGTGAGATCTCTTCCAGTACCCAGGACAATGCGGTGTTGTTATCAGGACTGCAGTCCACCCT
>JAURPG010000014.1 GCA_030835405.1 Gammaproteobacteria bacterium | reverse complement strand
TGAAAGACAGGAGAAATGGTCAGATGCCGTGGAAGAATACGATAAGGCACTGGCTCTTGATAAAAATCTGGCACAGGCACATGAAGGGAAGGCATATTCCGATAGCAGAGTAAAGCTGGACAACCGACTCAGGCAGATTATTTCTGAGCCTGAACGCCTGGGTAACAAGGCAGTCTTTGAAGAAACCCGACTCATCGTTCAACAGGCAAATTCCATACCTTCACCTGAGCCGCAGTTGGCAAAACAACTCGCCACTATCAACCAACTGTTAAACACTGCCATGAATCCGATGAATGTGATATTCATGTCCGATAATGAAACGCATGTCAGACTAAATCGTATTGGTAGTCTTGGAAAATTTGAACAAACCAGCCTGAATTTATTACCTGGCAGTTATACGGTTGTCGGTACCCGCGAAGGCTACCGGGATGTACGAATAGAATTCAACGTGCCACCAAACCAACAATCCATTCAGCCTGTTACCGTTATTGCATCTGAACGAATTGCATCCAGGTAACGTATCTCAACATGGCAAATCAACCATCTACTCCAGATAATATGGAAATTATTAAGCCAACCAGGTTCTCGCCGGTAAAAAAACCCATCAGACAAAATTCGTTTAAATTAAAACCGGTGGTACTGGCAGTCTTTACCGGCCTGGTAATTTTCGCGTGTTTTGCGTGGTATATAGTCACGGGCCGTTCAATCTATATTGAAACAGTGCCATCAACTGCCGATTTTGAAATTACCGGAGGACTAAAGATAAAGCTGGCAGATCGATTCTTGCTCAGGCAAGGGACCTACCAGCTAGATGCACAGGCCGAAGGATACTATAACTATCAACAGGACCTTGAAATCAACGACGAAAGCAGCCAGCATTTTCTGGTCGAACTGGAAAAATTACCCGGTCATCTGCTAATCAACACTTCACCAGAATCCTCAGCTGAGGTATGGATAAATGATATTTCCTATGGAGTTACTCCCATCAGAATTCCTGATCTTCCGCCTGATCAATATTTAGTGCGTCTGGAATCGGATCGTTTTTTTACATTTGAAACAGAGGTGGAGATTGAAGGCCTGGACAAAGAACAGGCTCTGATGGCCGAACTTGTTCCCGCATGGGCCAATATTTCTATTAGTTCAATGCCCGCCGGGGCAGATATATTTGTCGGTGATGAGGTGGTGGGCAAGACCCCGCTTACAACCGAGATCCTCCAGGGCGAGCATGATATAAGAGTAAAACTTCCAGGCTATAACTTATGGCGAAAAGCACTAAGAGTCATTGCCAATCAAGACCAGACGCTTGAGCCAATTACCCTGGACCCGGCAGATGCACTGGTACAGATAGTTACCGTACCGGATGCTGCCAACATTACCGTTAATGGTGAATATATTGGACGTTCCCCGGTTGAAGCGGCACTAACACCTGACATCAGGGCAACGGTAAACGTATTCAAACCTGGATTTATTCAGGCTTCTCGGACGATACAACTGGCTTCCGGAGACAACTCAACACTGAGGATAGCCTTGGAACCTGAAACAGCATCCATACAGATCAGGGTAATACCAGAAGATGCCACCGTATATATTGATGGTAATCCAAGTGGTCTGGCTAACCAGACCCTGGAACTATCCGCAACACCACACACCATAGAGATTCGTAAAGATGGCCACGTTGATTATAAAACTACCATTACCCCGCGCCCTGGCATTGCCCAACATATCAATGTTGAGCTAAAAACCCTTGAGCAGGCCAGACTCGAAGCTATTAAAACGGTCATTACCACCGCGGCCGGACAAACTCTGAGACTATATGAACCAGTTTCCATTACCATGGGGGCATCCAGGCGGGAGCCGGGACGCAGGGCAAATGAAACTTTACGTATAGCACAATTTACCAGGCAATTTTATTTATCGGAAAAAGAAGTGACCAATTCAGAATTTAAAAAATTCATTGCAAACCATGATTCTGGTAGCGTACAAGAAAGTAATCTGAATGCTGGAAATCTACCTGTAGTAAACATCACCTGGGAACAGGCGGCTTTATACTGCAACTGGTTAAGTAAGCAGGAAAATTTACCGCCTTTTTATACTGAATCAGATGGAAAAATAACAGGTTTTAATCCCAATAGTACCGGCTACCGGCTACCCAGCGAGGCGGAATGGGAATGGGCCGCCCGGGATCTGGGTAACCGGCAATTAAAATTTCCATGGGGAGATGAAATGCCACCCAAAGAAAAAAGCGGTAATTTTGCCGATTTGTCCGCCGCATCGATTATTGGCAGGATTTTAAACAATTATAATGATAATCATATGGCCAGTGCCCCGGTAGGCAGTTATACCCCTAACGCAAAAGGATTGTATGATATGGGTGGGAACGTATCAGAATGGGTACATGATTATTATGATATATCTGCCTCATCAAGCGGCGATGCAGGTATTGATCCCCTGGGCCAGGAAACCGGTGAACATCATGTCATAAAAGGTTCTAGCTGGGCTCATGGCACAGTGACTGAATTGAGATTGTCATACCGCGATTATGGTTCTGATCCAAGAAATGACGTTGGTTTTAGAATAGCCAGGTATTTACAGTGATTAAAACTTATTTTTATAAACTATTCTTAACATTAATCCTTCTCCTGGTTCATGGCGATGTATACGCAGACCAACATGAACCTGTAAAACCAGAAGGTCAGACTGAAGAAAACACTACTCCTCAGCAACCCTCTTCAAGTACTCAGGAAATTAACACGCCTTCAGAGTCTTTCATGCCCACCGAAACGATCTCTGAAGATTTATCAGTTCCATTTCCCGTGGACATATAGGAAAGACAAATGAAACATAACCCGGTATCAGATTTTATTTACCAGTTATTTGCCCTGATTGTGTCAATTATTATTGTGCATGCGGTATACGTGACAGTAATACGACCCAATGCGGACGCACTATTACAACAACAACAGGAAATGCTAGATGCCGGGGAGATTGCTGAAGCCCCGCGCTCCATTTTTGTGGTAGTAAAAGATTTTGAGCAGGAGGCCTGTTTTATCCTGGCCTTCTGGGTGATCGCGATCATCGGACTTAAGACCAAGTTTGCGTTTCATGAAAGAAACCTTCTTGGCAAATCCATCTTGGAAGTCACACCAGGGACAAGTATTCTGCCGGAAGATATTCGCCAGTATGTGAGGCCCTTACAGGCACTTCCAAGTGATGAACAGGAATACCTCTTACCCAGGGCATTACTAACAGCATTACAACGATTTGGGTCCACCAGAAATATACAGGATGTTTCTGAAGCCGTCAGAGAGGTTTGTGAAACAGAATCTAACCGGCTTGATTCTGAATTATCCATGGTACGGTATATCATCTGGGCCATTCCTTCCATTGGCTTTATCGGTACTGTTCGCGGGATTGGCGATGCTCTCGGTCAGGCACATCAAGCCGTACAAGGAGACATTGCCGGGGTTACGGCCAGTCTGGGCGTAGCGTTTAACTCCACTTTTATCGCCCTGGTGATAAGCATTGTCATAATGTTTCTTATGCACCAACTGCAACTTTTACAAGAGAGACTGGTACTTGATACTCAAAATTATTGCGATGTGAATCTGCTCAGGCATATGCAGGTCCGCTGAGGATATATTTATGTCTTTGACAATTATTGAAATAAACGACAGTGAAATCAGGGCCTCATCAAATGGCGAGATCATTTCCCGCAATCCCGGGTATGCAGTGTTAAAAAATGACCGTATCGAAACAGGGGTCAATGCATGGAAAATTTCCCGCACTAACCCCAGGGAAACCACCAATAAATTCTGGAGTCAACTAAATCAGGACTCACTTATCGTACCCTCCAGGTTGGCCAGACACAATGCCGACCTTGCCTATTCACAATTAATGGCAATACATAATGAGACAGGGCAGCCTGAAGAGGTGATATTTTCTATACCTGGTAGTTATAACCGGGAGCATTTATCGATGTTGCTGGGGATAGCAGAAGCCTGTCCGTTTAAAACTGTCGGCCTGGTGGATTCCGCGATTGCCAGTACATCGGCAATTGCTGATACCGGTGAGTATCTACACCTGGACATTCATTTGCACTATACCATTCTAACGACCATAGAAGTGACGGACAGTGTTTATAGAAAAACGGTAAAACTTGTTGATAACGTTGGCATTTCTGAAATTTATGATTCCTGTGCAGAATATTTTTCAGACCTTTTTATTGACCAGACCCGTTTTGACCCCTTGCATCATGCCGAAACGGAGCAGACCCTTTACAACCTGATTCCCGAGACCCTTACCCACATGGAACATGACAGGGATAATAATCTGGATATTCACTTTCAGGGCAAACACTTTCAGGCAAAATTATCTGCTGAGACCTTACTGAAGAAACTCCAGCATCATTATGAAAAGATTTACCGGGAAATATCGGGACAATACACCTGTCTGATCAGCGACAGACTCAACATATTACCAGGATTTTCCAGGCAACTGGAAAACCATGTGGTGATTGAAGAAGATACCGTCTTTAAGGGCTGTGTTACTAACTTCGATAATATTGTCTCATCTGATGAAGGCATCAGTCTGGTTACTGTTTTGCCTGTTACCAGCACACCATCAATTATCGCCAATCCCGCGATTGGCTCTCCTACTAAAAAGACAACTGAACACACTACCCCGGCATCGCAACCCAGCCATATTCTTGTTAAACATAAGGCGTATGCCCTGGAAAACACTCCCATATTTATCTCAGCTGATGGAAATCTTTCCCATAATAAATCCACGTCAACAGACTGTTCACTACATATCAACAGTGATGGAGTTAAATTAAAATCTGAGAATAATATTTCTATTTATCTGAATGGAGAAGCAATCTCCACAGAAAGCAGAGTCAATGTTGGAGACGAAATTAGTTTTTCAGGGACTGATATCACATTAAAGTGTATTGAAGTACTGACCGTCTAATGGCAAAAAAAAGAACCGAGGTTGTTACATTTGGTCTCTCATTCCTGGATATTATGTCCTGTGGTTTGGGAGCTGTTGTCTTGCTGTTTTTAATCATCAAGCATAATACTGAGTCTTCAACCTTGACTAATATTGAGATGCCTGACCTCTCATCTGAAGTCTCCATGCTGGAAAAAGAAATACTGGAAGGCAAAGAGGGACTTGCCGAACTTTTAAATACTATCGCAGAAGTGGACAACCGCATCGTAACTGCTCAGGGGCTGGCCCGGCGAATTACCGAAGACCTGGAAGACAGGGCGGGTAATCTTGAAGAGGCACTTGCCTCGGCAGCACAAGACTCAGAAATTGAAAAATTGAAACAGGATCTGCAGAGGCTGGAACAGGAGCGGCAACGCCAGGAAGCAGAATCTGACAATACCGGTGCTGACACCCGAAGTTTTATTGGAGAAGGTAACAGACAATATTTAACCGGCCTGAAACTGGGTGGAAACCGAGTGCTGGTACTGCTGGATGCATCCGCAAGCATGCTGGAAGAAACCATAGTGAATATCATCAGGACCCGAAATATGTCAGATGACATCAAACGTAATGCGCCGAAATGGCGACAGGCCCTGGAGATGGTGGAATGGCTCAGTACCCGCTTCCCCGTTACCAGCAAATACCAGATTTATACTTTTAATACCACAGCTGACTCCATTGTCCCCAACACCAAGGGACAATGGCTGAATGTCAGTAATAGTAACCAACTGGAAGAAAGCTTCGATAGTTTAAAAAATATTGTCCCCCAGGGTGGAACCAGCCTGGAAAATGTTTTTGCTGAGATCAGCCGCCTGAGCCCACAACCCGATAATATCTATCTATTGACGGATGGCTTGCCTACCCAGGGAAGAAACCCGCCACGCGGTGCAACCGTATCTGGCAGGAACCGGATGAGTTTATTTGAAAGCGCGATTGAAAATATTCCTTCGAATATACCAATTAACGTCATCCTGTTACCCATGGAAGGGGACCCCATGGCAGCATCGGCATTCTGGCAACTTTCCCAGATTACAGGTGGTTCATTTATGAGCCCATCGGAGGACTGGCCATGAAATCAAACCGACGTCAACTTGATGTTATCAGTTTGTCTTTTCTGGACATTATTACCTGTGGTTTTGGCGCGATTATTTTACTCCTGGTCATTACCAAGGTGGGAGAACCCGTCGTGCTGGAGATTTCACCAGAACCCATGGATGGCATTGTCAGGGACCTGCAAGAGCAATTATTTCAAATTCGCGGCGAAGCAATAATATTAAATCGTGACCTGACTGCCAAACGAGAGCAACTGTCTGAATGGGACCTCAGGGTGGCCAGGCTTAGCCAGGAGTTGGGAAGCATCCAAACAAAATTGACCAATATATCTGAGGAGAATGCTGTCAATTCCATCATAAAGGGCGAGCTGGAACTGGCATTACAGCAATTGACTGCAGAAATGCAGCGCCTGTTAGGGGACAGGATCGATGAACGAAGCGATCTTGTCGGTGGCATTCCAATTGATAGCGAATATATCATTTTTATTGTTGATACCTCTGGTAGCATGTTTCAGTACAGTTGGGACAAAATGATAGAACAACTTGTAACCACACTGGATGTTTATCCCGAAGTAAAAGGGATACAGATAATGAATGATATGGGTGATTACATGTATACCGAATACCGGGGCAAATGGATCCCGGATACACCAGCCAGACGTAAGGCCATAATTAGCCGCTTACGCACCTGGAACCCGTTCAGCAACAGTAGTCCGGTAGAGGGCATCATTAAGGCCATTTCCACCTTTTATAGTCCGGACAAGAAAATCAGCCTGTATATCTTTGGTGATGAATTTACAGGTCGTTCTATCAAGGAAGTCCTTGATACTGTTGAAAATTTAAATAAAAAAGATGCCCAGGGAAATCCCATGGTCCGTATCCACGCGGTGGGATTCCCGGTACAGTTTTCCAACCCAAGAAATTTGCAGTTTACAGGGATAAGATTTGCTACACTTATGCGTGAGTTGACCCGAAATAATGGCGGCACATTTGTGGGACTAAACTCATTTAGATAATTAATCACGGTATAAAAATATGTCAGAAAAGGCCTTTAATTTGTTTTTTTGTGGATTAATGGTTTTTGTTGCAGGATGCAGTAAGACCCTTAATCTGCAGGTTGAAAGTGAAGTTCCTACTCCACTGGCGAGTCGTTTACCCTTGTCTTTGGGCGTCTACTATAATGAAAACTTCCTGAATTATGTCTTCACGGAAAAATCAGAGGTCAGAGAAGACTGGACCATTGATAACCGAACATCACGTATAACGATGTTCAATGAAATCCTGCCGACAATGTTTTCCTCCGTCAATAAAATAGACAGTCCCAATATATCTGATGGTAATGTTGATATTATCCTGGAGCCCGAAGTCCTGGACATGCAGGTTGCCCTACCGGAAGAAACCCATACCGATATGTTTGAGGCATGGATTAAGTATGGAATAAAAATCTATAATCCGGGTGGCAACTTACTCACCGAGTGGCAGCTCACCGGGTACGGCAAGACCCATACTGCCATGTTTAAAAACAAGGAAAGCGGCCTGAATACCGCAATTACTATGGCACTCAGGGATCTGGGGGCCAAGATTATCCTGGATTTTTCCAATGTCCCTGAGGTGAAGAACTGGTTGTCGACAAAAATTGATTGCTCTGAACATCCAGGTTTATGCTAAATAAGTTTATAAAATTATTAATACTCATTGGCATTTTGGCCATAAGCGGTTGCAAAAGCACCACGGTCATTGATGAATACCGGGAGAATACCTCAACGACAATTATGTCTGAAGGGGAGTCTATTGTTGTATTAGGTAGAAGGAATAACTCGAGCTACGAAACGGAGTTTGACTTTGTGGAGTGCGTGGGAAGATCTCTGGATAGTGCATTGAACGGGATCAATGTTATACCGGAACAATCATTCGTCGACAGTATGTATCCATACTTTGAAACCAGCAAGGCACCTATGGATGTACAAAACCTGGACCGCTTGGTACAGATCCCGGAAGTAGCAAATAAGCTCAATGACTTTAAGGTTCGGTACTTCGTATGGATAGATGGCTTTACTGAAACCACGGATTCAACAGGGGCAATTTCCTGTACCGTTGCACCCACCGGTGCCGGCTGTTTTGGTTTTGCAACCTGGGACGATGAGGCAAACTATGAGGCCGTGATCTGGGACTTTAAAGACCTGAACCTGTCGGGAAAAATCAGTGCAGAGTCATCCGGGACCTCCTACCTGCCCGCTGTAATTGTCCCCATACCCTTGTTGGCACGTGTCCAGTCCAGTGCCTGTACCAGTATGGCAAGTCAAATACGGGGCTTTATCCAGTAGATTACCGGTTCGGGTTGTTATCTCGAACATGATCGCAGAGATAATTACCTATTGGGATTGCTGACGTTGCGGCAGGTGATGGTGCATTACAGACGTGCAGACTCCTTCGGGTTTCCTTAAACAGAAAATCATGTACTAAACTGCCATCCGATAAGACGGCCTGGGCCCTGATGCCCGCAGGATGGGGGCTGAGATCTGCCGGGGTGATAGCCGGGAGATATCGTCTTACCTGTTTCAGGTAGGCAGACTTAAACCAGGCATTTTTAAGCTCGGTTAAACCGGGCCTTAAATGTTGGCCAATACACCGCCAAAAACCTGGATATGTAAACATGTTTAAAGAATCTTTGACACTGATATTAAACCTGCCATATCCCTCACGTTTAAACCCCAGTATGGCATTTGGCCCAACAGTTATCGTGCCGTCTATCATTCGTGTCAGATGAATACCGAGAAAAGGCATGGCAGGGTCCGGTATGGGATAGATCAGGTGCTTGATACGATCTGAAAATCTTCCAGAGACTCTATAATATTCTCCCCTGAATGGGATGATCTGAAATTGAGGTTTAAGACCGTGAAGTTTTACCAGCCGGTCTGCCTGCAAACCGGCACAACATATCATCATACCCGCCCCACGCGTTCCATTGCCTGTAGTGACGCTGATCTGAGTATCATTTTCCTCTATATTTAATACTGGATAACCAAATTCAATCCGCCCTCCAGAAGCCGTAAATTTACTGGCCATATGAATACAGATTTCCCGATAATCCACAATGCCTGTGGACTCTACCAGGATAGCGCCCAGACCATCTATATCAGGTTCCAGGTCTTTCAAGGCCTCTTTAGAAATCGACTGGCAGGTAACATTGTTGGCTACACTACGCTGATACAGATCCTGCAGCCTGAGATATTCCAGTTGGTTTGTGGCAACCAGTAATTTACCGCACTGTTCATATTTTATCTGCTGCTCCCGGCAAAACTGTATGGTCTGTTCAAGACCACTTTGACAGAATTTTGCCTTTAGACTGCCAGGTTGATAATAGATACCCGAGTGTATGACACCACTGTTATGACCGGTCTGGTGGGTCGCCAGGTCAGACTCTTTTTCCAGCAACAGGATACTTGCATCAGGGTAGCGATGCTTTAATTGCCAGGCAGTAGACAGCCCTATTATCCCACCGCCAATAATAAGGTAATCATATTGCATTTGTTATTTTCTCCTGATAGCAGGTTTAAACTTTGATCAGACGGTAGCTATTTCGCATAAATGTCCGGTACAGGAGGGGGATAACAATTAATGTCAGGCAGGTAGAAAATGCCAGGCCCCAGACTATGGCGGTGGCTACCGGACCCCAGAGCAGAGAATGCCCCGCGAGTCCCACAGCAAGGGAGAATAAACCTGCAATCGTAGTGAATGAGGTGATCAAAATCGGGATGACCCGACGCCGTGCAGCATAGATGATGGCATGTAATAAGGTCATGCCTTTTTCAAGCCTTTGGTTAGCCGCAGATATCAAAACAATGGCCGCATTAACAGATATCCCCGCCAGTGCCACCACGCCGTACAAGGTATATAGACTCATGGGATTACCGGTTACCAGTAATCCCAGGACTACCCCGGTAAATGCCAACGGGATAGTCACCAGAATAATAAATGGCTGCCAATAACTGCGAAACTGTGTACCCAATATAAGATAGATACAACCTACTCCCAGAATGAACAGCACCCAAAGTGCATCCAGGCTCTCCTGGATATCATCCAGCTGGCCTGCAAAATCCAGATCAATAGAAGGGTAATTTGAATTTATTCTCTGCCACTCTTGCTCTATCATTTGATTGGCCTGGACTGTGTCCACCAAGGTCTCGTCTATATCAGCTTCCATGGTAATGGATCGGCGAAAATTATAATGTCTGATATTATATTGGCCGGAACCATAATCCGCTGTAACCAATTCAGACAACCTCACGGAAATTCCTCCAGGCAAGCTGATTGTCTGGCGTAACAGATCATCAACATCTTGCCAGATATCCTGATCGGATAACAACCTGACAGTCACTTCCTCACCACGATCCTGGTATGTTGAAATAATTTCACCATCTACCAGTGACTGTATCGTCCTGCTTACCAACACCGGGTCCACACCGGTTCGCTTAATGGCCTCACCATCATATCGCAGCACCAGTGTGGGGTTGCCCTGACGATAATCCAGCGAAACATTGCGGTATACCGGATTGGATTCAACAAAGTTACGCAGACTTTGTGCAGCGGCCTCTATGGTTTCAAAATCATCTCCACGAATTTTTACCTGAATCGCCTTGGTTGTGGGGGGGCCATCTGCCACATGAAAAGTATAAATATTTTCCACCCCCTGTATCTCAGGAAAAACACTTTCAACGTCTTGAATGATTTCCGTGGCTGTCCGCTGAAGTTCAGATACCGGATTCAAACTCACCATAACCTGGCCAATGGTATCGCCAAACAATGGTTCAGTCTGGGTAAACATTTGTCCGGAATACACTACACTGGCGCGTAATTCTTCCGGCTGGATCCGGGCCAATACCTTTTGTTCCAGTTCCACCAGTTTATCATTGGTTTCTTTAAGGCTGGTCCCCTGCGGCATTTCTACGTTTACATAAAATAGCTGGGAAGTTTCCAGCTCAAAAAAATTAAACCGTATATAGCCAAGTGATACTGTAGTTATCGCAAAGATAAAGATTGCCAGAACCACAGACATGGTACGCCTGGGATGGCGCAGGGTCTTCAGCAGTAACCTGGTATACCTCAGGCGGATCAAATGAGTGATGGACTCACGTTTAAGCTGGAATTTAGATCGGTGTTTAAAATCAATCTTTGCCGCTACCATATGTGCCGGTAGCATCCAGTAGGCCTCAATCAAACTAATCACTAATGATAATGTCACTACAATTGGAATAACCCGCATAAAATCACCCAGGATCCCCGGGAGCAACATTAATGGCATAAATGCAGCCATGGTAGTCATGACTGATGTGGTTACCGGGGCAAAAACTTCTCTCAAGGCTTCAATAGCAGCCGTCATCCCCTTGTACCCCTCTTGCAAACGGTAGTAAATTGACTCAACAACCACCACGACATCGTCAACTAACATACCCAATGCAATCACCACGCCTAACAACACACTATTATTAAGAGTATGGTCAAAGTACCCCAATATAATGAATGCCCCTGCCAGGGTAAAAGGGATACCAATACTTGTGAGGAAGGCAATCTTTGAGCCAAGAAACGCCCAGGTAATAAGTAAGACAAAAAACAGTCCTATCAAGGCGTTGTTCTGCATAAGATTGATAGCACTACGGGTAGTACTGGTTTGGTCATCAACCAGGAAGATTTCAATACCCGTCTTGTCGGACAGTTGATTGGTTTGGTCAATATATTGATTTACTGTATCCAAAAGATCCAGCACGTTGGTTGAAGCCTTTTTGATGATCCCCATCGTCACCGCCGGTTGCCCCCTGAAACGGACCAGTTCACTACGCTCCCTGGTGGCCCTGTAGATATCCGCAATTTCACCTAAGGGGATGACACCTTGTCCTGTGATCATCGGAAATTTCGACAATTCCGAAGGATCAGCGTTGGTTCCTTCCAGGCGAACAATCCAGCTTGACTGTAAAGTCTCCAGATCTCCTACAGAGACGTCCCGAAAATAAGATCGTATGGTTTCTGCCAGATCAACCGATGAAATCCCTAGTCCTTCCAGTGCCTCTGGTTTATAGGCAATATGTAGTTCAGGATCAGACAACCCAAGTGAATTGACCAAATCAACGCCATTGAGACGTTCCAGGTCTTTTTGGATGTTATGCGCCTGGCGTCGTAGATTTTCGTCATCCCCCTTGCTGGTTATTACGACTGTAGCGGATGGTAATGAATTGGAACTGGTTACCTCAAAAATAAATGGGTCAATGGCTTCATCAGGCAATTCATTTGTATAGGTATTTTGTACTTCACGGCGCAGGTCGGTCAGTCGTTTATCAAATTCCCTGACCTCCAGTTCTTCAAATCTGATTAAAATATTTGAAACACCATCACGACTGGTGGAAGTAATAAATCTAATATCCTGAATGGATCGACGAATGGCATTTTCTATAGGGTCAGTAATCCTTCTTTCTACATCAATGGCTGAGGCGCCTGGAAATGCTATATTGATGTTTATCCAGTTAAAGTTTATCTGGGGATCCTTGGACCTTGGCATCGTAAAATATGAAATAATTCCCATGATAAGAACCAGGATAAATGTCAGGTTAGCCAGAACATGGTTATTCAGGAACCGACGAATAAATGTCATTTTCTAATCAATAACCTTTATGTCTGAGTTTTTCTCCAGGGCATAATGACCTTCAATAATAATATTAGAATCCACTGACAAATCAATCGCTGTAATTCTGCCTGGTCTGGCACCAGTGACAGGATAAAATTCTGCCTTTCCTGCCCTTTCTACAAACACACCTAGTTCACCTTCCCGTTCGACGATATAATCACCAGAGATGTGTGGACGTGAATCTTTCCACACTAACTTTCCAGCTGCACCTGCCGGCCCCTGGCCACGGGCAAACGTCAACCTGATTTCATAATCCCTGGAATTTGTATTAATAACGGGCAAAATTGTCCGGAGCGTTAGTGGATATTGTTTTTCCGCAAAACTGAATTGAATGTTTTTTGCCGATTTGATCAAATCGATCTCTGATGAACCCACCTGGGCTGATACCTCAATATTTTCTATATCAACCAGTTGAATTAGAGGCATACCCGGATTGGCATACTCTCCCAGTGATGCCTGGCGTGAGGTAACGACGGCATTAAGCGGACTTTTAATGACACACCGACTTATATTTTTTATGGCCTGGGACAAAACTGCACTGGCAGATTCAATGTCCCTGTTCAATACAGTGACTTCAAGTTGTCTGTTGTCCAGCTCCTCCTCGGATGCAGATTCTTCGAGATTTAGTCGCTGTGTCCTGTCCAGGCGCTTTTCAGCCCATTTTTTTCTGGCATTGAGTGCCTCCAGTCCAGAAATTGTCCGGTCCTTGACCAGTTCAAAATCCAGGCAATCCAACTTTACAAGGGGTACCCCCTGCTTGACTACGTCACCAACCAGGACAGGGATATCAACAATTGTAGATGCAATTTCAGCACTGATCGTAGATTCATTCAGGCTGACTATCGTGGCAGGGGCATCTCGCAAGGGGTAACTGGCAATATCCTTTATGGGTTTCACCCGAACTTCCGGAACGACCTGGCCGGAAAGATTAGAACTGACCAATAACAAACATAACAACAATCCGGAAAATGCGACTTTCATGATCAATCAGGTCAAAACAACTTCCTTCATATTGACTGAATCATCCTTTAATTTATCTCTGTCAACCTTCATCTTTTCTGAAATAAGACGTTTACCCATCATAAATTCAGGTGGCCTGTTGATAGCATCTACCGCAATAATGAGATCGTCTTTAAGATAAAATATTGCAAAGCTTCTGCCGGTTTTCTGATCTCCCCTGATGATGAGTTCATCGTAACCCTGGGACAATCCGGCAATCTGCAGCTTCACATCATATTGGTCAGACCAAAACCAGGGTAGCGCATTATAAACCTTTTCCTTACCCGCAACTGTCGATGCCGCTACCCTTGCCTGGTCACTGGCATTTTGTACTGATTCAAGACGAATCCAACGATCATAGAGCTTATTATAGTGATAGGTGCAATCACCGGCAGAAACAATATCAGGATCACTGGTTCTGGCATATTCATCAACAACGATGCCATTTTCAACTTTTAACCCGGCCTGTTCGGCTATTTCACTATTTGGAACAATACCGACCCCGATGATGACCAGATCCGCATCAAATACAGATCCATCGTTACATAATACCTGTTCAACTGAATCGTTACCTTCAAAACCAGATGCGCCAATCTCACACCTGATATCCACACCCTCTTCAGTATGCACGCGCATATAAAATTCAGAAATTTCCGGTGACGTTACACGTTCCAGTACACGGGACATCATCTCTAGTACGGTCACCTTCATACCAAGCTTATTTAAAACAGCAGCAGCCTCCAGTCCAATATATCCGCCACCTATGATGACGGCCTTGCCACCGGGTTTCACACTGGATTTTATCTGCTGTACATCATTGTAATCGCGCAGGTAATGGATTCCTTTCAGATCGTCACCCGGCATGCTGACTCTTCTTACCCTTGATCCAACCGTGAGTGCCAGCTTGTCATAACTAACCGTGCTCCCATCTGAGAGTGATATCTCCTTGCTTGCGGGGGTAATCGCCTCTGCCCTGGTGCCCAACATAAATTCAACGCCGGCCTTTTCATAAACATCCTGGGGCCTGATCAAGATCTCTTCAATGGTTTTCTCGCCAGACAGCAATGCCTTGGATAATGGAGGGCGGTGATAAGGGATAATCGACTCTTCACCGATGACCAGGATACGCCCTTCCCATCCATCCTGGCGCAACCCCGCCACAAAGCCTGCAGCAGCATGGCTTGCTCCAATTACGACACATGATTGTCCCATCTTATTCACTCCTATACCGGGAAGAATTACTATAAATTAGTATTGCGATTATGACACAGTAATTCCCAACGGTTAACAATACAGCTATAACAACGGGTGAATTATTTCTATTTCTGCTGAATTCTGGAGGCTCTATACAATTAACGAGAAAGGCCCTGGACAGTTTCACAGATCGCCGAGGTTAATGTGGATAACTCTTGGCTGGAAATTATATAGGGAGGCATGATGTACACCAGTTTACCAAATGGTCGAATCCACACGCCTCGCTCGACGAATTTATGAGAAATCTGCTCCATGTCCACTGGTGCCGTTAATTCCACAACACCAATTGCACCCAGTACCCTGACGTCCGATACGATGCCGGTAAAACTCCTACATGGCGCAAGTTCCTGTTCCATCTGTTTTTGCAATTCCGATATTTTTGATTCCCAGTCCCAGGATCTTAATAACTTGATGTTAGCCAGAGAGACTGAGCAGGCAAGCGGATTGGCCATAAAGGTAGGTCCATGCATCAATGGCAACTCACCTCCTGTAGAAACACCCTCAGCAACACGGCGTGAAGCCAATGTAGCTGCAAAAGACATATATCCACCGGACATGGCCTTACCCAGACACATGATATCCGGTTCAATCCCTGCGTATTCACAGGCAAACAGCTTTCCTGTTCGGCCAAAACCAGTTGCGATTTCATCTGTAATAAGCAACACATTATAATTATCACAATACTGACGAACAGATTTCAAATACTCTGGATGATAAAACCACATCCCACCTGCACCCTGTACAATGGGCTCCAGGATTACTGCAGCAATCTCAGTATGATGTTTTTCTAATAGTTCCTGAAACGCCAGTACATCTTTACTGTCCCAGTCATCATAGAATCGCACACACGGTTGAGGCGCAAAAAAATTATTCGCCAAAACACCACTAAACAGATTATGCATACCTGTTACAGGGTCACTAACCGACATGGCACCAAATGTATCGCCATGATAACCATTTCTTATGGTAAGAAATTTGTACTTTTCAGACATGCCAGAGGCTGCCCAGTATTGAACAGCCATCTTCATGGCAACTTCTACCGCAACGGAACCCGAATCTGAAAAAAATACTGTTTCTATCTTGGATGGACTGATTTCAACTAATAATTCAGCCAATTCCACTGCCGGCTCATGTGTTAATCCACCAAACATCACATGAGACATTTTCTTCAGTTGGCTGACCAGTGCATTATTTAAATCCGGGTGATTGTAGCCATGTATGGCACACCACCATGAAGACATCCCATCAATTAATTTCGTACCATTTGATAGTTGTAATTTTACGCCCCTGGCAGCTACAACCGGAAACACTGGTAAGGTATTGGGCATTGCTGAATAAGGATGCCAAACAACCTGCCTGTCCCTAGTCATCAAATCTTTTTGAATTTCTGATTGTGACATTTGAGTTTTAAATTGATATAGATCTAACTTATTGCAGTGAATTTTCAACTATCTAAACATGCTACTATGCATTTTATTGAATTCCTATAACTAGAATTTACAAATCATATTTAAAATGACTGAACAGAAAATGAGATTCGTTGATTATCAGGAGCCCTGTGATGCAAATGGGCTAATAATCAATGAAATCCATATACCCGTTCCTCGAACCGGACAGGTTTTAATCAAGGTGCAAGCCGCTGGAATTAATCGTTTGGACATTCTGCAACGACGAGGGTTTTATCCGCCTCCGCCAGGGGCTCCAACTATCCTGGGTGTAGAGGTTGCAGGGACAGTTATCCAGGTCACTGAAGATTGTAATGGTCTGAAGGTCGGTGATGAGGTTTGTGCCTTACTGAGTGGTGGCGGATATGCTGAATATGTTGTCGCCGATGCAGTCACCTGCCTGCCAATACCAAAAGGACTAGATATGATACAGGCCGCATCACTACCCGAGGCCATGTTTACAGTGTGGAGTAATATTATAGATGTTGGCAATCTGGTTGAAGGTGAATCCATACTCATCCATGGTGGTGCCAGTGGTATCGGTTCAGCAGCCATTCAACTTGCTAAATGTTATGGCGCAAACGTCATTACTACTGCAAGAAATGATGATAAGTGCCAATTTTGTAAGAAAGTGGGAGCAGATCTCGCAATAAACTATCAAAACAAGGATTTTGTCCAGGAGTGCCTTGATTTTACTGCTGGCAAAGGTGTTAACCTGATCCTTGACATGGTGGGTGGAGATTACCTTGGCAGAAACGTTAAGGCAGCCGCTAATGAAGGGAGAATTATCATGATCGCTGCAATTGAAGGGATAAAAGCGGAGTTAAATATCCTGACCATGATGCAGAAAAGGCTGATCCTGAAGGGCACCACATTGCGATCCAGAAAGGCAGAATTTAAGTCTCAAATCACCAATAACCTGCTGACCCATGTGTGGCCCCTAATTGAGACCGGTAACATAAGACCAGTAGTTCATGAAGTTTTCCCCCTGTTTCAGGCAAAAAAGGCCCATCTACTTATGGAATCGAACCAGCATTGTGGAAAGATTATACTGAGCATGAAAAACTAGATTGTTTTTTTCAATTTCTAATAAAATTACCGTATAATCCGCTGTTTTTAAAGAACATTAAAGAGGATATTGAAATGCCCAAAGTGAAATTTATCACTGCTGACGGCAGTGAAAAGGAAATCAATGCAGAAAATGACGTCAGCCTGATGATGAATGCAATCAATAACGGGATTGATGGAATTGTCGCAGAATGTGGTGGTGCATGTAGTTGCGCAACCTGTCACGTCATTGTCGATCCTGAATGGTACAGCAAGCTACCAGAGCCTAAGAATCTTGAGAAAGACATGTTGGAATTTGCCGCTGAACCCAGTGAGACCGGTCGCCTTAGTTGTCAGATTAATGTAACGGATGAACTTGACGGCCTGGTCGTAACAGTGCCCTCATCCCAGTTCTAATTTATTCGCACTCACTAGCAACGTGGTTTTTAAACTGGTTTAATATCAATTATTTATATCCGCCTCATAGTGCGTGTGTAACAAGTAAGTAACTTACCATCCACTCTGCATGTTTTTTCATCGCTTGTGCAACTATTGCAATTCAATGGTTTACGCAATGCTTTGTTACACAAAGTAAGACGAAGAACGTGCTTAATCCATCCACGTTCTTCTGTTCGTCCTTTCACTTGTTCTTTTGTGTCACTCGTCTGCCAAACTGGGCTTGCTTCTCTATCAGCACATCTAACTCACCAAGTTCTGCAGCTTCGCGCACTTTGGCTAGTACATTAGCAACCTCTGCTTCAGTTGCTAATTCAATCGCATTCTTACTTTAGCAAACTCTAGTGGCTTGCTTCCATAACCCACTACTAGATTAATCTTTCCATCAACACTAGCAGTCCACCAATGCTTAACACGTTTAACAACTTCAACTTTACGTTGGTTACCATCTTCGTCAGTCACCCACTTGCGTTGCGTAGGTGTGTAGTATTTATTTGCAGCAAGTTGGATTTGCACATCAATCTTTGCAATCAGCTTGCGACGAAGTACAGCGATAGGGTTGTTGTTTTGAAGTAGATTAAAAGCAACGAAATTTAACGTATCAAGTACAGTCATAACAGCCTCTTTATTAGCTAAAAGCATTGTGCTTTCAGAGTTCGAAGACTGTCATCCGAAGATTGATCATCTATGTTCAGAAACTTATCTAGCTTAGACACTGTAGGCTTAGATGTTGGCGCTGCGTCTCTACCAATGATGCATATTCCACGGTCAACCATAGCTAACTTAACACTCTACTTGCTCATCAGTCTGCTGTCGTCACTTAGTTTTTCATTGCTGCGTGACGTAACTAAGCGTGGAAGCGAAACTATATCTGCACTTAAGTCGCTTTCTAGCTCAAAGCTAATATCTCTATCAAACCAAACACGAAGGCTGCTATCATAGTGCAGAAGTTCTTGCAGTATCTCTAGCGCATCTTCACAAAGGCTTTCACTCTTGTTGTAGAACTTTTAAGCAATCGAATGTTTGCCTTTGCTACTGTAGCATTCTGCACGATTGTAGTTAAAGGTAGCTTCTCGCAGTTTTTCTTCGTATCGCTTTAATTCACTTGGCTTGTCTTTTAGCTCTTGTCAATCTGTAAGCACTAATCTTTATATAGACAAGTCAATAGCTGAAGTTTTTTCACGTTTTTGCAACCTTTAATTCAGGCAGCTATTTACTTTAACTTTTTTTAAGAAGCCTGGCTTATTCTGCACTCAGTTTGCAACACTGAAGCGCTGATCTTCCTAGAAGAGCTCGTATGCGAAGGGAGTAATACCTCGCTGCTCAAAAAGTAAATCGAGCACTGTTCTAGACACAAAAATGGTGTTGTCCACGTCTCCGGTATAAGGAAGATTGATTACGGTGTTCGACGGCGAAAAGACTCCATTAAAAACTCCCATGACACCTAAATCGTTCATGGCTGCAGAGAAGATAATGTAAGGTTCGCTATTACCTGGATTATTTTCCCGGTATACCAACGGCTTAAGAACTTTGAGAATCTCTGTTTCACCGAAGGTTACGACTTCGAACTCTGTTTCTTCGACTTCACCTTCAGCGACTGCATCGAAGTTAAACGTTCCACTGCATCCGTAGTCTCCTG
>JAURPG010000013.1 GCA_030835405.1 Gammaproteobacteria bacterium | reverse complement strand
TACCGGTCACCGGCACCGCAGACAGTGATGACAGAGACAAAATCACCACGACTTGTCATGCCAACACATCAAGGAGTACAGTAGTCAATTAAACCCAAATCCTAACTTTGAAAGTGGTACCGTTACTGGGGGCAGGTCAATTCGGAAGACAGCATAATATCAAATGCCCGTAGAAAATTTGGTCATGTCTCAGCAGAGAGATTACTTTCCGGCCAGGGACTACCGGTGCTTTATCAGATCATTGCTGAACTCGATGGTCAACCGGTAATAGAACTGAATCCCGATGAGATAACTAAAAGGGATGCAAATAAATCAGATCCAGTGGCAACTCGTACGATTGATACCTTTATGGAATTATTAGGGTCAGTTGCAGGTGACCTGGCAGTCACTATCGGTGCAAAGGGGGGGATATATATTGGTGGAGGGATTCTCCCCAAGCTATCTGATCGGTTTATTCATTCACGATTCAGACAACGTTTTATTGAAAAAGGCAGATTCAGCACATACCTGGAAAATATTCCAACCTATCTCATTACCCGAAACTATGCATCCCTTGAAGGACTGCGAAATTATGTTAATAGCTTGAAAGATAGCTAATTTATAACTGATACTATCCTAATCCAGATAACCTTGTTTCCAACCATCAAGATCATAGTCATCAAGACTTTGTTGAACCACGTCTTTGTAGCGATCAGTATCACCTCTCATATTTGCCCAGCGCAGGGCATCAAGACGTTGTTGATCCTGATTGCCGGCATAATTACGTTCATACACGGCATTGCGGCCAGCAAATTCAGAATACATGGCGTCCCAAATCATTTTGAATAATTTGATCCTCTCATGGGCATTTAAGCCGGTGCCGCGAAAATATTTATCGATTGTCGATTTCAGATCGGGTTGTTTAAGGTCCAGGTGACTGGAAATGGTATATACCGGAGCACCGGCCAGGATAATCTCGAATATTTCGCGGACCCGGCCCCAGGTATTGGTCATTAGGATACGATTGGCGGCGGCGGTCTGTAGTTTCGGTACTACCGTTCCACCAATGTTGGGTTCGGTGTCATTGACCATGGCGGTAGTCATGGACTACATCAGGTCCTTAAGGCTAATGAGTTCACCGATTTGGGCCTGTACACCGTGAAACACCGAGGTCCCTGCCGCATCAGTACCTTTCATGAGCAGGCCGATACAAAATTCCAGCTTGATGGTCAGTCGCACTGCTGCTTGCAGGTTATAGCGGTTGAAAAATCCGGACTTGGCGTAAAACCCCTTGCACTTGTCTACGTCGCGGTAAATAAGAATGTTTTCCCATGGTATGAAGGCATTTTCAAATACCATTACGGCATCATTTTCATCAAATCGGCTGGAAAGAGGGTAGTCAAAGGGACTGTCGGCATTAAATTCATAGGAAGGTCGGGAGATAAGTTTCACCCCTTTGGCATACATATCGGTAATAAAAACCAATGCCATATCCTCGTCACGACCGGCCTCCATCCTGGCTGCGGTGCCACTGTTTTCGGCCACAAAGGTGGCATGGGTCAGGGCCGATGCGATAGCTACCATCTTGGCGCCGGTGATATAAATACCTTTATCGTCGTCCTTGTCCACGGACAGATAGACATCGCGTACATCGATACGTGCCTTACTGCGGTCTACTGGTGGGTCAATCAACACATGATTTAGAAACAGACACTTCTCAGCGTACTTTTTATACCAGTTCAGGGCATTTTCTGAATAAGTCTCATAGAAACTATGGCCTTCTGCCAGTTGTGCCATAAATGCCGCCTTGTAATCCGGTGTCCTGCCTAGCCAGCCATAATTTATGCGCTGCCAGATTTCAATGGCCTCTCGCGCCTCTGAAAGATCCTGACTTGAATAACTGGGGGCAAAGAATTTATGCGTGGTGATCCCCAACTTGTCTGTCAGGAGTAGTTTGTCCTGTAAGGCAGAGTCGTGAAGGGCATCGTATACCTTTGCCGTATTTCATGCCGAGTTGTAATACGCTGGGTGTTCGGTGACATTTTTAATCCGCTCTCCGTTAAACCAGACCTCCCGTCCATCATTGAGGCTTTCAAGATAGTCTTTCCCGGTGAGTAAGGAACTTCCATCTATGTTATTCATTTGCTTATTAGTTTTAATTCTTTGGTCATAAAGACACTGTTTGAATCTGCTTTATAATCGGAAAATGGTTGGCAATAGGCAAATCCAAATTTCTCGTATAATTTTCTTGCCGGATGAAAAAAATCCATCGATCCAGTTTCAAGACTTAGCCTTTGATATCCACATTTTAATGATTCTTCAATAATATGCCGTAATAAGCTGGAGGCAATACCTTTTCTTTTTAATGCAGGCGATGTACGCATTGATTTTATCTCACCATGAATGGGATCCAGCTCACTTAATGATCAGTGTATCGTTATCTCACATAGTCCAGAAGGTGATATTTGATTCCCTCAATCCTTCAATATCCAGGGCATGGTACCTTTCCGGTGGAGAAGTGAATTTCATTTCTTCGATATGATCTTCCAGGAATTTGGCGATTCCCGGTCCTGATAAATCATCTATTAAAATATTTATTTCTACCTTGAGTTTTTAAACATATTTTTCTATTATTTTCACAAGTCCAGGCATATACAGTAAATCTGTTATACCAAAAAACGATATCCATCTAATTTAATAAAGTGGTAAGTTGTCCCCGGTAATGGGTTTGATGGTTAAAAAAATGTGTAATTGATGATATATGATCCATTGCTGGATATTATGCTAGTAAGTGTAATTAAGCCTATTGGGCAATTATTTCCATGATCATAGATATAATTGATAAAACAGCGATAGGACCTTTTGATGATTATTGTGATGGTTATGCCCGTCCAGGTGCCAGTGGGATGGGATACGTTTCAGTATTAAAGGTATCAACGGGGGTAACGCAGGCCACAGATGATACTCTGCTGGACGGTATTGTGGCATATGATCTTGCAGAAGCAAATGATGCCTATATCGGCCAGATCAATATGGAAACAGCCCCTTCCTTTAGTGGCGTAGCAGGACATATTTGAGGGTATGATCTGGCAATACACGACGAAATTCAAAACAATGAACACAAACCACTCTTCTCATTAAAGCAATATAACAATACTCCACTACCAGTTTATGATGCCGGGCCATTGATTAAAGCCGGGAAGGCTTTATTTGGCACAAAAAAACAAAGAAGATTCCCCATCGCACCTGGTGCACATGTTATTTGTGCAAACAGACGAATTACAGCTTCAAGACCCTTATATGGTATACCAGAATTTACTCTCAACCAGGCATATGGTGTATGGTGTTATATCGCAGTTTCAATTGCTGATAACCGGGAAAAAAATGCCAGTTTGTTTATTGAGGATGCCGGCTTGTGGAATCGTAATGATGATGAAAAAGAACTGGCAGCTTATCTTGACGGGCATCGTAAATCTGTAGCTGAAAGTATTGTTGCTTGCGGAAATAATCAGAATGTGATTTATGAACGCACGTACGTTGGTTACGCCTATACGATGCTTGAACCCGGTGAGATTGGTACGGCTTTGGCGGTT
>JAURPG010000136.1 GCA_030835405.1 Gammaproteobacteria bacterium | reverse complement strand
TCCCCCATAATCGTGGATGCATATCATGAGAACGATCCCAGGTTAAGAGGCGTCAAGGAAAAGAAGCTTCCCAGCAAATATTATGATAAGGAATTATTCAGACTCCAGGTTGAACTGGTTAAGCTCCAGGAATGGGTACAAGCGAAGGGGCTGAGAGTCGCGATAATCTTTGAAGGCCGGGATGCGGCCGGGAAAGGTGGGGTCATTAAACGTATAGTCGAATACATGAATCCCGGGTTTGCAGGATTGTTGCGTTACCTGTACCAAGCGATAGAGAGAAGACCCAGTGGTACTTCCAACGTTATATCAACCATTTGCCGGCAGCAGGTGAGATAATTTTATTAGACCGTAGTTGGTATAACCAGGCTGGCGTTGAAAGGGTAATGGGATTTTGTACTGAGGATGAATACGAGGAGTTTCTCCGTCTCTGCCCGGAGTTTGAATGTGCTTTAGTTCGTTCCGGGATTGTTCTTATAAAGTACTGGTTTTCGGTCAGCAATCGTGAGCAGGATCGGCGTTTTCATGCTCGTGCATTGGAACGACATAAATACTGGAAACTAAGTCCAATGGATTTGGAATCCAGATCAAGATGGGCGCAGTATTCCAAGTGTAAGGATGATATGTTTTTTCACACTGATATACCCCAGGCACCCTAGTTTGTGGTTCCCTCAGACGACAAGCAACGGGCACGGTTAAATTGTATTTCACATATACTGGATATGATTCCATATAAGGACCTGAATACGGAGATTCCAAAAATACCTCCACTTAAGAAAGGCAGGGGATTCAAGCGCGGGCCAATGCATCAACAGACTTTTGTGCCGAAAAAATACTAAAGGGATTCAGAACAGAATAATAGCTGTAACATTACCTGATGAGTTAAGGTCATATTCAGTATATTTACCTTATGTTTTTATGTGGGGAAAAAAATTCATGATTAGATGGTTTTGTAATTCTTTTTTATTAGTTCTGGCTCTTCATGTGGGGATGACGACTCAGCTTATTTATGCCCAGGATTCCTATATCACCAAAGAAATAGACTATGAAACCGAAGACGGTTGGACCATCAGTGGAACCTTGCGACTACCACAAGGTGCAGGACGGAATAACGAAAATTCCGGCATTTTGTTATTACATGAAAAGGAACATGATCGGTCTGAATTCGTGGGAATAGGCAGACCCGGCCTGGCACGTATGCTTCCCGAGTTAGGTATTGCCACCCTAAATATCGATCTGCGTGGCCGGGGTGCAAGCCAGGGTAAAGGTCAGCCAGACGTGAATGAGCGTCATGACTTTTCCACCCTGACTAATGATAATACTCATCTTGATATCAAGGGCGCATTGGAGTTCATGTCGAAGTATCCTGGTGTGGATGGTCTTCGAATTGGGATCATTGCCATGGAATACAGCGGTGAATATGCCATACGCGCCATACAGGAGACATTGGTGCCCACCCGGGCATTGGTATTCATCGGTGGCACCAATATCAGTCAGGCGTCCAAAGACTATCTTGCCTCGGTCAACTTTCCCATTTTAACAGGTGCCTATACCGTTAACCGGCAAATCTTCAAGGATATGGTGGACATCTATGCGGGTTCTAATAATCCATACAGTGATGTCATAACATCCCATCCGACCGATGATGGTTATCATGACTCAGCGAGATTATTGAATGAAACTTCACGTCATATGGCATTTACCATTGACTGGTTGTCCACTCATGTTAAAGGTATGGGGCGTAACCGCGTCATTACCGTCACCATAAAAGATGGTTTTACTATCCATGGCAACTTTCGCTATCCCGATGACCTGGGCAAAGATGGCCAAAAAATTCCTGGTGTGGTGATTGCGCCAGGTGGGCGCTCCAACAGGGATTCTTATTTCGGATTTGAAGAAGACCTGGTTCGGCGAGGCATCGCCATGGTCAGTGTCGAACAACGGGGCCGTGGTCAAAGTACCATGGGTATGTCCTTTGATGACCCGAAAGTGATGCGATTCTGGGAGGAAGACCCCACCAAGAGTCCTTATTACCTGGACGTGTTGGCTGGCATAGATTTTCTAGTGGAACAGGACGGGGTCGATGTCAACAGGATTGGTCTGTTAGGCGGGGCCAGGGGTGCCCGTAATGGGGTATTGGCGACAGCCCTGGATCCTGACCGCATCAAGGCAATGGCACTGATGTCTGTATATTATGAAGAAGATATGGATGCTGTTCTGCCAATTATTAACAGTTCAACATTATTAATTGCTACTGAGCACCGTAACAGTGAAAGTACCATTCGCGTCCATGAGGCCATGCCCAACAGCGACCTAATCATTTATCGCGGGGATGCCCAAACCCACCACATGCGAGACATTCATCCCGGTATTGTGCAGGATATGGGGCAGTTTCTGGAAAGGGAATTGTAGAGAACAGACTTGAAGTCTGTTCTTCAGATAATTTAAACCTGTACCCTATGATATTGATGCACCAGTCCCAGGCTGACTGCGCCGGAGCCTGTAATCCACGTTAGTAAAAATAACAAGGTTCCAATGTAGGGTAAATCCCAGGCAATGGTTAAAATGATAGTCATCAGGAAAATTCCTGATACCCATGTAAATTTGCTTGCGCCTTCAAGTTTATTTGAAAATAAAAGTCCAAGGTAGCCCGCGACAATAAGGCCTGCAAGGAAACCGATTATCAGATAGGCAAAATAGGTAATGATCAATGCTATCGCTGGTAGGAAACCAATCAAGGTTATCATTAACAATAGGGACACAAATGGTGTGCAGATTAAAATAGCAAGGCCAAGGCCAATGGTTTGCCAGGTTTTTTCCTTTACCAGGCCGGATGTCGACTGACAGAATCCGGGGATTAACAGGTATACGAGTATGGCCCCTGTCGCCAGACTGAAGATTTTAAAGACATAATCCCCAATATCACTATCTGTCTCCCATTCATCTTCGTCCTCATCATCTTCAGTGATTCCTCCAGCCATCTGGCCAATGATCCTGGCATTGTCATTCAGGTCGATAAGTGTCTCGCTATGCCAGTTCAGGTCACCTTGAATGACGGCATCGGACCCAATATGCAGATCATCACCATAGATATCCACATCACCTGAGATCATGCCATTGATAATAATTCGGTTACCAGCGGCCTTAACATCGCCTTCCACATCACCCAGGATTTCAATGGTTTCCCCCGCCAGCCAGGCCCATTCCCCCACATGGCTACCGGCACCTATGGATACCCTTTGTCCGGCGGCCACTATATGTCCTGAGACGTTCCCGGTTAAGATGATATGTTTGCCGGCAGCGCGCAGGTCATCGGCAATATTGGCCTGGATAGACAGGTTTTCGCCGGCAATGATGACGTCTTCTGAAACATCTCCAGCAATAATGATATTACGGCCTGCCCCAACAACATCACCGGATACATCGGCAAGTATGTCTACATTATCACCGGCCAGGTACAGATCATTATCAGCGGGTTGTTCGATTAATATATTATCTGCTGCAAGTTGCCCATATGCAGGGGAAACGGCTACTATGCCAAGCACAATACTGATTGTACAAACCAGAGCAGGTACATTGATTGATGTATTCATGATTCCCGTCCGCCTGTATCTGGTTGATACAGTTTGGTTTATTCTATCCTCACAATGCCAATCCGATTAGAACTGGTCTGTTGGGTGAGGATATTTTTATCTTTGGTGACCCACATGCGACGGTTAATGCCTATCCCGGAGGGCATGGCCCAGCTTTGAAAGACTTCGGTTTCAGGATCGAACCTTACCAGGGCATCGGGTCGCATGGCAGATTCGTTGTACCAGATGATGTCATCAATAACGACAATGGCATAGGGGTGTGAATCTGGACCACTGGGGGAATCCCATTCTTTGATTTCGCCGGTCCCGGGATCCAGTCGCCCCAGTTTGCCCCGTGTGGAGTTGACATACCAGACGATACCTTTGCTATCTATGCCTAATCTACGAACCTTGGTATCTTCATGAGGTAAATCATAATAGCGGACCTCCATGGTGTCGGGGTCCAGGGCGCCGATGGCATTGGTGCCATTATAGGCAATATAAAGTTTATTGTCGGTCCCTACCTGGATGCCATAGGGTTTTTCGCGGGTATCAATTTCAATGAGTTCACCGGTATCGATATCCAGCCTGCCCAGCATATTGGAATGCTGGGAGGTGAAATACATCTTGCCGTTAGGATGAAAGATTGGTGTATGAGGGTCACGGGCCCGGGTAGCATATTCGGTGATGACACCGGTATCCGGTACCAGCTTGCCAATGGTGCCATTACTGTTACCCGTGTACCAGATGTTTCCGTCCGGGCCCGGTACAATACTATGTGGACGTGCAGTTGGGGGTAGCAGGTATTCCTGCATCTCCCCGGTGTCCTTGTCCATCCTGCCTATGAGGCTGGCCCACATGCCGGTCCACCAGATGTCACCATCGGGCCCTTCAATGGGGTCCCGGGTACGCTGCCCCAGGGTGGGCATGATCCATTCTTCAATTTCAATGACATGCTCACCAGGTACCAGTGTGGGTCTGTGACCAGGCCGTTCAGGAAAGTTTGCAGCCAGATAATTTGCTACAGTCTCTGCCTGTGGGTCGGCCAGTTTGACCATAGTGCTGAACAGGGCCTTCCATTCTTCAGCGCTGTTATAACCGGGTGAACGGGTGATTCGATTCAGCCCATGGCATTTTACACAGGCAAATTCCACCAGGTGTTTGCCTTCACCATCAGGGAGCCCTGAATCACCATCCTGGGCGGTTACAGTCATACTGAACAATAATAGTGGCGTGGTGAATAAGACCGTAAAAAACGTTGAGTACATTAAGAATCTCCAGTTTGTTAAACACAAGTTTAGTACATAGCAGTAAAATAATTTACTACAGATTGCTATTATTGAATATCTTTGCCTGTTTCTATGCTATCCATATTTATTTCATAGTTACAATGGATAGTTATTGATACAGTTCCACAAACCATTTAATCATGAGAAATATAATGTATTTCAAATCCTTATCACGTCATTCCTGTCTCTTTATCTTTCTTTTAACAGGCTTTAGTCAGCTACAGGCACAGGACGTCAATCATGCCGATACAACCAGCAATAATAATCAGGATGGTGTGGTGACCTACGATGCAGATTTTTTTCGCAGGTATCAGCCCAACACGGCATTGGACATGGCCGCCAGGGTGCCAGGTTTCAATCTGAGTGACGGTGGAGATACACAGGTATTTGGTGCAGATGTACGTGGCTATGGCGGGGCGGCAGGAAATATTTTAATTAATGACAGACGTCCCAGTGCCAAGCAGGACTCGCCCACGGCAATTCTGAGCCGAATTTCTGCAGATACTGTGGACCGGATTGAGTTGATACGGGTCAAGGTCAGAGATATCGATCTGTTAGGCCAGACTGAGGTCATTAATATTATCCTCAAAGAGGATGCACCGGCATCGGTACGATGGGAGACCTACCTCAGGGTCAATACGGATTATGGACTTACCCCTTTTGGTAGCATATCCATGTCTGACAGCTGGGGCGGTATTGAGTACAACGTGGGGATGGATTATAGAAATACTCAATATGGTGACCCAGGTGTTATTGAACGGTTTGATCCGAATGGGACGTTGATTGAAATACGGGATGATGCCGATAAAGCGACCGGTTACGACATCAATGGTTATTTTAATGCGGCCACATGGCTTGGGGAAAATTATATCAAGATCAATGGCAGGGCGGCCAACATGCCCCGCAGTCTGGTAACCACATCAACCCGGATGCCACAAATTCCCGGTTCTGATATTACTAGCCGGATATTTGATACCACCCGGGATCTCAGCGTCCTTGAGCTGGGTATTGATGCCGAGCGCAAACTCATACCAGGCCTGCAGGGCAAGGGTATACTATTGTTCTCCCGTCTGGGACGCGATCCTTCATCATCGCAACTTGATCTGAATGCTGATGGTCAACAAACACGCTTTCAGGAAGAAATTGAAAATACGGTTCAGAAGGAATTGATCTCCAGACTGGAGTTTGGCTGGTCAGGCTGGGAACAGCATGCTGTTCAATTTGACGTCGAACTCGCATTGAATACACTGACCAATTCCCTGGTCTTTACCGATGATACCGGTGCAGGACCGGTCATCGTTGACGTCCCCGGCGGGAATGTGAGGGTAGAGGAAGATCGCTGGAATTTTTTGCTCAGGGATACCTGGACTGTTGGTAAATTCAGTCTCGAGTACGGTATTAATTATGAATTGTCTACTATTTCGCAATCCGGAGACGCTGTTCAGGAACGCAGCTTTAATTACTTCAAACCCAGGGTATTACTAACCTATTCTCCCGTGCAGGGAAGACAAACCCGGTTACGCTTTGAACGTGAAGTGTCGCAGCTGGATTTTAGAGATTTTGTGACAGCCAAGGTATTTGAAGATAACAGCGTTACTCTTGGCAATGAAGACCTTCGGCCGGATCGGACCTGGGTTGCAGAATTGAGTCATGAATACCGCTACGGGTCAATTGGTGTGGTTAAAGTCACTGCGTTTCATCACTGGATCACCGATACCCTGGATTTTCTACCATTAAGTGACACGGTTGAGGCTACCGGAAACATTGGCGATGCCAGGCGTTGGGGGGCAATATTTGAAACGACCTTGCCACTGGAATGGACAGGCCTGACCGGGGCAAGGATGGATTTTAAATTTCGCCTGCAGGATTCAACCGTAATCGATCCGGTGACGCTGGACAGGCGAAAGCTCTCTGCCCTGGGTGGTTACCGGCAGGATGTATTATTTGAAGACGAAAATGATTATGCCGTCAGGTTTGATTTTCGACAGGACATTGAATCGGCACTGGTATCCTGGGGCTTTACCATCTCTGAACGAGCTGACCGGCCAGAATTCAAGGCCGATGAACTGGATCTATTCAGTGAGTCCATCGATCTCAATGCCTTTATCGAAACCACCCGCTGGTTCGGCCTGAAACTGACCTTTCTGGGCGAAAATCTCACCAATAATGATCAGATCCGCGACCGATTTATCTACATGGCCCAGCGCGATCTCTCACCCCTGGCACTTCGTGAACACCGTGAGGGAAATAATGGGGCGCGATTGTTTTTTAAAGTTAGTGGTACATTTTGAGAGTTGAATCTTTGTACTTTTCGCGAAATTGCCTGATTTCATTCGCGACAATTTCTGAGACCTTATCTTCATTAATTCTGGAAAAAAGATAACTTAAAACTTCCTTTTCTGTTCATCGATTTCATTATCATCTAATGCAAGTCTTTCAAGCATATGCAGTTCATTTTCATCAATGGTTGAATCATTAGCGAAGACAACGAGAAATGAATATCCGTTAAGTTCTTTGGCTCTGGAAATCAAAATACTGTCCTTGTATATCATGAATGATAATTAATGTATTTTTACTGAAGATTCTCCAGAAATTCCAGCATGGTCCGGTTGAATTTCTCAATCTCATCTATATTGACCAGGTGTCCCGACTCTTCAAACAGCACCAGCCGGGCATTAGCTATACCTTCGGCCCAGTTGCGTGAGTTTTGTCTGGACACTTCATTATCATAGGTACCTGAGAGTACCAGAGTCGGGACGTTAATCTCATGCAGTCGTTTCCATCGTGGTTGGTCATAGGATCGAAACTGTTCCACCGGTTCATGGCCATCAAAATAACGAAACCGCGGCATGTTCTCTTCAATAATACTGAGGACTTTTTCCCTGGCCGATTCCCGCCTGGGTCCCTGATGGGGGTCATAGCCCCAGACTTCGGCTGCCGCTCGGGCCCCATGTTGCTTGCCGGCCTCTGTGGCCCGGTCAAACATTTCGTGATAGGCAGGGACTTCAACGCCCATATTGGCCGAGACCAGGATCAAGGCGCCAACCATTTCAGGGTGTTCTACTGTGACGTCAAAGGCAAACCCGCCTCCGCGTGATATCCCCAACAGATAGGCGTTTTCAATATTGAGATACTTTAATAACTGATAGACGTCTTCGGCATTATCAAATGGTTTATCTCGATTGCCGGATCGGCCGGCTCCGCGCAGGTCAAACCTTACCGTTTTATAGTGCTCAGCAAAGACATAAAACTGATCATCAAAGGCACGGTTATCTACTGCACCACCATGAATGAGTACCAGAGGATGTCCCCGTCCGGCAATTTCATAATATAATTGTGTGCCGTTAACTTCAGCATAACCTGTCTCATCTGGCGTTTGAGCAAGTGTTTGCTGGATATTAATTGTCGCCATAAGACATACCATATGCAGTGACGTAAGAAATATGATTCTGGATAGATTTTTCATGTTCACTTCCTATAGAGATAAAAAAATTTATATTTCGTGATTGGTAAAAATAGTATTAAATTTCCATTCCTATAACCTGGTTTCCATTGTTCGCTATTGCCTGTTTAATAAGTACATTAGCTTTTTTTAATAAGGTTTTCAGTGGTATGGATTTAAGATTATTTGCTGTCACACAGGCAATAGAAACAGTGATGTAGCTTGGTGTCTTATTATTAATACAGATTTCAAGTCCTTGTACTGACTGGCGAAGTTTTTCCGCTGCATCCAGCGTGCCTTGATATACGCAATCAGAGAGTATGATCAGATACTCAGTATCATTAAATTTGCCGGTATAGTCAGCTGCACGTTTAAAATTGTCTTGAATGACCCCGGCAACCAACTTCAAGCATTCATTTGTCATGACTTGACCTGCAGATTCATATAGCAGATGAAAATTATCTATTTTGATTAATAGTATTGATAATCCATTGTTTTGTCTGAGTGCCTTGAAGTATTCCCGTTGCAAGATATCATTCAGAATTTTTCGGCTGGGGAGACCGGTGATGTAATCGGTGTCTGCCATTGATTGTAAGGTATGTGTCAGCTTTTGTATCATACTTATGTAATAAGTGCCCAGGATGGTTATCACACCTACTGTGAAGATTAGCCAGAAGCCTCTCATAATGCTGGTCTTTGTGTTGTTTAAAGGCAGGGTGTTAAAATTGTATCCAGAGATTTCAAGGACGATAAATCCCACAAGGGTGAGGATAGTCATACCACTTACTATCAGTGACATGCGTGTGCCCAGCATAACAAGGGCCATAATGGGCAGAACTGGGTAAACAACGACCAATGGCAACTGCATGCCCCCAGATGATAATCCCATGTTTGTAATAGCCAGCCAGGTTATGATGATAATGGTATTAGCTGACTGTTTTGCCGATATGACTTTGCCGGAAAAAAAATACACAAACAAAAATGCGCAAAGTGTAAAATAGCTAATTACATTTGCTAGTATGTGTACTTCGCCTAATCGATGCCGAATCAGCAATAATGCCAGCGTCGTTAAGCACATAAAACCGGCCAGGTATCTTATCTTGTTGGTGCCAATGATGATTTCTGGCGTTTTCAAGGTTGCCCGCTACTTTAAATGTCGTTTATTTATAGTTATCTTAAACAGGTATAGTTACCTGTGCCTTCTGAGTTATTATTCACTACATGGGAATGCATTCACCATTGCTACCAGGACCACAGCGCCGAGATTTTTTTGTTGTGCCTCCGGATTATCCCGTATGTGGTTTACCAGTACACGAATAATCTGGTCACTTGCTGCGTTTTTAGGTAAACACCAGATGGGAGAGCCTGAACGTGTCACGCTATGGGTATAAATGACACCATCAACAAAACCCTGACAGATCCCCATATGATAGGCAAAATTACTGTCCGGTATCTGCTTGTTACCCATATAAGAGATATAACTATCACATTTTTCCAGTAGATCACCGCCGGTATTCACCGCCGCAGATAGATTAGTGTGACTAATAACAAGAAATATCATGAGTATTGCGTTTTTCATGGAGTGGTTCCTCTGTCATTATTTTATTGCCAGGAAATATTCATTTTTTAGGCAAAAGTAGTTGAATAATATGCTAATAACTAGATAAAAACAGCTTTTGATATCCGTATCCCAAGGAATTTACAGCGTTTTTTAATCGATATCCAGCAGCAGTAAAGCATCTTCATTTCTGCCAGAAAAGCCATCGACACTACCCCGGAACATTTGTTATCCTTAGCCCCTGTATCTTTAGGGAGTAACCCATGCGTAGAATTGCCCAACACTCAGAAGCCGAAGAGGCCAGTATCGATATCACACCATTGATTGATATCGTGTTTATTATGTTGATCTTCTTTATCGTGACTGCGACTTTTGTAAAAGAGACAGGTCTGGACGTCAATAAACCCGATATACCACTTCAGCAGAATCAAAATAATGAGAATGAGAATATTCTGATTCGAATTGATGGAAATGATGGCATCTGGCTTGGTCCACGTCGCATTGATATGCGCTCTGTTCGGCCAAATATTGAGCGTATGTACGCCGAAAACCCTGACGCTTCCGTGGTAATCCAGGCCGCTAAAAGCTCTACTAATGAGATAATGGTCAAGATAATGGATGCCGCCCGTCAGGTGGACAGGAACATAAATATCGCTATGGCAGAGGCCAGGGAATAAAGAAATCAATCAATTAATCTAAAAAAACCGGAGTGATACTCCGGTTTTTTTTACCTGAAAAAAATCAAATCCATATCTGAACCGAGGTTTAAAACAACAGAAAAACACAGGTAAGCCCAGAATTCTCTATTGATGATCTGTTCAAATTCTGGCTTTCTGTTACTATTTAAATAGATAATTCTTATAAAGAATGAATATGACAGGGGGTCACATGAAATTTCGTATCCAATCATTATTGTTAATATCAGGTCTGCTAATATTGCTGTCTGCCTGTTCCAGTGAACAGTCAGGCATGTCTACCAATGAACCGGTCTCACAGCCATCCTCAGTTGCCACAACACCAGCACCAGCACCCGAACCATCAGCACCAGCTGCCAGTTCAGGCAGGGTCGTGATACAGAGTATTGCGTCCGATGTGGATCAGGATATTTATAAGGCAGCTTTAGCCGACTCACGAAGACCGTTGGACGAAATTAGCCGAGATTCCGGACGTAAACCAATCGAAGTCCTGAAGTTTTTTGGTGTTGCACCGGGCATGCGGGTAGTTGATGTCAGTTCCGGAGACGGTTACTTCACCCGGATCCTGTCAGGTATTGTCGGTAGCGATGGATCGGTTGTGGCGAATAATAGTGGTCGTAGAAGCTCTGATGAATTCAGGGCCCAATACACGGAACAATATTCAAGCTATGACAACGTCGAGCTCAATTTTGAAAACCCTGAAGATATGTCCTTGCCGGATAATTCTGTTGATGTCGTGTTATTAACTCTGGCGGTACACCACTGGCATTACGATGCAGCAGTAGGTGAATTCACACCGTCCATTGCCCTGGAACGGTATGAAAATATTTTCCGGATTTTAAAACCCGGCGGCATTTTTGCCATTGTCGAGCATGCATCTGCACCGGGAGTCTCCCGGCAATTTAGTGACGAAATTCACCGAATCCCAGCCGATGTATTGATAAACGATGTATCCATCGCCGGCTTTGTGCTGGAAGGTGAGAGCAGCATTCATGCCAACCATCCGGAAGATGATGTGAATGCCAGATGGGGGCGTGACCCACGAGATGCGACAAACAGACTGGTGATGAAGTTCAGAAAACCCTGAGTCGTATCTATCTATATGAACAGGCCGGGGGCAAAAGAGTAAATTCTCTGATGTCTCCGGCCTTTTTTTAATTTCACAATCAGTCAGGTTTATCTAATGGTTAAATATATATTAATTATGGTTTTATCCATTTGCCAATGGGTCAATGTTTATTCCCAGGACGTGCCAACACAGTTAGTCAGTTATCCCGATACTATCTTTCACAATGCTGTCATTGTCACACTGGATAATCATGAGTTGAATGCAGATCCCGGGACAATTGTCACTGCGATGGCAGTGACAGACAGTGTCATTGTTGCACTGGGGACAAACCAGGATATTCTTTTGTTGGCCGGTCCTGAAACAGACATTGTAGATTTAAAGGGCAAAATGGTCCTGCCCGGGATTGTGGAATCCCATACCCATCCCATGGGGAAGACTGAGAGTCTCGCCAGGGAGATGTTTGGGCTTCGTAGTACTCCCACCGGTTTTGATCTTCGAATGGATATCGCTGCCACACCCGATGAAACCATGGCTAAGGTTGCCAGGGCAATGGAGATATTACTGGCCAATGCCGAACCGGGACCAGATGACTGGATCAGTATCGCGTTGGTTAATGTACCGGAATATGGTTTTTCATCTTCATCCGATGTGGCCACGTTAATGAGCGCGAGAAAATTGGAGGACGTGCGCATATCAAAGTCAGATATCAGCGAAATTGTTCCAGATTATCCCTTTATGCTCACTAGTGGTGAAGAGATTTTTGGCAAAACCGGCAATGGTCTGACGCCGGAAAGTCGTCCAGCGGTTAAACAGAAGAATGTCTGGTATCACATTACCGTCGATGCCCATGGCGAACCCGTTACCACGCCCCTGGTGGATATTACTGAGTGAGGTTACAAAGATGAAATCCCTGGATAAAATAAACTTGAGAACCCTGTTAGCAATTTTCATTATCACCATGACCGTTGGCTGGGTACCAAACAGCCATGCTGTGATTTTATTTAATCAACGGGCCATGGAAGAAGTGCTGGAAATGTGGCCTGATTTTGTTGAACAGGTGGACAATCAGCCACGGGGAATAGAAACACCCGGGGATCGAAGCATCCTGGTCCCTACACCGTTGCGGGCGCATTTCCAACAGTTGTTAAGGGAGCAACCTTCCCCCGCACAATATGGTGAAGGTTTCAAGGTGCTGGCCCGTGACTATTACCTGACCTCTGGTATGACCACCTTTGGTTCAAGGTTAAATACCAATCAACAGGTGACGGCCTATAATCTTTTATTGAGAAATGAAGGAAGATTGCCTGTTCGATTTGCCTATAGTTTTGATCTCGCCCGTCAGGCCATACCTCGCCAGGCATCCCTGGGTATGTATGAAAATATCGGTGCCATGTGGCAAACCATTGAGGCCAATCCATGGTTATGGTTGCACGGGATGAGTAGTGAAGGGGATTGGGATAGTCCCACCCAGCCCTGTCTGGGGGATGACTTGATGCCGGCACCCGGTGCTGATTTTCAGAAAGTAAAGATCATCCTGGAAAACTGCCCGGACTTTGAATCCCCAACAGTCATCGCACTGATGCGTGGACTAAGGTCCGGTTGGCGTTGGGCTGGTATCCATGCCATTGGTAGTCATGGCCTGCGCCTGTTTGTCCAGAAACTGGAAGAACAGATGCAACACAACCCACAATTGCTGACTCTGGATTTTGTCCGTAATGCCCGGCATGGTTTTGCCCAC
>JAURPG010000012.1 GCA_030835405.1 Gammaproteobacteria bacterium | reverse complement strand
CAAAGGTAATGTTGCCTGAGGAAGTTGTGATGGTTACGTCGTGGGTCTCGTCATTACCCGTATCAGCCGAAGTGACTGTTTGAATAATCACCGCACCACCCGCATCCACATCAATGGCGCCGTCTGTGGTAGTCACCGATGTTAATGTGATCGTGTCGGTTTCATCAATCACGATATCGCCGGATGTGGTCGTGGACGCGACTAAGTTTGTTGCTGAAGTCTCAATGTCCTGATCGGCTGTTGATGAGCCGATGCCGGTATTAGAAGTAAGAGTAACTGTGCCACCAAAAATATCGACGGTGTTATCCGCACCATTATCAATAATCGCACCGCCAGTAGTATTGGTAGTAGTGAGATCAACATTACCAAGTGTTGATACCAGCCCCACATTTAAATTGTTAGCTGTCTGAGTGACAACCACATTACCAGCACCGCCTGTGGCAATGGTATAAACCGTATTCGATGTGCCCGCGTCTGTAACATTAATATTGTTGGCACCAGTCCCCGTGATCGTCAGCGCGTTGACATCGATACCCAAAGTCAGGGCCGTGTTATTACCATCCGTATTGTCGATACCAACCGTGCCATTCGATGTCAGAGTCAATGTCCCGGCACTAGTAAAGGCATTGGCATCGGAGTTATCTGTAATAAAACTACCTGTAACAAGTTTTAAATCATTGGCACCATAAGTCGTTGCACGATCCAGTAGTATCCGACCTGAAGCACCGTTACCAATTGTTAGTGTGCCAGTACTGCTAAGTGAATCCATCTCTACATCATTTAGTTCTAACGCAGATACTGCAGTTACTGCATCATCACCAAGTCCAATCGTACCGCCATTCGAGGTTATAGTCAGAGTCCCGCCGGAAACGATTTGATCTTGATTGCCAGCATCATTAGTCTCAATGACGATGTCAGCCGCATTGATCGATATATTGCCAGTGCCGATCGTGGTCAACAGGGCTATCTCGGTCGTACCCTCATCCTGTAAAGTCAAAGTCCCTGCACCGGCATCAATATTCAGATTACCCGTTGAGTCCGTTTGAATAGTTACATTATGAGCGCCTCCGGTTGTTGTATCCACATCAATACCAACACCGGTCAGGTTAATATTAAAAGCACCTGTATTATTGATATTTTGCTGGACTGTCAACGCACCTACGGTTGTAATATCGATATCGCCTGCGCCTGCAGTTACTACTCCGGTTATGTTTAATCCACCCGCATTGTCATTCAACGTGAAGCCGCCGACACTGGACGAGGCACCAAGATCAGCAATCTCATTTGCTTGTGTCAGGCTTACCGAACCGCCTGCCTGCAGTGTCACGTTTTCTTCTGTGAGGGCAAAAGCAGCGCCTTGCGTAATCGAACCACCCGTTGTCAGTGATAGTACGCCGGTGGTCACACCAGACGGTGCAATAGCTGCGGTCAGGTCGATGGTGCCGCTATTTGCATTACCTATCTGTAAGATCCCGGCATCGACACTGATTGAGTCAATCTCGGCATTCGATAACACCAATTGCCCTGCGCTATCCGAGACCGCGGCGCCAAGATCAATTAATGTTCCATTTGTATTTTGTCGTAAAGTCGCTGTTGCGCCGGTTGCCGTTGTCGCACCGTTCAAAATCATATTGTCAGCGATATAAGTAACACCACCGGTAGCGGTTACATCGCCCGTCAGTGTCAAGGTCTGGTTTAAACCGAGGGCTTGTAATGAAGCCGTGCTGGTACCCGCATTCACATCAAGTGCTGTATCGGTAATGGTCAAACCGCCGGTAGTCGCCACAAGTGTGATGGCACCGTCATTGGTTGATACGCCATTTTGCAAATCTACTGTGCCAACACCGAATCCATTTGCTTCTGTAAAAGAAAAGGTCTGACTGGCATCATCAATAAGTGCCGCCAGCGTAGTTACGTTGTTAGCCTCGTTCAGCGTGGTGCTGGTATCTGCGTTAATCGATAAACCACTAACAGTAATCGTGCCACCACCGGCTTGAGTTACATTCAGATCAGTAATCAAGGAAAGGTTTGTAACAGAAGCTGGACTGATGACTGATGAAACATTAATTACATTCGCGGTGATAGAACCAATGCGTAATGTCTCAGCAGTAATGCGGTCCAGATCGGCATCAGATATTTCCAATATATTATTAGAGAGTGTATCCCCTAATCCCAGGTCAATTGTGTCGGTATTATCACTGGTAGTAATTAATACTTTGCTACCCGCACCACCGGAAGCAATAACAGTAGAAGTACCAGACAACGAGACATCATTCGTCGCAAAGGTAATCGCAACACCAGCAGTATCAGGAGAGGTTACACTAGCATCACCTTGTAATTCGATTTGACCAATATCATCCGCGGCTGTCGTATCACCTACACCTGCAGTGAAACTGACCGTCCCGGTAGCGAATGTAGAACGAACAATCGAGCCAGCTTCTATAATAATGTTATCACCCGCGTTGAAAACGATGTTACCGCCGGTTGATTCAATTGTTACATTGGGATCAATTGAGTTATCAACATTAATATCATCGCCAGCACCTGCGGCATCAGTCGTCGTAACTGTGAAGGTGCCCACCTGGCTAACATCAGTCTGTAGGGTCATCGAACTGTGCATTGCAATCATTGTGGTACCTGCACCGGTACTACTAAATCCGGTTAATGTTGCATCACCGGTAATGTCTAAATTGATAACGCCAACATCAGTACGTATCAAATCAAGATCAAGATTTGTTCCGGTGCCAACTATCGCCAAAGGGTTGGTGCCGCCGATTCCTGTGGATCCAGATAAAATTACTTTACCATCCGTTGAAATATTAGCGGTTGGCGTACCTGAATCTGCGTTGATTGAGCCCGCTGACGCTACCAACCTGACATCGCCAATACCTATTCCTGTAATCGCATTATCTGTTAGCCGAATATTGCCTGTTGTTGCCGTTACATCTAGATCGCCATCTGCAATCCCACCTCCATTAAAAGCAACATCTAATGTGCCAACAAAATTCTCAACAATTAAAAGTCCTGCTCCACCTGCACCGGTAAGGGTATAGTCCACTCCGGTTGGCACGGCAAATGTTAGAGCACCGGGAACAGATATGGTTGTTTGATCAGTCTGGATATTTACAAGACCATTTGACGCGTTGGCGGTAATATTTCCTGTACCTCGAATATCAATATCGCCATCACCAGCTGCGCCCACTGATCCCCCGTTTGCGGTCAGAACAACTGTTCCGCTCGTGGCGATGTTAGATTCAGATGGGCTAGTTGTCGCCGGATCGTCAGCAGCACTAGTATTCAGATCGAGAATACTTCCAGCAGAAACTATTGTGACACTACCTGCTCCAACGCTGATGCCTTCGTCCCCATTGTTATCAAGATTATCATCAAGATTAATATTGCCGGACTCTCCTGCCAGAGAGAGATTTAAATTACCACTGCTAACGGAAATTTCGTGGACATCAACATTCGCTCCATTATCTGCTACATCAAAAGTCAGATTTGTCGTGCCACCATCATTATCCACTAATGTGTAGGAATCTATATTGGTTGGATCAAGACTTACGGTTAGATCTAAAATAGTTGCGCTAGTGCTAATATCAAAACTATCTTCAATATCGAGCGTCAGATTCGTCGTGCTTGCTAAATCAAGAGTGTTAGTTGGGCCAACATCTCTTGCAGCCGTAATACTAAGTAAGGCCGCATTAATTTCATCATTACCGCTCGCACTCGCAGTGATATCTAGTCCAGAACTCAAACTAACTAAACCAGTCCCTGCCGCAATCGCGAAATCAGACAATGTAATGTTTTGTAGACCAGCGGTAGTAATAGAAATGGTCCCTGATCCAGTATTGATGATGGACTCGTTACTTATTGTACCGGCACCAATTGTTATAGAACCAGATAATGAATCAATTGCCAAACTTGTAGTTGCTCCACCACCAATAATTTGCACTCCTCCAGTTACTGCAATCGCACCACCAGAATCAATATCAATATTCGATGCAGTCGTCGTTTCTACTAAGATACCGTTGACACCATCGACATTTCCTATGGTCAATCCGTTTGAGTCATTAATAGTTACCGACGCTGAGCCAGTTGCAGTTGAATTCTCGGTATCTACTGCAACAGTATTTAAATTGTGTGCAACAGTACCAAGGAGTCCCAGATTTACCGCACCACCTGCTCTAACGACAAGAGCGCCATTGCTTGTTGACATGTCTAAAATAGCAGCGGCTGTTGTTGCGGTGACAGTCCCCTCTGTTTCAAATCCCAGATAGGTATCACCCACCGCTGCACCGGGAGTCCATGCATCAGTTAATGTAATTATACCGGCAGTAGTGTTATCTCCAATTTCCAGAATATCGGCACTGATAGTGTTCAATTCAGCTGCTGATAATTCGAGTTCACCACCTGAGCCTCCACCGCCTAAATTAATATTTGTCGTTGTTGTTCCTGCGACAATATGAACCTCACCACCCGCACCACTGGCGGTAGTCGAACCGAGCAGGCTCATTGTGTCCCCAATCAATTCGATAGCAAGACCCGTTCCCAACGATGATGCAATAGTCGTGGCGACAATTGTTGACAGGGTTCCTGCGTTCGCATCAATAGTCACTGTCCCTGCTGTGCTTGCACCTACAGCCGAACTCGCACCATTATTAAGGCTCACACCTGCACCCGACAGGTTAATAGCATCAGCACCGGTATTGTTCACCTGGTTAGACACGGTCAACGCACCTGCTGTCGATATATCAATCTGTGCACCACCAGTAACAACTCCGTTTATCCCGTCTACCGATCCAATGGTCATGCCGTCAACACCATCTTTGATCGTTACGGCAGAGGCGGTAGCACCCGTCGTCACCGCCACCGTATTAAAATCGTGGGAGACGGTCCCAAGGTTGACCGCACCACCAGCACGCACGACAAGATCACCCGTGCTCGTTCCCATATTCAATGCCGCTGCAGTTGCTGTAACCGTACTACTTGTCTCAATTTCCAGGCGCGTATCACCGACTGTAGACCCCGGTGTCCATGCACCTGTTAAAGTGACTGCCGCGCTTGTTGAACTATCACCAATGCGCAGAATATCTGCTGCAATCGCATTCAATTCGGCTGCTGATAATTCAAGTCCGCCGCCCGACCCACCGAGGTTAATTGCTGTGCTGCCCGTTTTCGCTTTCAGTAATACTTCTGCATCAGCCATGGCTGCCGTCACCGTCCCGGAGAGATCCATATCATTAGCGATCAAATCAATCGCTGAACCTGCCCCAACAGAAGTTTCTACATCAGCACCACTTGCTATGGTTAATGTACCAAATGCATCTAATCTGATTTTACCTGTCGCATTAACGTCATTCGCGGTACCAGCAATATCGATGATGGTAATATTGCTGGCAGAATTCTCCAGCTCTAATGCGTCTGATGATTGAAGACCATTAGTTGTCACAGATCCGGTGGTAAGACTGGTAACACTGATATTACCAGTATTGATATTCCCAACAAAAACACCACCGCTTGTTGTCGTTGCTGCGGCCAGACCAAAAGTATTGTCGAATGTTCCTTTAACCGTGATTCTGCCTAATCCTGAAGTACCAACACCGGTTGCCGCAGACATATGCAGATTTCCATCTGCCATTAGAATTTCGTCACGAAAGCCTGTATCGCCGAGAGTAATGGCACCGACATTATTGGATGCTGAACCGCCAAGACCACTTAAATCAGCATCAGCAATGAGGCTGACATTAAACGTGCCGCCATCGGCATCAATCGCTGTTTCTACAAAATTGTCGCCAGTATCGCCCACAATAATATTATCCGCAGCACGAATAACGACATCACCACCTGCAGTAATAGCAACACTCCCCCCACTTGCAATCTGAACATTGGAGCCTGCCTCAAGTAACTCATAGGTAAAGGCAGCGCCATTCACGTCCATACTGGCCTGATTGATCAACGTACTTGTTGAACTGAGACTATTTACATCAATGACATCAGCACCAGCTAAACCAATATCGACAGTGTCATCTGCATCTGCCATACGTAGAGTGATAAGGTTAAACTGATCGGTTGAAACATCAATGTTCACTGTGTCAACGCTGCCAGTCTCATTGGCATATACTAGTAATGAACGATCACCGCCTGCGTCGCCCTCAATGTGTATCGCATTTGAAACAGAACCGATACTGTCCGCTATCAGCGTTACATTTCCAAATGCATCTATTTCAGTGTTAGCGGTCGAATTAACCGCAGAGATATTGTTTCCCGCGTTAATGCTTAGCGCGCCATCGACTATTTTAATGGCAAAGTCATCAAGAACGACATTACCGGAGGTAGCCGTTAAGGTTATTGCTCCACTCCCACTGGTAACCAGCATCTCTGCTGAATTACTCGCACCTGCTGAGACCATAATATTACCGGTTGTCGCAGTCAGATTAATATTGTTATTACTGGTTAAGCTATCCTGTCCACTGATGCTATCGACAGCAAAACCGTCGGCATCAACGTAAGTAATCGTATTGGTGACGTTTCCAGCAATAACATCAATATTATTACTGGCCTGGGTCAAGGTCACAGCGCCCGAACCCAGTAATTCAAGACCGCCTGCTAGAATAGCCGCTGATTGTGTAACAGCACTGCCTCCGCTGCTCAGTGTTAAATCACCATTAACGCCATTTAAAGGGCTTATGTTCGTGTTAGTACCATCGGCTGCCAAACCACCCAGCGCTGTGATAGCTCCACCAATCCCCAGGGTGTTATTACCACCTGCGGTGATTGATATATCACCTGAATCTCCACCATCAACGTCAATCGTGCCATCAGGCGTACCACTACCACCAGAAGCTGTAATCTCAACTACAGATATTGTTCCCGCGTTTGTACTAATAGTGACATTACCACCATCGCTTGCTGCACCATCGCTGTAATTAGAATCAGCGCCGGTGGTTGTGATCGCAGCCAAAAGACTAATCGTCCCTGTGCTTGTCGTTGACAGATCAACATCCCCTGAAATGTCACCCGAATTCGCTGCCGCCGTCGTTGTAATCGTGCCGGGGGCTGTGCTGCTTATACCTCCTGCGCCCGCTGCGATGACAACATCACCAACTGTATCGCCGTTGGTCGAAATTGCGGCATTGATGTTTACCGCCTGTGCATCAAATATGTCGACGCTCTCAGTGTTCGTAATCGCACCACCAATCGTATAGGTGCCCATAGTAGCGCCCATGCCATTACTATAGCCATCTACCGTTAGAGCAAATCCTCCGCCATCAATGGTACCGGTTGTCAGCGACGTTGTTCCGGCTGCACCGTCAATACCAATGGTGGTATCCGCACTCAGGGTAATGGCACCACTCCAGGTGGTGCTAGAACCAGCATTCCCGACCAATGCACCAGTGCCACTAATACCGCTACCGCTCAGATCCAAAGTTTCTACACTCACAGTGATGTCGCTGGATAATCTCACTGCTGCGCCATCTGCTACCGTCACGCCGCCAGCGGTATCACCAAAAGCCATATTATTCTGTGCATTTATTACGCCAGCGTTAATTGCAGTCGCACCGGAATAGCTATTTGCCACACTCAGGGTGACTTGACCCGAACCCTTTTTCGTCAAACCACCACCGACTCCGCTAATCGCCGTAGAAATTGTTGTAGTCCCTGTATTATCTAGAGTAAGAGTGTTGGCATTCAGATTAATCGTGGAACTGAAGGTGTGAGATGACGCGCTTAAAGTAGGTGTTGCAGTATCTATATTGACCGCACCTGTGTAAGCCTGTGTAGCAGCAGCTGTCGTTACGTTGGCACCAATATTGATATTTGTTATCGCATTTGCACTAAATGTTCCACCGTTGGTATTGATCGCAGCATTGATGTCGACAATACCGCCGCCATTGAGAGTACTGGCATCGAGCACCACATCAAGCACATGATCACCATCAGTCTCACCGGTTGCATCAATCTGCGCATCGATATAGATATCTTTAGCATTTATCGTGAGCGACCTGTCTGCCACCAAATCAACACCGCCGAAGTCCAGCGCATCGACCAGAACAATTTTGCCAGTTCCTCCCCCACTACCAGTAGCGAGTGCATTAACGATCACATCATTTGTAGTCAGCGCTGTCTCAAGCGTTGCTACCAACAAGAGAGAATTGTCCATGGTTCCGCCCGGTGTAAAAGGATTACCACTTGAATCAGCACTGGTATCAGTACCGCCCCCCATATTACCACCAGCACCAGCATGCACCTGGGCGTTTCCTAAACTATCCGCAATAAAGACATCTGTCGGGTCAAGCAGTAATGTACCGATCTCACCGTTTTCTGCCATGGTATTAACCGTTCCATTGAAATCAAGATAGCCCTTACCGGACACTTCAACAAAACCACCATCACCAGATTCACTACCACCCTTAGCGGTGATGTCACCATAATAACGCGTGGTATTATCCGCCCATAAAATGACCTTACCGCCATCACCCTCTGATACAGCATCTGCCTGTATTGATACCTCCTCATCAACGTAGGTTACATCAGCATTTAGTATCTCAGGGTTAATACCCTGGAAGTCGCCACCAACTAAAACCATTCCACCACCGATCAAACCCGAGGCATCGATGGCAGAGAGATCTAACAGTCCAACCTTGTCACCAAGTATCTGAACTTCACCACCCCTACCTTCATCGGATGATGCAGTAATAACACTCTCACCACTGACGATAGTCGCATCAGTAGATTCGATTTCAATTGCCCCACCTGCCGTACTTCCTGATACATCTAATGTTGCGTTGTCCTGAACAGAAATTTCATTACTTCGGATCGCGATCAGTCCGCCTTTAGCATCGCGTGAATAGCCTGTGATAACACTGTTACCGGATATGGTGGTTTTGCCGGTCGCTCCTATTTGTACGGTTCCACCATCACTGTCTGTTCCCGAAACGTCTAAGGTGCCAGTGTTGATGAGTGAGTTACTTGCGCCGCCGGCAATTAATCGGATCTTGCCGCCAACATTTTCAATACTGCCCGCCTTGATGATGCCCTGGTTGTTGACTACATTGGTGAAAATATCTTTTGCAGCACTACCCTTGAGTAGCACCGCACCACCGTCTGCGCTGATTTCACCGGTGTTGGAAACCGCGGCATCGAGGTTGTGTGCGTTTTCTAAAACGGATTCATCGATGGCAAATTGAATAAGACCATCACCATCAAAATCCATGGTGACTTTTTTGCCGGCGACCAGATTGACCTGGCCGGCGTTGGCATAGATAAGACCTTCGTTACTGACCGCCTCACCTACCAGATTGATTGCGCCGCCGGTAGCAGCAGACATGATCCCCTGGTTAACCACCATGCCGCCTTCACTGTCCACCGGCACCTGGAAGTTGTAGTTGCCGTTCATGAAGTCTTCCACCTTCATGTCCATGGAGGCGGCTGTCAGGGCACCAACGTTTACGCTTGCAGTGGGTCCGAAGAACATACCGTTTGGATTTAATAACAGCACATGACCGTTAGCCCTGAGGCTACCAAAGATCTGCGATGGATTTTGATCGAAAATGCGGTTTAAGGCTTGTGCATTTGATGACGGTTGGTTGAACTGCACCAGTTCATTTTTGTTAATGTTAAACGTCGCCCAGTCGATGGCAACATTAGTGGTATGTTGATTGATGACCGTCGTGTTGGTATCGGGCCGATTGACATTGGCATTACCGGCGGTGACGTTCTCACCAGTGGGTCCTGCAAAGGCCGGTGATGTTGTCAGCAAGATACTCGCAGGCACCACAGCTTTACGGATGTAATGGGCAAGGGGTTTTAATTTAGGCGCAGGGAAATGCGGCTGTGTACCGACATTATCCAGAACAGGTTTTCTGGACTTGTTATTTTTTCTGCGTTGTAACCCCGTACGGCTCATTGTATTTGTACTATATTTCCCTTAATCATCTTGTTCTTTTTATCAGTTAATGTTACTTAAATCTGCCCCCATTGCTCACATAATTTCTGGTTATATTGTCGCCTTTTCACTACATCCAAATTAATCAGATATTTATCGCCTTAAACTCAATTAAAATCGATAGGTGAAATCCGCCCATATCTGATGGGCACGGCCATTATCCGGTTCAAATATCGAAAATACTTCCTCGGCAAACATCAATCTTGCTTCTAGAAATTCGGGCAAGGTAAAGCGTGCCTGTACCCCCGCGCCCCTGAAATTTACATAATCCCCCAAACCCTCCTGTATATCTGAGGTCAATGGATTGTTTAATCTGCCATAGGCAGCATCAAAAAACGCTGACAATTGAACCAGCTCTCCCCAGGTGCGATTACCAAATGCAACCTTGTCACCAATGAATGGCATGTTCTTGATGAGTTCCAATGACAGGAAGGCTCCACGGTCAACCAGTTGTTGTGCCGGTGGAAAGGCGCGAACATTGTCAGGGCCACCTATCGAGTATTGTTCCATGGGGACAAGAAAGTCAGTGGTCCACTGATATTCAGCGCGAAGCAATACAGAAAGACCCCATTCACTTCTGACAGTTTGCAGTCTTGAAGCAGTTACGAATAATTTATCAAAATCACCGGAGGCAAACGTCCTGGTCCCGGCGACGTCACCGGTACGGCTGGGACGGTTTGCGATCTCTTCCAGCTCCGCCTGTTCTGATGTGCCCATGGCACCTAACAGACCGCTGACACCACGAGTATATTCAAATGTTGCAAAGTTAATGCCACGGAACCGGGTATCAACATTATCGAATGCACCAGAAACACTGAAGACAGAAAGTTTATCATTATTGGTCTGTCGCCCACGGGTGCGAGTGGTTGAATCCTTGAAGGTATAATTGACCCTGGTGGAAAAATTCATTTGCCGACTACGCAGCCAGCTCTTTTCAAAAAACATGGAATGGTTTCGTGTCTCACCGGTGATCCCCTGGACTGCCAGTTCACCCCCCACCTCAAACACATTACGGTTCCAGCCTACTCCACCACGCACACCCCACCCCAGGTAACGATCATAATCGGCCGAGGTGAAGGTATTCTTTTTCGGTTCGTATGTCTGTTGCACACTTATTGTTAACCGGTCCGCACCGCCTGTGGGGTTATGCCATTCAAAGGTTGGGCGAAAACGATAACGGCCAGTTTCGATCTTGCCATGGTTATCAAGCCGGTAGGCAAAATCAAATGTATCTTCCTGTTGTACCGTCAGGACAATATCTGCAGTACCAACGGTCTGCCCTGGTTGAAACACACCAAAAATACTCAAGCCTGGGAAATCGGTAAGCTCAAGGATGGCTGATTCAATAGATTGCTGAGTAACCGGTTGGCCGATTAAATCTTCAAATGGTCCACGAAGAATTTCTTCACTGTAGCGTTCATAACCTTCAACCAATACTCGACCCAACCTGCCCTCAAACACCTGAATGATAACGGTGCCCTGATCGATAGTTTGAATAGGTACGACAGCCTGGGCAAGAATCAATCCTTTCTCACGATAATAACGCGTGACCAGATCAGCTACTTCCTGCATCTGACCAACGGTAAAGCCCTCTGGTTTGGCCTGTACTTGCTGCCTTAAAATTTCTGCCACTTCATCCATACGGATATCAAACTCAGGCAGGTCCTGTGCACCGGGTATGGTAAATTCCGTTACGGCAACCTTTGAACCATCATCAATTTCAAAGGGCCTGTCAATAACCGGCGGCACTTCCATGACTGCATCTGGGGGATCAAACAACTCTTCGGGTTCAGGCGGCGCTTGAGGAACCACACTACGCTGTTCCTGTTCAGGACGAATGGCCCCGGGTCGGGTTGCATCGGGAACGGCGACCTGGGCGATCTGTACCCGGGACTCAGATTCAAGACTGTTACCGGTTTGGAAAACCTGACCTGCATTTGGACTAGTCTGGCTAGGCGCAATGGCCCCGGGTCTGCTGGCATCTGGTACAGCAATTTGAGCAACGCTATTTGAGTGGACGAAATAAAGTGACAACGTAACCAGAATGAATTTCTGCAGACTGAAATTCCATTTCCTTGACAAACTGGTGGCACTCATTGCATGTAACAATTTAGTCATTAACTGGCTTTTATCATTATTTTGTGTCGTTAATTTCACAAGCCGATTATGACACAAAAAATGGCCCGAAAATTGTCCCCATATATTAATGTAAAATAATAACAAGAATGGCGATTTTAGGTAAAGCAAAATCCTAAAGAATTTACAGGAAATTTAGTATGTTATTTACTGATTGCACTGGTATATTTGTTCTTGCTATGTTAGCCAACATCTCATGCTACAACGTAGTATATACGTTCATAGATTCAATCTAGGTGAAGAGCTTATAGTTTTGGTGTATTTAACGGTATTTATGGTAATTGATAATTTAATTTATTCTCAAATTGAAATCAGTAAATCAATTCGTTTTACATTGGGAACATGTCATTTTACTATTTAGGAAAATCTTCCAACAATAAAATCAATCATGACCTCAAATCTAAACAATTATCTTGGTAAATTTATCCCGGCAATTATTAACGGATTAACCATTTCACAGTTAGGTTTCGCACAAAATGCGTCATTTTCAGATGTCCGGTGGCCAAACAGGAGTTAAATGTGCAGACCATAGAAGAAATCGTGGTAACGGCCCAGCGTCGTAAAGGTATGTTGTATGATCTTAATCGTGAATATAAATCCGTAGACGGCAAACGCATTTTTGAAGGACCACATGGCGACCTTCAGTACATCCTAACCATTGGACAGGAAGTAAAAAATAACGGTGAGATGAAGAGGATTATGCATCGAAGATTTGCAATGCCTGCCGATTTTCCAGGAACTTCACTCAATTGTTATCAATACCCTATTGCTCATGAATGTGGTACTGAACGGTTTCATCTCTATGATGGGGGTGAATTTATGCCCCTGGGATCTGGGGGCGATATGACCAGGTGGTCAATACCAAAAGCAGACGTAAAAAACATGGCATGGAATTAATCATGGGGGATGCTCAATCCGACGGCATGGGACTCATGCAGTCAGGCTATGCCGTGGGTATGAAAGCGGATCTACCCACCTATGAGATGATGGATTACGGTGACATCTACGGCAGTGCCATCGCCGCCACAGGAAAATGTCTGGCAGATAAATTCAATATTGAAGCCGCAAAAGACTTTCTTTCAAGAAACTAAATTAATCATATAATTCAATAATTTAATTACTATTCTTAAGAATATTTCTCCATTCTTTTATTGCGTCTTCCTGGTACTCAACCGGGTAGGTATTGGTTGCCAGTTCAATAATTTCGTTTTGCAACCTCGCCCGTAACTGATTGACAAGAAGATTCCTGATTTGCGGTCTGACCTGTTCCAGGGTCACCGGTTGTGAGGGGATGACCTGGTCGCGCCTTAATATATGAAAGCCCATTTCAGATTTGATGGGCTCGCTTATTTCACCCTCCTCCAGGGCCAGTAATGGTTCATGTATGCCCGGTATCAGTTCAGAGATTTTGAGGATCCCCATATACCCTCCATTTAACTTACTGGGTTGATGAGAGGAATAGGTTAACGCCGCATTGGTGAAGTCTGTCCTGCCTGCCCTGATATCACTGACAATTTGTATAGCTTGAGACTGTATCTCACTTATTTGTTCATCTGATGTACCTTGAGGGGTAGGTATAAAAATCTGCCAGACAGAGACCCGTTCTTCAACTACCAGGTTGTCTTTGTTATTTTCAAAATATTCACTGATCTGTTCTTCAGTGGGAAAATCTGTGGGAATTTTGTTACTGATTAATCGGTTTAAATACAGCTCCATGAGGGTGTTTTCAGCACTACGTCTCATCAGAAAATTGATATTTGGTTCCTGATCCAGATTATTTGATTTGGCCGCTGCAAGTAGTGATTTTTGTGAGGCGATAGATTTAACAAATTCTCCAAAGGCCGCTTCATCATCCAGTAACGCAGCCCGCTGATTGGGGGCCACATTGGCAAACAGTAATCGTAATGAATCAAAGTTTATCGATAGGTCAGCTGATCCTGTTGCACCCTGGGCCCAGTCTTCCTGAATATTTTGGGCACTAGTCCCTTGCACGGGCAATAGTCCCTGTTGATATGAGATGGCCAATGCAATAGCTGTAATACCAACTACTGACAAGATAATAACGCTCTGTTTTTTCATAACTTGTTATCCGATATTGTTAAGTAATTTGATTAAGATGGGCAGAGAATAAGGAAAATTACATGATTACGCAAAAATAATTTATTTTTTCCGGCAAAATAACAACAGATGATAGATGTATTTTTCCCTTATGAAATAAAAAGGTATGATGAAAACCTGAAAATCTTCTGTGGTCATCAGCTATAGTCGAAAACGAAGGAGATTTGAGGTACTACTAATCGCATTATCGTGGCCTTGTTTACATTGATTATTATTTATATTTCGGTATAAAGATTAGTTGCGGAGAGTCCACGGGTTATACCTCAATTCGGTGTAAATAATTAACAGTTAGACTAATTAATTTTATTGTAAAGAAAGCCTAATATGGCGCCTAAAACAGCTAATCTTGCCATTTTATTTGCCGACGTCAGTGGCAGTACCCGGTTATTTGAAATACTTGGGGATGTGACTGCGCGAGTAAAGGTATCTGAATGCCTTGATACATTAACAAGCGTTACCAAAGACCATAATGGTACTGTCATCAAGACTATAGGCGATGAGATCATGTGTACCTTCCCTACTGCTGAAGATTCAGCACATGCTGCATGCGAAATGCATGAAGCATTAATAGAGGATGTCACGGAAGGCACGGGTGGCGAATCTACCACCATCTCGATACGAGTCGGCATGCATTATGGCTCGGCAATACTCGAGGGCGGTGATGTGTTTGGCGATGCCGTAAACGTGGCAGCAAGAATGGCCGCCCAGGCGAAAGGTGGCCAAATCATCACTACCCAGTCCACAGTTGATTTACTCCCGCCTATTCTCAGGGCTGGTACCCGTTTTGTCGATCGGGCGCCTATTAAAGGGAAAAAAGAAGAAATTGATATTTTTGAGATTATCTGGCAGGAGGAGGATGTTACCCGCATGGCCACAGGGGTCATGATGGAAGAAGAAAAGCCTGAAGCAAAATTAAAAATTACCTATGACGGAAATGAAGTGGTGCTGGACAAAGAACGTTCCAGCCTGGTTATGGGGAGAAGCCATGCCTGCGATCTTTCTATCAATGAAAAACTGGCCTCACGCCAGCATGTCAGAATCGAACTGAGAAGAGATAAATTTTTTATCATTGATCAAAGTACCAATGGTACCCATGTACTCCTTGAAAACAACCCTGAAGCATTCTTGAGAAGAGAAGAGATGGCAATTAGTGGCAATGGCCAAATCAGTCTTGGCAAGTCATTTGCGGAAGGTCCCAGCGAGGTCGTGCGTTTTTCGCAGATAAAGAACTATGAAGAGCCACAGAACTAATCTTATGTTGTATATCATGGTTGATCAGGTGAAAGGAAGATTCTGATGTCTGCACCTAATCTATCATTAGGCAACTCCTTGAGCTGGTCATCTCATGCGATTACCAATGTAGGCAAAGTCAGGAAACATAATGAGGATTCAGTACTGGCCCGACCGGAGATTGGCCTCTGGGTGGTTGCAGACGGTATGGGCGGTCATGCCAAAGGCGATGTCGCCAGCCAGATGATTGTTGAGTCCATGAAAAATATTCATGAAGGCACCACCCTGGCAAAATTCATAGATGATATTGAAAACAGAATTGATATAGTAAATAAGAACCTGGTAGATATAGCCAGGGAATCAAAAAAGAGAATCACCATAGGTAGCACAGTAGTCATGATGCATACCTACGACAAGTATTGCATCTATCTTTGGGCGGGTGATAGCAGACTATACCGGCTTCGCGACAATAAGCTTTCGCAAGTTACCACAGACCACTCCCAGGTAGAACAATATATTGAGCAGGGCCTTATTTCACGCGAAGAAGCGGAAGTCCATCCTCATGGTAATATGATTACCCGTGCGGTTGGGGCAACAGAAGATTTTTATCTGGACATGGATGTGCAGGAAATGAAAAAAGGAGACCGGTATATGTTATGCAGTGACGGGCTGACAAAACATATTAAGGATTCTGAAATAGAAAATTTTATGCGTAATGGAAACACAGAAGACCGTTGCAAATATTTTATCGATGTCACGCTAGAACGTGGCGCTGGTGATAACGTAACTTGTATTGTTGTTGATATTGAATAACCATTAATCATCGTTTAAGGAGTCTAATATGGCTGACTTCAAAACTGCACTAGAAGCACTAGCGAGTGGGCAACTTGAACTGGAAGGTCTAAGTAAGCAATTGTCGACGTTGTTAAATGACAATCCAAAATATGCGACCAAACTCCTCGCGCAGCTAGAACAAATAAATGACCAGGGTTCCCTGGATAAAACTGCTTATACTGAGCTGAAGCGACAGATTAATGAGTTCAGGCGCGCCCATGCATCTGAAACTGAAGCAATCGATTCTCAAGACGATCCGGAGGCAACTGAATTTGCACAAGAGGATGCGTTAGATGCAAGCTCTGAAGATTCCACTGTCGTTAAAGATTCAGCTGGGCAGGAAGAAATTACCGACATGGATGCAGGCGTTGAAGAAATCGGCTCTGAAGATTCCACCGAGATTCGAGATGTTCCCATTGATGATTCAGAAGATTCCACCGAAATAAATGACCATGGCGTCGGCTCTGAAGATTCCACTGAAATAAACGACCATGGAGATGGTGCCACCCAGGTATTGGAAGGGGCAGATAGCGCTGGCGGTGCCTCTGTGGATTTTGATATCAGCATGGGGACCATGGACTCCTCTCTCGATAGTACAGCCGGTACAGGTGCCAGTTATGAACAGCCTATACCCCAGGGCTACGTCGAAGACCAGGAATTGGGGATTGGTGATGTCATTAAATACCGGTTCCGCCTACTTGACGTTCTTGGTGTTGGTGGTATGGGTAAAGTATTTAAAGCCATTGACCTTCTGAAAGAAGAAGCACAGGACAAAAACCCGTACTGCGCCATAAAACTATTGAATGAAGATTTCAAATCTCACCCTGAAGCATTTATTTCACTCCAGCGTGAGTCTTCCCGTCAGCAGAAACTTGCCCACCCAAATATTGCAACGGTCTATGACTTTGACCGTATTGGCGGCAGGGGCACCCCGGTGTTTATCACCATGGAATTGATGGAAGGTCAGCCGTTAAATACCTACATCAAAAAGACTGTTAAGAAACAAGGTGGATTGCCGTTTGGCCAGACATTTGAAATCACCAAACAGCTCGCCGCTGCACTTGAATATGCACATGACCGGAGTCTGGTGCATTCAGATTTCAAACCGGGCAACGCGTTTTTATGTAATGACGGCACTGTAAAAACCCTTGATTTCGGTATTGCCCGTGCAGTGAAAAACCCTGTCACAGGTGAGGCTGAAAAAACCTTGTTCGATCCGGGCAAGTTAGGTGCGCTGACACCCGCCTATGCCAGTCTTGAGATGCTGGAAGGTGAAGAGCCGGATACTCGCGATGACACTTATGCACTGGGGTGCGTTGCTTATGAGCTGTTAACCGGGAAACACCCATTCAATAAATTGCCGGCAACCACCGCCAAAGAAAATGGGCTGGTCCCACCCCTCGTAAAGGGGCTGAACAAGAAGTCAAACCGGGCCTTACGCCGCTCCGTTGCCTTTAAACGAAAGGATAGGCCGGAAACGGTGAACGATTTCATTGAGGAATTTGAAGGACTCCCTACCTGGCATAAACATCCGGCTACATGGGCCGCCGGTGTGCTTTTACTGGCGGGTCTGATCATGATCAATCCGGCGCTGGATTGGCTACATCAAAAAGAAATTAACGGAATCATTGCTGACATTAACAGTGGCGGTAATTCCCTAATAGTGGAAAAGCTGGAAGAAATCAGGATATTAGAACCCTCAGATATAGCAACCATTACCTCAGAGTCCAGTGCTGCGATTCAACGCTATTTCTCATCTGAAATTGCGAGAAATATTGATATCACTGGTAGTACCTTCAACTTTCCAAGAGCGGAAGGAATTCTCTCTGAAGCCTCTGAGTTATATCCAGATTCATTATTCATTCAACAACAGTTTGATGATATTGAATTCAATAAGAAACAAAAAATATCTGAGCTGTATCAGGACTTTATTGCCGCGCTTGATCCCAACCTAGCTCTGGAAGACCCGCAAAGTATCGGTGGAACAAATCAGGTCCTGGAAGTAATTCGCAATCAGATTGATCCCCAGCACCCACTATTAACAGACACACGTCCGTCTAATGCATATCGTCTGGCGGCCAACCTGGCATTTGAAAATGGCGATCTGCAACAAGCACTGACGTTCGTAAATTCAGGGCTGGGAAATGCTGCGGATGATCCCTTATTGAATGACCTTTCCACCAAGGTCAATAATGCCATACGTATTGCTGAGATTAATTCAACACTTGCCAGCGTCGAGGATCAATTCAATTCACTGGATACCTTCAAGCAATATCAGAATGATATTACTGAACTTGCCAGTCTCAGTAATGAAGAGGATTCCCCCATTCTATCAAGCTTGTCTGCACGTCTAGGTTCCCTGGTCACAGAAGAATTAAATCGCATCTTAAATGAAGGTGACAGGGCCCAGGCTCAGGCCTTCGCTAATGAAAATGAGGGATTACTCTCGTCCTTATCACTTAACGAGGAATTGACACAGATAAAACTCGCCCATCTAGAAGGTGATGATCGGAATAATGCCATTCAGAACATGGTACTTAATAATATCTCCACCCTGGAAACCAATCTGGAATCTCCACAACTTGATAATCCACAATGGGAGGCGCAGATATTGGCCAGTGTCAGGGAGCTGGATTCATTAATCGATGATAACGAATCATTTATTGATGATTTTAATTCCATCAAGGAATCACTTGCTTCGCTTTATATTGATAATGCTACCTTCACACTAAATGCCAATCGATTTGATGCCGCCGATAACTTTATCAACCGCGGTTCAAGAATTGCTCCGGGCCTCACCTCTCTAGTTGAAACACAGATCCTGATATCTGACAGCAGGGCCACCTATGAACAGCAATTGCGGGTAATCGGCCTTAAGGACCAGTTCCAGGTTGCCGTCGAGGCCGATAACATCACTGAGGCCAACCAGATATTTGATACCCTCAAGACTGAACTACCCGAGGATGATTTTTACATCGTTACACAGGCCCCCAGGGAACTGGCAGAAAGTTATCGCAGGTTGGCTGAACGCCGGGCAGAATCGAACGAATTTGCCACCGCCTTTCAGTTAGCAGAAGCTGCGGTTAACCTCAACCCAAGAGACCCGTCCCTGCAAGGAATATATGAAGAATACCGCGCCAGGATAAATATCACCGAGCTCGCCGATGTGTTCAGGAATGCCAGGGTCTTTACCGATGAAGAACGAATTGAATTGGCCCGCAAGGTCAGTGAAATAGAACGCGGAACGCCCGGCCAGTACACAGACTTTATCTCTCAGGCCGAATCTATCCTGGCAGAACGTATCGAATTTCTTGCCGATTCAGATGAAAATAATGCCGCAGCACTCGCTGATACCATGTCGAGGATATTTTCTACCAGTAGTGTGCTTGCAGACATGGCCAGACGTTATCAACTCCAGCCCTGGCCAGAACGTAATGTCGCGGAAAATCACCTGCGCAATTTTGAGTTGACTGCTGCAAATGATCTTTTGCAAACGGCACTACAGGGTGAATATGCCGATCATCCCGATGTTCTGCAGTATCAGCGTGCTGTGGAATTGGGCATGAACCGGGCCAATGACGAATACGAGGTCTACGTCTCCGCCAAGGAAGCCGCGGCTGACAGCTTTGGCAACTTAAACCAGGCCAAGCGTTTACTGTTCCGCGCCCAGGCATTCTGGTCAGATAACCCTGCGTTCACCGATGCAGAAACCGACATTGACCAGCTTATTGCCGCAGCACCAGACAACCCGGCAAACCGTATAGTGGCCAGAGAAGCAGAAGTGGATTTAAGTCAGCAAACTTCTGTGGTAGCAGTTGAATGGAAACCTATTCCCAGTGACCGTGCATGCACACCGGATAAAGCCAGTTATGGAACCCGGGCACGCGCCATCTGCTATGACTTCGTCAATAATGGCTGGCGTGGTCCGCAAATGGTAGTTGTCCCTGCCGGTGGCGCGGTATCCAATTCGTTTGCTATTGGCAAATATGAAATCTCCGTTGCTGACTGGAGTAAATATTGCGCCTTGAGTGGTAATTGTCAGCCGGTTATAGACCGTTCCCGGTTTGATGATCCCATTACTGGAATTTCATTATCTGACGCCCAGCAATATGTAGACTGGCTTTCAGAACGGACGGGTAGGACCTACCGCCTTCCCAGCGCAGAGGAATGGGAGTATGCCGCATCTGTAGGTGGCGCGCTTACTGACGAAGCGGATGCCTTCAGGGAAATTAAGGGCCAATTAAATTGCCGGGTAACACTGGGAGATAAAATTCTGAAAGGTACCGGTATCGCCAAGATTAAATCAGGCCGTCCAAATCAATGGGGTATGTATAATTTTGTCGGTAATGTACAGGAATGGGTGCAGGAAGGTGGGTCAACTACTGTACGTGGCGGTGCATTTTCTGATGCCATCAATAACTGTGATATCAGTACCGCCAGACCTCATGATGGCAATGCTGATGAACAAACCGGGTTTAGAGTAATACTCGAAGAAGTAGGATAAATAAACTAGATGACACAACTATCTCCATTGCGCAAACTCGCCAGGGCATACTCTGACGGTAAAATTGAAAAAGATAAGTACCGGACAGATCGGACAGCATTCTTTGAGGATCTGATTGCCGGTAATGTCATACTGCCTGTAGAAGACAATACCGCAGAAAAAATAGCCAGGGGTGATACTTTTTCAGATATCACCTTACAGAAGATCGGTGAATCCAGTTCTCAACCTGCCCCTACAAATCCCGCCCAATCAAAAGGACTGCTAGATAATAAACCAGTGGTGTTTGGTGGCATTGGTGCAATAGTCGTTATCGTCTTGCTCGTTGCCATATTTTCTGGAGGTGATGATACGTCAATCCAACCAAATCAATCCCAGAATGATGCAGGTCCAGCGCCTGTTGTGGTGGAAGATGCCCCGCCCTCGCCTCTGGAGAACCATATATCAAGCTTTCTAGCAGCTAACACCTGGTCTGAGGCCAGTTTAAATGCATTCTTGAATGAATGGCAATCATTTGCAGATGCCGACCACGCATCTGCAATGAGTTCCACGGCATTCAGCCAGTTGGTAAATGAGATTTCGAAAAAGTTGCTTGAAGAGCGCGCCCTCGCTGCCATTGGCAATCCTGAAACATCTTACGAAAAACAACGCCAATTGGTAGAATTTGCCAATACCATAGGGATAGCAGACCAAAGAATTACATTACCAGATGCCCCGTGATCTTTTTCATCAGTGATTCATAAGTCGTATCCTGCCAGAACCAGCGCTCCCCGCAATATTATTCATATATAAATGGATTCCTCTACTATTGACGACCAGCCTTTTTCCAGACTTGCTGATAACTGGTGGGATCCCAACGGTGAACTTAAAACCCTGCATGTAATCAACCCAACAAGGTTGAGATATGTTAATGATGCCTGCCACCTTGCAAATAAACATGTGCTGGACATTGGTTGTGGTGGTGGAATTTTCAGTGAAGCGATGGCAAATATAAATGCCTATGTCACGGCAATAGATATCAGTGAAGAACTCATTAAGGCGGCCCGTGAACATGCTGCGACTAACCGAATAGATGTCGAATATTTAACGACTACCGTTGAATCATATTCACAACATGCCGACAAGAAATTTGATGTAATAACATGTCTGGAATTGCTAGAGCATGTTTCCAATCCCGAATCTGTAATTCAAGCAATGGCTGACTTACTCCGCCCTAGTGGTGATGTCTTCCTCTCTACCATTAACCGTGGCATCGGTGCATATATAAAATCAATTCTCATCGCAGAGCATTTAACCGGATTGATACCTAAAAATACCCATAGCTATAACCAATTTATTAAACCATCCGAATTAACAGGGATACTACGTAAAAATGGATTTAAGGTAATGGATATTACAGGATTAAAATATATCCCTTTCTTAAATCATGTGTCTCTAACCGATGATCTTTCTGTGAATTATCTAATACACGCTAAATTGCAGGGTTAATGTATTTGAATCAGATTTCTACAGTATTGTTTGACCTGGATGGCACCTTGATTGATACCGCCCCTGATCTTGCCTATGCTTTAAATTTAACCCGGAGCAATTACGGATTACCACCAATTGAATTCAATGATATTAGGCAGGTGGTCTCCCTGGGTGGTGCGGCAATGATTAAACTTGCATTCAATGTGGAAAAGACAGATGCAGAATTCCCGGAGATCCGTGATAAATTTTTATCGATTTACAGTGACAATATACACACGCATTCAAAACTGTTTGATGGCATGGAAAACGTTATTAACACACTCGATGATACTGGTTATCGCTGGGGAATCGTAACCAATAAACCTGAATGGCTCACCACCCCCTTACTGGAATCCATGGGTCTGGATAAACGGGTTAAATGTGTTGTCAGCGGCGATACTTTGCCGTACATGAAACCAAGCCCAGAGCCGTTATTACATGCCTGCAAGCAACTGCAATGTCCCGCTGACGTATGTGTTTACATCGGTGATGCCAAACGGGACATAGAGGCCGGTTGTGCAGCAGGTATGCTAACGATTATCGCAACTTATGGTTATATAGAGGAAACCACGATACTGGATGAATGGGGTGCCAATAGTATGATTTCTCACCCAGAAGAATTACTGGAATGGCTCAATAACGGCCAACTATGAGTACAAATTATGACTATTGCCTGGACAAGGCCACTCTACCCGGGTCAAACTTTTATTACGCTATCTTATTTGAAAAAGGTGATGTTAAAACCAGTGTCATACCATTATATGCCCTGCATAATGAATTCATTGATTGCCTGACGGCCTCACCTGATCCCGGGGTAACCAGATTAAAATTTAACTGGTGGCACGAAGAACTCAGCCGATTAAGTGAAAACAGTCCACGGCATCCCGTTACCCGGACCATTCAATCAACTTCTGATAAATATCCTGATATCATTTCCACACTTCATAAACACCTTATGACAATTGAATCGATTGTCATGAATGCACAAAGTGAAAATCACCGGGGATGGCTGGAAAATAATTCCAATGAAATAGGTCAATACTGGTCTATGCTTAATATGTTCAGGGAAAATACTGACAATAATTTGCTGATTCAAAATGGTGCGCTCGTTTTTGGCCTGGAACTACTGATGCTCTACCCTCTCTTTGCAGAAAAAGTACACCGGTTTATTTGTGCCGAATTAATATCAAAACATAGTAGCGCTGATGGTGAGGTTCAATATCACGATGTCTTTGAAGAAATTATCTGTGACTATCATAAAAAATTGAATCAGACATATATATCTCTATGTCAAACCACACCTAAAACAGCGTTATTTAATTTAATTCTAAACCGCCTGGCGACCACTACCTGTGAAGAGATAAAACGTGATGGATTCAGATTAATGAAACACCGTATTCAATTGACTCCCATCAGAAAATTTTGGATAAGCTGTTGTACACGTCTTGGCATTTAGCATTGTTAAATGCTTAATTAAGGATATAAAACCCTTACCCTCAATCGTCTCAGTATATCGCTATCTGTATTTTTAGATGTCAGTATAAATGAATATTTTTCAGGGCCGGGACCTTTAAATCTCAAGGCCAATAAAGTTAGAGCATAAAAACCAATACTGGTGAGTTCTAATTTTATTTCTTTTTTACCCTCTACTACTAGGCTCCAGTTACCCTCCATATCAAGCCTGATTGATCGATCACTACCATTTATGTGTTGTTTCAACCATTCTTTGATAATCAACATCCCCCACACAAATTTAATAAAAATTATTATGAACTTCACAATCAAAGGAATGTCTACAATAGCGTTAGCGCATATCGCCAATAGGTGGATCAGTACATTGAGAGGGCCCGACCATGAGGGTGGTTGGTACTTTATGACTATGGGTCGCGTAAACCCTGTTTCAGCACCTTCCATGTTATTTATTAATTAACGACATCGTGTCATTTTTGGAAAAATACTGTTTATGATTATTACATTATCCAAATTGTTGATAAGATACCAGTTTTAAAATCTTACTGGCTACCTCATGCAACCTAAACCAAAAAAACCGCAGGAAAAAGAAAAGAAAACTGATTATAATCAGCGGGATAGTAACAAGACTAACCCCAAGGAAATTGGTGGTCCTAAGGGACTAGAACCGACTCGATATGGAGATTGGGAGCGTAAGGGCCGCTGTATTGATTTTTAACCATTCCTGAACAACTAAGGAGTAATCAAAAAATGGCATCTGTAAAAGGTCCATTATCACCTCATTTGACAGTTTACAAATGGCAAATCACCATGGTGTTGTCCATTTTACATCGGGCCACCGGGGTATTCTTATCCATTGGTTTACTATTAATCAGCTATTGGTTGTTATCTGTGGCATCTGGAACGGAATCATTTGATAACCTCTCCAACCATCTCAATAGCTGGTATGGAAAGGCGGTCTTGATTGCATTTACGTTTTCTATCTATTTACATCTTTGCAATGGGATCAGACACTTATTCTGGGATAGCGGACTGGGTTTTGAAATTAAGACCTCCAATATTACGGGATATATCACAGCCATCGCCTCTGTCTTGTTGACTGTGCTAAGCTGGGTAATCGGAGGTGGATTATGAATTTACGTACACCTCTGGCAAATGCACGTGGCCTTGGTTCAGCAAAACAGGGTACTGAACATTTCTGGCATCAACGTTTAACGGCCATTATCCTGGTGCCATTAACACTCTGGTTTACCGTAAACCTGTTTCTCTTAAGTGCCATGGAATATAACACGGTCATTACCTGGTTAAATTCGCCAATTAATGCAGTTTTATTACTGATTTATATTATTTCCGCCTACTATCACGCAATGTTGGGCGTCAGGGTAGTCATTGAAGATTATATCCATTCTGAATGGCAAAAGATTGCCTGCCTTATACTGGTCAATGTGCTTGTGTTATTGGCCGAGCTGGTGGCTATTCTATCTGTTTTGAAAATTTGTCTGGGGTTATAAGATGTCTTACAAAATAATTGATCATAAGTATGACGTAGTTGTTGTGGGCGCTGGTGGCGCCGGTCTTAGGGCAACTTTTGGTATGGCCGAAAAAAACCTTAAGACCGCTTGTATTACCAAAGTATTTCCAACACGAAGTCATACCGTCGCGGCTCAAGGAGGGATCAGCGCCGCACTGGGTAATATGGGGCCTGATGACTGGCGCTGGCATATGTATGACACGGTGAAAGGATCAGATTGGTTAGGAGACCAGGACGCAATCGAATATATGTGTCGCGAGGCGATCCCCGCAATTGTTGAATTGGAACATTATGGTGTCCCCTTCTCTCGCACAGAAGAAGGTAACATCTATCAACGCCCATTCGGTGGAATGACGACAAATTTCGGTGAAGGGACTGCCCAGCGCACATGTGCTGCTGCGGATCGCACGGGTCACGCAATTCTTCATACCCTTTATCAACAGTCCTTAAAACATCAGGCAGAATTCTTTATTGAATACCTGGCCATTGATCTGATCATGGATGATGATGGCATCTGTCGTGGCATTCTTGCCTGGAACCTGGAGGACGGAACGCTGCATCGTTTTTCTGCCCATATGGTGGTACTGGCAACCGGTGGATATGGTCGTGCTTATTTCTCCTGCACATCTGCCCATACCTGTACCGGTGATGGTAATGCCATGGTATTAAGGGCCGGCTTGCCCTTGCAGGATATGGAGTTTGTTCAATTCCATCCCACGGGAATTTATGGTGCAGGTTGTCTCATTACTGAAGGGGTTCGCGGTGAAGGTGGATATGTAACCAATAAGGACGGGGAACGATTCATGGAACGCTATGCCCCCTCCGCAAAAGACCTGGCATCCCGGGATGTGGTTAGTCGTTCGATGACTATCGAGATACGGGAAGGTAGAGGCGTCGGCCCTCAAAATGATCATATTTTCCTGCATCTGGAACACCTTGGTCCTGAAGTGATCAATGAGCGTCTGCCGGGCATCGCAGAGTCCGCAAGAATATTTGCTGGCGTTGATGTCACCAAAGAACCCATTCCTGTTATTCCTACTGTCCATTACAACATGGGGGGTATACCCACAAATTTTTATGGTGAAGTCGTCACTATGAAAGATGGAAATCCTGAAGCAGTGGTGCCAGGACTAATGGCCATTGGTGAAGCCGCGTGTGTATCTGTACATGGTGCCAATCGCCTGGGATCAAATAGCTTACTGGATTTGATTGTGTTTGGGCGAGCAGCCGCCATTCGAGCCGCCGAGCTCATCAAACCAGATAGTTCCCTCAAACCATTACCTGATGATGCAGGCCAGGAAGCCATCGATAAACTGGACCGGTTAAGACATGCCAAGGGTAATCTCAAAACATCTGAAATACGCTCGAATATGCAAAAAACCATGCAAAATGACGCGGCAGTATTCAGGACCGGAGAGGTCCTGAAAGAAGGTATAACAAAACTGGATGAAATATATAAATCCTTCGAGGATGTTAACGTCTCAGACCAGTCAATGATCTGGAATACCGACCTGGCAGAAACACTGGAACTTGAAAATCTCCTGCAAAATGCCTTGGCGACTATCAATTCTGCAGAAAACAGAAAGGAAAGTCGTGGTGCCCATGCCCGGGAAGATTTTCCAGACCGTGATGATGAAAACTGGATGAAACATACCTATAGCTGGCTTGATGCAAAGACAGGTAAGGTTTCATTTGATTATCGTCCTGTACACGCGAATACATTGACAGACGAAATTGACTATATTCCACCCAAAAAACGGGTTTATTAAAAACAGTAACAAGTCACAAGTTATAAGTTACAAGGAAAAAAGAGAGATATAAGATGGCAGAGTTCACATTACCAAAGAATTCCAAAGTCAAGAAAGGCAAAACCTTTTCAGCAGCTGATGGCGCCAAGAATAAAAAGACATTTAAAATCTATCGCTGGGAGCCGGATAGCGGTGAAAACCCCAGAATAGACAGCTATGAAATCAATCTGGATAATTGCGGCCCCATGGTGTTGGATGCATTGATATATATAAAAAATGATATTGACCCAACCCTCACATTCAGACGCTCATGCCGGGAAGGAATTTGTGGATCATGCGCCATGAATATTAATGGCACAAACACCCTGGCCTGTACCAAGTATATCTCAGATTCTAACCGTGATATTCCAGTGTATCCTCTACCACACATGGAAGTTAAAAAAGACCTTGTTCCTAATCTGACTCACTTTTATGCACAATATGCGTCCATCAAACCCTGGATTCAAACCCAGACAGCGCCACCACCTGACAAAGAACGACTTCAATCCAAAGAAGATCGTGAAAAGCTGGATGGCCTTTATGAATGCATTCTGTGTGCATGCTGTTCAACATCCTGCCCCAGCTACTGGTGGAATAGTGACCGTTACCTGGGGCCTGCCATCCTGTTGCAAGCGTATAGATGGATAGCAGACAGTCGTGATGAATACACCGGTGAAAGACTTGATGATCTCGAAGATCCCTTCAGGTTGTATCGTTGTCATACGATCATGAACTGCACAAATACCTGTCCCAAGGGCCTGAATCCAGCAAAATCCATTGCTGAAATCAAAAAACTGCTTGTTAATCGTACCCTGTAAACTTAACAGCAGTTCAAAGCTGACAGGCATTCATGCGCTTTGATATTGTTTAGTACATGAACCAACGTTCAAGACTGTTATGGCGGTGCAGACGGGGGATGCGGGAAATGGATGTCCTGTTTGGCAAGTTTCTGGAACAATATTACGACCAACTTTCCAGTAATGAGAAGTCACTATTTGATCAGTTTCTTGATGAACCTGATGTGGATATTTATGCCTGGATCATGGAAAGGTCTGCCCCTGAAGCACCAGAATATATGAATTTCGTTCACAAGTTACAAAAATGCCTGTAGTACAATCTGAAAATCATATCATTAATCATGATGGCTTTGGATTACTTGAAGTCACAGGTGAAGATGCTAAATCCTTCCTGCAATCTCAATTGACCAGTGATATATCAACCCTTGTCTCTGGTGAGTCCCAATACAGCAGTTGGTGTAATCCACAGGGCAGAATAATCTCAACCTTCATAATTCATTCCCGAGACACGGGATTTATCTTTATGATGCCCAGCCGGTTGATTGAAGGTTTTAAGCGCAAATTATCCATGTATATTTTACGCTCCAAGGTCAAAATCGATATTTTAGACAGCTCAACCAGGATCATCGGTATATGTGGAAAAACACTACTAACCAGGGCCAACCAATATATATGCCAGAATGATAAGGTGTCGGATGCCATTTTAATGCCTGTACCAGGCATCCCCCTTGCCCGGGCGATTTTAATCGCCACAAGTGAAATAGAACAGGCTATATGTTCTCATTTCTCTGACATTAATAAAGCTCCTAATGATACATACTGGCAATATCTGGACATCAACTCGGGCATCGTCTGGGTAAATGATAAAACAACAGAGAAATTGCTACCTCAAGACATTGGCCTGGAAAAATTCGATGCCCTGAGCTTTAGTAAAGGCTGCTTCCCGGGACAGGAAATCATTGCCCGCCTTCACTACCGGGGCAAAGAAAAATATGGGCTCTATCGTGGTGTTATAGCGGATACTCGGTACTCCCCTGTCCCAGGTGACCGTCTTTACTTGCCAGCAGACGATAACAATATTGGCATGATTGTTTCAGTTGTTAAGCTGGATAATAAATATCACTGCCTCGCATCACTGAATCATAATTTCCATCAGCCGCCCTCATTTAGCATTGAAAAAAAATGGGATGTTAACATCAGCTTTTCTGAAGTCTAATCAGATCCAAGTTCACAATGTCCACAGCAAAGATTGCAGAAAGTAGATTTGAACCTGCATGGTGGGTGCCGGGTCCACATCTACAAACTGTATTTCCCTACCTGTTCAGGCGTAAACCAGATATTGATTTACAAAGCCAACGTTTAGAGCTGATTGACGGTGATTTTGTGGACCTGTGCTGGAATAATGTTAGCACTGGCCCGATAGTGGTCATTTTTCATGGACTGGAAGGTAGCATCAATTCTCCATATGCATCCGGGCTGATGTCCACACTCGAGAAATCAGGTATACGCTGCGTATTAATGCATTTTCGCGGTTGTAGCGGCGAATCGAATCGATTGGATAGGAGTTATCATTCTGGTGATACAGGTGACATTGGTTTTCTCATGGATTTTTTATCTCGAGACTATCCTGATACACAAATCTTTGCGGTGGGTTTCTCACTGGGTGGCAACGCATTACTTAAATACCTTGGAGAATCAGCATCAAATACTCCGGTGACAGCAGCAATTGCCGTATCAGTCCCCTATCTACTTTATGATTGTGCAGTCAGGTTATCTTCCGGCCTATCAAAGCTGTATCAATGGTGGCTGATAAAGTCTTTAAAAAATAAAATCAGGGACAAATATTCAACCAGGGAATCCCCTGTAAATTTAGCTGATCTGGATGAACTAAATACCTTTTACAAATTTGATGATAAAATTACCTCTCCTCTAAACGGTTTTAAAAATGCAGATGATTATTATGAAAAATCCAGCTGCAGGCAGTATCTTGCAACAGTATCTGTCCCTACCCTGTTAATACATGCTACAAATGACCCATTTATGACGCCAAGTATAATACCGGATAAAAATGAACTTTCACCCACAACTCAACTGGAATTATCAGATAAGGGTGGACATGTCGGGTTTATTAGCGGTAAGGTTCCATGGCAACCAGAATACTGGCTTGAAAAACGAATTATTGAATTTATATCATCTAAAATAACATGAATATATCAAGACTTTATTACCTAAGTATCTTTATTATTTGTGCTTCACTACTGGGTTTTGGCTATTACCTTCAGTTTGTAGATGGTCTGGAACCTTGTCCATTGTGCATCTTTCAACGTATTGCATACATTGCCATTGCAATCAGTGCACTTGCTGGACTTATTCATGGCCCGCTGGGTAAATGGCGTTACCTGTATTCAGGATTAATCTTCGTAGCAGCAGTCACTGGTGGAGTCATTGCGGGTCGTCAGGTCTGGTTACAACACCTGCCCCCGGAGGCCGTCCCTGCATGCGGCCCCGGACTGGATTTCATGATGGAGGTCTTTCCTTTAACAGAGACCTTGCGCATGGTCTTCACAGGGTCTGGAGAGTGTGCAGAAGTGGACTGGACCTTCCTCAGCTTCAGTATTGCCGAGTGGAGCCTGTTATGGTTTGTATTATTTACCATCAGCAGCTTATTTCACATATTCAATAAGCTACAAAAATTTAACTAAAGCTTATTAGCCACAGAGGGCACAGAGAACACAGAGAACACAGAGAATAGAACAAGGAATAATATCTAAGGTGCAGAAGAGAAGACTGGAAATACGAAATAAAATTATAATTTATTTTCATGCAGCTTAAATTCAAATTAAATTTTAGAAAAATAATTTTAATTATTTTTTCTCTGTGATCTCTGTGCCCTCTGTGGCTAATCTTTTCTAATGAAACCCAGGCGGCATTTTTCCACCCATGCCCCGCATGAGATTGGCCACCCCCCCCTTTTTACTCATCTTCTTCATCATTTTTTGCATCATTTTATGTTGTTTAAGTAAACGGTTAACATCCTGAATCTGGTTACCCGAGCCTGATGCAATGCGTTTTTTTCTTGAACCGTTGATCACCGCCGGAAATTTTCTTTCCTTAATCGTCATGGAATTAATGATGGCCTCCATACGATCGATCTGCTTATCATCAAACTGTGAGGCCCCACCCGCCGGCATATTACCCATGCCTGGTAATTTGTCCATTAACCCGGACAATCCACCCATATTTTTCATTTGCAACAACTGCTCTCGCAGGTCCTCCATATCGAAGCCCTTGCCCTTCTTTATTTTCTTCTCCAGCTTGCGGGATTTGTCCACATCGGTCTTTTTCTGCACTTCTTCAATCAGACTTAACATATCCCCCATCCCCAGGATTCTTGAGGCAACCCGGTCCGGGTAGAATTCTGTCAAATCAGAGATTTTCTCGCCTGTACCCATGAATAGTATGGGTTTACCTGTCACCTGACGGACAGACAAGGCAGCACCACCTCTTGCATCACCATCGGTCTTGGTAAGGATGACGCCGGTCAATGCAAGGGCTTCGTTAAACGAAGTCGCTGCATTCACGGCATCCTGACCCATCATGCTATCGATAACAAATATGGTGTTGGCTGGGTTAACCGTTTGATGGATTGTGGATATTTCCTGCATCATTTCATCATCCACATGTAATCGACCGGCACTATCAATCAACAGAATATCCATAAATCGTTTACGTGCTTCAGCGACGGCATCTTGTGCGATTTTAACCGGCTCCTGGTTAGATTCGCTTGGATAGAAATCCAGTCCATTCTCCCCTGAGAGCACCTCTAATTGTTTAATAGCAGCTGGTCGATAGACGTCACAACTGACTGTCATAATTGATTTCTTGCCCTGCCCTTTCAGCCAGGCGCCTAATTTTGCGACAGTAGTCGTCTTACCTGCACCCTGTAAACCGGCTACCAGGATAATCACCGGGGGTTGCTGGTTAATGTTTAGCGTTGAGTTATCATCCCCCATCATGGTAATTAGCTCATCATGAACGATTTTAATAATTGCCTGACCGGGTGTGAGGCTGGTCATCACGTCTTGCCCCAGGGCCCGTTCACGAACATGTTCAATAAATTCCTTCACGACAGGTAAAGCGACGTCGGCCTCAAGCAATGCCATCCTGACCTCCCTCAGAGTCAATGAAAGGTTTTCTTCTGTTATTCTCGCCTGGCCTTTTAATTGCTTGACGACTTGAGACAATCTTCCTGTTAAATTTTCAAACATGGTTTAATTCCAATTATTTTCTTTAATTTAGATATATATTTATATATTTCAGTTAGTTATGTTATTTTATTAAACTTGCTTATATTATCAAAACCCATCAAGATATAACATAACACTGCTAACTGATATTATTTCAAATCTTATGAGTTTATTCATTAACGGCTCCCTAGCTATTACGCTGTATTTCATCGCTTCGATTTGGCTTGGGCATCGATTGATTACAGTTGAGAATCCATCCATCAGGGTAGAAAAAAAATTATTGCTGCTCTGTATACCTGGGTTGTTTTTCCATGCATTCGTATTATACCAATCCATTTTTACAGACCTGGGGATGGATATGGGTTTTTATAATGCCCTGTCACTCATTAGTTGGGTGATTACCTTGATTGTCATCTTTACCACATTTATCAAGCCCACAATTAATCTGGCATTGATTATATTACCTATTTCGTCCTTAGCGCTTATATTATCTATAATTATGCCCAGTCAGCATATTGTATCTGAAACAGGCAACCTGGGACTTGATATTCATATAATCTTTTCCATTGCCGCTTACAGCCTGCTCTCAATCGCCTCTCTACAGGCAATTGTCCTGGCCATCCAGGAGTATTTTCTAAGAATTAAACATCCGGTCACAACAATGCGTATGTTCCCTCCTATGCAGGTCATGGAAGACTTGCTGGTGCAGCTGTTATGGATAGGTTTTTTTCTGTTAAGCCTTGCCCTGGCAACAGGTTTAATGTTTGTTCATGATGTTTTTGTTCAAGACCTCTCTCATAAAACAGTCCTGACTATTCTTGCCTGGTTGTTTTATGGCATTGTACTGTTTGGACGATGGTCATGGGGCTGGCGGGGAAAGATACTGGTCAAGTTAACTCTAACGGGGTTTTCTCTGCTTGCACTGGGATATTTTGGCTCCAAACTGGTTTATGAACTTATACTACAGAGCAGTTAAGGTATTCTTGTCAAAAAATAATTTTATGGGAATTTATTGTTGGAAAACATTTCACTCGAAATTCTGATTGCCACATTATTCGCATTATTTATCTTATCTGCGTTTTTCTCCAGTTCAGAAACCAGCATGATGGCGTTAAATCGTTATCGTTTAAAACATCTCGCAAAAGAAGGGCATAGAGGTGCAAAACTAGCTGAAAATTTACTTGAGAAACCAGATCGTCTGCTTGGACTCATTTTACTTGGCAATAATCTGGTCAATATATTTGCTGCTTCTATTACTACAGTCATAGGCTTGAGGCTTTATGGGGACTTGGGCTTTGCAATCGCGCCTATTGTTTTAACCGTACTTGTTTTAATCTTTGCCGAAGTGGCTCCCAAGACGATTGCTGCCCTGTATCCTGAATCGATTGCCTTCCCAGCAGCCTATATCCTGACATTTCTTGGGAAATTATTATATCCATTTGTCTGGCTGATTAATCTCATGGCCAATACCCTGTTGTCCATTTTCAGAATCAATCCTGAAAATACTGATATTGCCCCCCTTTCTCGTGAGGAACTCAGAACAGTGGTTCAGGAAGCAGGGCATATGATCCCTATTCGTCATAAAAAAATGTTAATCAGCATACTGGATCTGGAAAATAGCATTGTCGATGACATCATGGTGCCGCGAAATGAACTGGAGGGAATCGACTTGACAGACAATCCTGATGACATCATTGAACAGATTGCTAATTGCCAGCATACCAGGATTTTGGTGTACGAAGATAATGTAGATAATGTTAAGGGAATTCTTCATGCACGCAAATTTCCACGTATCCTTTCTAAATCTGACCAATTAACTGCTGAAGATATAGCATCTCTATTGGACGAGCCATACTTTGTTCCCATGGGAACACCATTGCATGTGCAACTTCGTTTTTTTCAAAAGCAAAAAATACGGCTTGGTCTGGTGGTTGATGAATATGGCGATATCCAGGGAATCGTTACCATGGAAGATATCCTCGAAGAAATTGTGGGTGAATTTACAACTGACATTCAAACTTACAGCCAGGACATCAATTTTCAGGAGGATGGTTCAATCCTGATAGATGGCACCTCGATGTTACGAGACATAAACAGGCAATTACACTGGAATTTGCCTTTGGATGGGCCCAAGACTTTAAATGGTTTAATCCTGGAAAACCTGGAACATATACCCGAATCCGGTACCAGCTTAAAGGTTGGAGAATATATGTTGGAAATCCTCCAATCAGGCGATAATGCTGTCAAGAAGGTAAAAGTTGAGCAGCTAGAACCACAGGCCACATCCCCTCATTAATAACATATTCTAGCAACAACCTGTACCAGTTTCATCAACAACGGTACTACCAGCAGGCGAACAATCAAATGCTCCATAGTGGGTTGTAAAGTCCCCCGTAATCTTAAAGTGGGAATTAAAACGCGACTTGGACAACATGTTTGCTGTATTTCCACATACAGGGACAGGCATGCCGGTTTTAAATTCATGATGATCATCCAGTATAAAACGATGTGGTTCCTCCACTATGCTACCGTTGTAATATGCAACATGCCCAAAGTCCTCACATATATCTTCAAGAGGGACTTTAAATGCCCTCAGCGTCATGGAATAAAAATCTATCATACCGGCTTTTTTTTGTAATGCGGGGTCTTCAAGTTCTAGTAATCGCTTTTCCAGTACCCTTACATCCGGGATACCCAGCCTTGTCATTAGACGTCGAAAGTCTTCTTTATACATAGCCCCCGCCAGGCATTCTCCATATAGTATCTTATCTTTTCTAAGGTGTTCTGGAATACGCCTGCCGGAAAATACGTCAGAGAAAAACAGCTCTCCACCAGACTTGAGGACTCTGATAATTTCTGAAAATACAGCTTCCTTGTCAGGCGATAAATTGATAACACAGTTGGAGACAACGAGATCAATACTGTTATCCTCAATACCTGCCTGTTGTAAATCCTCAATATAACCTTGAATAAATTCCACATTTGGCTTTTTATATCCAAATTTATCCATATGCCAACCGACATGTTGCCTGGCAACGGACAGTTGTTCATTTGTCATATCAATACCAACAACGCTACCAGTTTCACCCACCAGTTGGCTAAGGATATAGGCATCCCTACCCGTCCCACAGCCAAGATCCAGTACCCGACAACCTTTCAATGCGCTTGGAATGGGAGAACCACAACCATAAAACTTGGACTGTATCGACTCATGCACATTCTGTAGAAGCTGCTTGATATGTTCGGGTGGTGCGCTGGAGGGGCAACATGCGCTGGTTTTCAAATCTTCATTAGATTCCAAAACCTTCCCATAATACTCCTGTACATTTTGTAACGTTTTCTGCGTCATACAGCGGCTCCTGATATTTAGAATAAATTAAAAAATGAATATACGCTAATCACGAAGATGCCGGCAACCGGCACAGTGACTAACCAGGCAAATAACATAGCTATGACTGTTTGCATGTTCAGGCCTTCCTGGTTCACCAGCCCAACGCCCATGATGGAAGATGATGACACATGCGTGGTAGAAACCGGCATGCCAAACCGACTGGCACCGATCACCAGGAAAGTAGATACAAGATTTGCTGCAAATCCTTGCTCATGGTTTAACCTTGTCACCTGGAAACCGAGTAATTCGGTAATTTTTTTACCCCCGAACCAGCTGCCCAGACCCATTGCCAGCCCACCCCAGATAAACCACCATACCGGGACTGGGTCATATATGAATAAGAATGGTAGAACAATTGCAATCAGTTTGGGCGAATCATTCAGACCACGGGAAAATGACAGCATCCCTGATGTCAGCCAGTGCATACTGTCTACCGAGATATTCACGCCATGTGTCAATCCAGCTTCGGTACTATCACAATCACAAATGATGCAATCTTCCAGTAGCATGCTGTTTCGATTTTGCACATCCACCATAGCGAATCGTGGCACCGGTGTAATACAAAACCTGAGCCGATTAGCCATCCTGGCAATCCTTTCTAGCCAGGGAGTTAATAACCATGCCAGGAATATAGCCATAAACGGACTGATCAGAAGCGGTAAGGCAATCTTAGAAAATATTGTTGGCCAATTTATCCCATGGATTCCATAGGCAATTAAACCGGTACCTACCAGGCCTCCGACCACGGAATGTGTGGTAGATACTGGCCATTTTCGCCAGGTGGCCAGAGAAACCCAGAGAATAGGGGCAATAGCTGCGGCCATGGCAGAAGCAAACACAAACCCGTGGTCATCTATGTATATGCTTTCACTGATGTTTTTTATTATTGCCCCTCCCCAAAGGACACCGGAGAGCGCACCAGTTACCGTCCAGACTGTTCCCCAGGCAATGGCTTTTTTAACCGAGGTAACCCCCGAACCCGCCAGGGTGGCAATGGCCTTGGAGACATCATTGGCGCCATTTGCATATGACAATCCGAAAAGCAAACAACACGCCAGGATAACGTATATCGATTCCATATCATTCGAAATAATTTATGTATAGATACTATTTCGCCTAACTAAATTTTTTCGTTACATTATAATCAGGAAATGGAAGGCTCATGCCTCATACATCGAAAGCCCGAGAAACCACAAATTGATACGGGATTTAACTAAGCTTACCAGCGAAGAGTTTTCTTCCCTGCATACATCCCTATCAGGCAAAGCACCAGAATGGGGATGGCATGCCAGACGATTAAATGGGCGGGATTGTCATTATTTTCCACCAGCCTCATAAACAAATAGGCAAATGCGGTAACAGATAATACAGACATGATACCTGCCCAGTAGATCCTGATCGCTGCACCCATATGCACCATGATAAAAATAACGATGGCAGGGATGGCACTAAATGCAACGATATGGATAGGGCAATGCACCTCCACCAGGGCAACCGAATTAATCAAATTTCTTAACTGCAGGTTATCACCGGCGCTGGAAAAGGCATATATTCCCCATACCAAAGACAGTAAAACCGGAAAGTATTTTACCCATGGCAACTGAAAATCATCGGGTCTGGCCAGACAAAATGCAGCAAAGCTAGCGGAGATTCCAACGATGGATAAAAGCACTAATTCAATGAGAAATTCGTATGATCCTAATTTTTCTGCAATATCTATCCTGAAACCATCAAATAGCAGAAACAAAAATAAATAAACAATCAGCCCTGCTACCCATAACATCGATTGTTGTAAAGGGTGCCATAAGGGTTTACTGGCCCCTTCACCAGAAATCTGTTGAATTAATTCGTTAGTTTCCATCTGTTAATTCATCCTTGTTTCGGATCTGTTCTGCAAGTTTTTTATACACTCTATGTGCCGCCACCTTGACCGCCGTCTCTGTCATATTGACCATTTCTGCAGTTTCTTTTGCGGTATAGCCTTCTACCTTCATCATGGTAACAATTGTCCGTTGCTTTTCAGGCAAGGCCTCTATAAGTTCATTGATAGATTCGTCTATTTCAACTTCAGGAGTTACATCAATATTTTCATTGAAATGCTCGTGTTCATCCTGAATTTTCTCTTTTAAGGACACATTTTTGTAGTACGAACACAGGTAATCATTCAATCTGTATCTTGCAATGGTATACATCCACACTTCAAATGGCCTGTTTGCATCATAAGTATGACCTGCTTTGTGTAGTGAAATTAATATTTCCTGAACAATGTCCTCCATATCATCGGGACTGCTTATTTTCTGTAAAATAAATGATCTCAACATGGGGGTTACTTTAGTAAATAGTAATGAATATGCCTGTTTATCTCCCTGTTGGGCCTGGCGCATCAAGGATGAAAGGGAGCTCTTGGCTTTCGATTGTTCTTGCATGTTCAATATATAATAGTAACTTTGGATTTTTATTTGCGAATATATTTCAAAGACATTTTCAGGACAAACAAATGTTGATCAAAAAAGATAAAATTAAAAAATTCATTCCAATCTCAATAATATTATTGCTAGTCATCCTAGCCTGGCTGCTGGATCTAGCTGAACTAATAACTCTGGAATCAATTAAATCTCAACGTTCTGAATTACTTGAAATGGTAAATGCCAGGCCTGTTTTATCCGCATTTGCATTTATTGCAATATATATTATATCAGTTGCATTATCTCTTCCAATTGCTACCGTCCTCACCTTGCTAGGCGGCTTTTTATTCGGACGTTGGTTGGGGACACTATTAATTGTCTTTTCTGCAACCATTGGCGCAACCATACTCTTTGTTGCTGCTAAAAGTGCCATCGGATCAACTTTAAGAGAGAAGGCTGGCCCTCTATTTAAAAAAGTTGAATCAAACATGAATCAAAATGCCATAGGCTACCTATTATTTATGCGACTGGTACCTGTATTTCCATTCTTTATGGTTAATATCGTACCAGCGCTATTTAATATTAAATTATTGCCTTATATTACTACCACATTCGTAGGCATCATGCCGGGGACCTTTGTCTATGCCAATGTGGGCAGGGAACTTGGAACGATAAATACACTATCAGATCTCATATCCATCGAAACGATCCTGGCATTTATCCTGCTTGGTATATTTGCCTTGCTCCCAACCATTCTAAAACAAGCCAAAATATTAACGATTAATCAAAACAATGAAACCATCAATTAACACCCAGGTATGTATCATCGGGGCAGGCTCAGGTGGCCTCTCTGTTGCCGCAGGGGCTGCCCAATTGGGATTAAGCACTGTACTCATCGAGAAAGATAAAATGGGAGGAGACTGCCTGAATACAGGCTGCGTTCCTTCCAAGGCCTTGCTGGCTGCTGCCAAACATGCTCAGCTAATGCGGTCCGATCGTATTATGGGGATTAAGCCAGTTGAACCTGATATCGATTTTCTGTCAGTAAAAAATTATGTTAATAATGTTATTCGAACCATTGAGCCCAATGATTCACAGGAGCGTTTTGAAGGTATGGGAGTTAAAGTGCTACGTGACCATGCCCAATTTATTACACCTGATCTGATTCAATCCGGCCCGGAACTAATAAAAGCAAAATATATTGTGATTGCCACAGGTTCCAGACCTGTTGTTCCCCCAATTAATAGAATCGAAACAGTTCCAATATTAACTAATGAAACAATCTTTTCGTTGAACGAGAAACCTGAACATTTATTAATTGTCGGAGCAGGCCCAATAGGTATAGAAATGGCCCAGGCACATAAACGACTGGGTTGTGATGTGAGTGTCTTTGATATGGGCACCTTGTTACCCCGAGATGACAAGCAAAATGTTGCAATCCTGAAACAAGCCCTTATTTCAGAAGGAATCAATCTCTATGAAGGCATTTCCATAGAAGAAATCAAAAGTGATAACGGTCGAGTAATAATTCATATTGCACAAAACGATAGAAAAATCGAAATAGCGGGCACACATTTACTCATGGCAGCCGGACGTGCACCTAACACAGAAACGCTGGGATTAGACAAGGCCAGCATCAACTACAATAAAACAGGGATTATTGTCGACAAACGATTAAGAACCAACAACAAACATATCTTCGCCATTGGTGATGTGGCGGGCGGACCGCAATTTACCCATGTGGCTGGATATCATGCTGGGATTGTCATCAAAAATATTTGCTTCAAAATCCCTGCCAAAGTCGATTACCGTGCCCTGCCCTGGGTCACCTATACTGATCCTGAACTTGCCCAGGTAGGATTAACAGAACAACAGGCAAGGGAACGATATGGTGACAAACTTAAAATTTCCCAATGGGAATTCAATGAAAATGACCGGGCAATTACTGAAGCCAACACTCAAGGCAGGGTTAGTGTAATCACAACAACTCAAGGTCATATACTGGGCGCGTCTATTGTGGGGCCACATGCCGGTGAGATTAGCCAGGTTTGGGGATTAGCCATCTCTTCAAAGTTAAGGATAAGTGCCATTGCCGGTATGATTGCACCTTACCCCACCCTCGCTGAACTTAATAAACGCGTTGCCGGGGCATGGTACACACCAAAGTTATTCAGCGACCGCACCCGGAAACTCGTTAACCTGTTACAAAGATTGCCTTTCTAAAGCAATATTTATATTCACCCCTAAATCGTAAACTTTTTATCGTGTTCACGAAGTAAAAACAGTGCCACGCAGGCCGCCAGCATGGGCCAGGCGGCAAAAAATAACAGGTTCATATCGATGGTATATTGTTTCCATGACGAGAAAGTCGATACTGAATGGGAGATCATAACAATCCCATAGGTATATTTTTTCCATAATCCAAGCATAAATGCCAGGATAACCAGGATTTCAATCGCACCAATACCCATCATGATGGCAGTGCTCATCCCACCAAGAAAATAGAACCGTTCGAATACACGAATACCATGTTCAGGATCAATGAATTTATCCAGGGTCCATGCCATCATGACGATAAATATGCCCAGTCTGAGTAAAAATAGTGATATTTCCAGCTTGTCCTGGTTAATAGCTAATGTTTGGTCATTCATTTATATTTCCCCCCGTGTTGTCCCAATAACATTATAGCTTATGAATCTGCCCATCGGGTTGAAATGCCTTAAATACAAAAGCAAAGGTCATATCATAGGCAACTTCCAACCTCCCGCTGCCAGTCTGCTGATAGACTTCCACAAAACCAATGTCACGTCCTTCTGCAATCTCGCTACTATCCAGTGCGGAGTTCATGCCTTCCTGCCATTTTATCGTAATGCCTTCATGTAATATTTCTCCGGTTGCCTTGATATCTGATAATAACCAGGCATTTTTTTTAACACTGATAATATAGGACATGGCATTTCCCGGACCGTCATATCTGCCTTTATACAGGAACGGATAACTAGAACTATCATACTTCATATACGGATTCTCGCCATATGGCCTGAGACGAGGGTGATTGCTTATCAGGACCTCACCCTGAGAAAATTTCCTGGCAAATCCACCGAATAGGACAATTTTTGCCAGCAGCCTTTTTAATATAGTACCCGTCATTTCACCCACGATGGCCTCGCCCAGAAATTGCTGCCACCAACTTTCTGTTTGCCTGTCATACATAATCATGTCTGAATATCTGAGTTTACCGGTTACGCCAAAATCCAGGGTTTTACCCGCTACTCTGCGGTCAAATACCACCGCTGCATTACACAGGGGACAATAGGTCACCGTGACAGGTATGTTATTGATGGTATCATTTACAATCTCATGCCACATCAAAATCCTGAAGGGATAGGCCTTGATATCTGTACTGGCTTTCAGATAGATAACCGGTTCGGTTTGACCAATATCTTTTATATCAATAACCCGAGCAAATTTTGGATTATCAATTGCCGGGATACCATCTTTTGGCGGGCCGCCTGAGAGGATTTCTGAAAATTCAATAGCACTATTAGAAAAATCTGTGTCAGACCATTCATAATGCCAGTCTTGAACAGTCTGCCCATGACACGCACCTGAATTAAAGATAAATACCGCGCATTTAAATATTGCCTGTCTCACAGAATATTAATTCGATGCGAGATTAAAGGAGTTACAATTATTTTTTATTTAACACCATGGGGATAATTTCATGAAGTTTGGTGATGGGGTTGACCTCAATATCCGTCATTGCCTTTCTGGGCCGATTAGCAACGGGAATTATCGCCCTGCTAAAACCATGTTTTACAGCCTCGCTCAGACGTTCCTGACCACCTTGAACCGGCCTGACTTCACCGCCCAGGCCAATTTCACCAAATGCGACAAGCTTTTTCGGCAGGGCGATATCTTCCATACTGGACAGAATCGAAAGAACGATAGGCAAGTCCGCTGAGGTATCACCAATTCGCACACCCCCTACCACATTGACAAAAATATCCTGGTCATAAATTGTCACCCCCAAATAGCGTTCCATAATCGCAAGCAACATGGCAAGGCGGTTATTTTCAAGGCCCACAGTTACTCGGCGGGGTTGCTGACCATGCGCTGAATTCACAAGAGATTGCACTTCAACCAATAATGGCCGGCTACCCTCGCGGGTTACCACGATGATGCTACCTGGTGTGTTATCCTGATAACTGGAAACAAAAATGGCCGAGGGATTAGTAACTTCCTTTAATCCCAGATCAGTCATGGCAAATATTCCCAGTTCATTGACTGCACCAAACCGGTTTTTAACTGAGCGTATGATTCTATAACGTTCAGTATTGTCACCTTCAAAATAGAGAACCGTATCCACCATATGCTCAAGTACACGGGGCCCTGCCAATGTGCCTTCCTTGGTAACATGCCCCACCAGAATCACAGCCGTGTTAGTCTGTTTAGCATATCGCACCAGCTGTGACGCACATTCCCTGACCTGAGATACGGAGCCGGGTGCTGACGTTAACTGTTCGGTAAATACGGTCTGGATAGAATCAACAATCAACACCTGCGGTTGTTCTTCCAGTGCGGCTGAAAATATTTGTTCAACCTGGTTTTCGCTCATGGACTTCAATGTTGACAAGTCAAGCCCCAACCTGATCCCCCTCAGCCCAAGTTGTTGCAGCGACTCTTCACCAGAGACATATAATGTACTTATATTATGTATATTGCTGAGCTTAGCAACCATTTGAAGGAGTATGGTAGATTTGCCAATGCCGGGGTCACCACCGATGAGAATAACAGAGCCGCCGACAATTCCACCACCCAATACCCTGTCCAGCTCGGCAATGCCGATTGCTGTCCTGGGCTGAGCTGATATCTCAACATCATTCAAAGTACGAACAACTGAAGTGATTACCGGTATGTTTGAATTAGCAAGATGACCGGTTTTTTTATTTATGATGGTTTCTTCCAGTGAATTCCAGCTGCTGCAGTCAGGGCATTGGCCTGCCCATTTTGGTGAAGTTGCCCCACATTCATTACAGATATATTGAGTCTTAGTCTTCGTCATTTATAATCACGTTTAATCTACTTTGAATACCAGATATCAGTTCATAGGCAATGGTCCCTGCATGTTCAGCGACCTCTTCTACGGGTATCGCTTCCCCCCACAACTCAACGGCATCCCCAATTTTAACCCCCGGGATCTCACGTAAATCCACAGTAATCATATCCATTGAGGGCTTGCCAATAAGCTGTGCAAGCTGTCCATTAACCATTACCGGTGTACCGGATTTTGCATGTCTGGGATAACCATCACCATAACCAATAGCGACAATTCCTATTGGCATGGATTCAGGACACTGCCATTCTGCCCCATATCCTACTGTCTCTCCCTGTTTTACTTCTTTCACCGCGATAATCTTTGTTTGCAAACTCATGACTGGCTGCAAATCCAGTTCACATGATGTCTTGCCAGGAATGGGAGAAATACCATATAACATCAACCCCGGACGGACATAATCAAAATGGCAATCCGGACAATTCAAAATCCCGGCAGAGTTGGCGATAGATCGTTTCCCTGATAGATTTTGGGTCAGCTCCTGAAACAGCTCTGACTGTTTTTTAGTAATACTAGACTCTGAATTACCCGCATCGGCAAAATGAGACATCAGCGTAAGTTCATCTCTGACATGCTTGAGTGAGGATAACCTGTCATAAATACCTTTGACAGTATCAGGGTGAAAACCCAGACGATGCATGCCGGTATCGATTTTCAGCCAGACAGGGAATGAATATTCACCTCGGTACTGCTCAATCATATGGATTTGCTCACTAGTATGGACCACAATATCAAGATGAAGCGCCGCCACAAGCGTGAGTTCTTCTTGTGAGAATGGCCCCTCAAGCAACAGGATAGGAGAAGTAATACCCGCCTCTCTGAGTTCCATCGCTTCTTCAATACAGGCTACACCGAACGCATCCGATTCTGATAAGGCCCTGGCGATGGTAGTCAATCCGTGACCATATGCATCTGCTTTAATAACCGAGAGTATTCTGCTGTCAGGGGCAAGTTTTCTGACCTGTGAGAAGTTATGACGAAGGGCTGTTAAATTTATCTTGACCTTGGCCGGCCGGCTCATTCAAGCGCCCCGGACATAAATGGTTGTTCTTCAACATAGTTCTCAAATCGGGTGTAGCGCCCCAGAAATGAGAGTTTTACTGTACCGATGGGGCCATTTCGCTGTTTACCGATAATAATCTCAGCAATCCCCTTATTTGGTGTCTCTTCGTCATAGACCTCATCACGGTAAATAAAAACAATAACATCAGCATCTTGCTCAATAGCACCAGATTCCCTCAAATCAGACATGACTGGCCGTTTATTTGGTCTTTGTTCCAGACTCCTGTTTAACTGTGACAGTGCAATAACTGGAATATTGAGTTCTTTTGCCATTGCCTTTAATGACCGCGATATTTCAGAAATTTCAGTTGCACGGTTTTCTTTTGTGCCTGGCACCTGCATTAATTGAAGATAATCGATAAGCACCATATCCAGTCCATGTTCTCTGGATAAGCGTCGGCATCTGGCCCGTAGTTCTGCAGGTGTCAGTGCAGGCGTATCATCAATGAATAATCTAGAATCTTTTAGTATTTCTACCGCTGAGGTCAATCTTGGCCAATCTTCATCTTCGAGTTTACCGGTTCTGACCTTATGTTGGTCTATTCTGCCCAGTGAAGACATCATACGCATGGAAAGTTGTTCACCTGACATTTCCATACTAAATATAGCAACGGACATTTTGTCCTTAATAATGGCATGTTCAGCAAGATTGACGGCAAATGCCGTTTTCCCCATAGAAGGTCTTCCTGCCACAATGATCAGATCTGAATTCTGTAGTCCAGCGGTTTGTCTGTCAAAATCCGTGAAACCAGTTGCGATACCCGTGATATGAGATTTTTTATGGTAAAGCTCATCAATCCTGTCCAGTGTTGATACTAATAAATCTTTAATGGCACTGTAATTTTTTCGTCCTCGTGATTCCTGCTCAGCAATCTGAAATATGCTTGATTCAGCTAGATCCAGTATCTCATTGCTGGATCTGCCCATAGGGTTATACACTGAATCGCTAATCTCATTGGTGGCCTTAATCAGTTGTCTGAGAATTGAACGTTTTCTGACAATATCAGCATACGCCACAATATTACTGGAACCGGGGGTATTATCTGCCATCGCTGAAAGGTAAGCCAGACCACCGGCATCATCGAGCTTCTGGTTATTTTCCAACCATTCGGCCACCGTTACCAGGTCAAATGGTTGTCCTTCGCCATCAAGTTTAGAAATGGCGTTAAATATTATTTGGTGATCACGTCGATAAAAATCATCATCTCTTAATCGTTCGGATACTTTAGCCCAGGCATCGGGATCCAGAAAAAGCCCGCCCAGAACTGCCTGTTCTGCTTCAATGGAATGAGGAGGAATTTTCAGGCTAGATGTTTCAATGTCCTGATTTTGTTGAGCGGTCTCTACCATTACGCCTCTTTAAAATAAAAATCTTACAATTGAAAAACCTGATTCATCCAGGGATATTAAAATATGGAAAACTGCATAACAGATGCAGCTATGCCATATTAAATATATTACTTATTCTTCTTCAGCAACTATATTAATCTTGATTGAGGTGGTCACATCTGCATGAAGTGAGACCTCTACCTCAAATTCTCCAATTTTCCTAAAAGGTCCGTCCGGCAATAAAACTTCATTTTTCTCTAATTCCTGGCCTGCAGCTACAACGGCTTCCGCAATATCAGCGGTACTTACTGATCCATATAATTTACCTTCTGTGCCGGCCTTGCGGCTTATGGTCACATTAATTCCATTCAGCTGCTCGGCACGACTACTTGCCCTTTCAAAGACATCGGCCTGGTTTCTTTCAAGTTCGGCCCTTTGCTGTTCAAACTTTACAATATTATCTTTAGTGGCAGGGACGGCTTTCCCATTGGGTATAAGAAAATTTCGTCCATACCCGGGCTTAACTCTCACAGTTTCACCCAGTCCACCAAGATTTCGAATTTTTTCAAGTAAAATGATTTCCATTAAACACCTCCAGATAAAATTATCATAGCACACCCGCTAGGTATCAGCAGGTGGAGTTTTATTGCTGTTTTTCAGTATATCGACAATACCTAGAAACGCGATAAACAATGCCATTTGTGGCATAAAAATTAAAAAGCTGTACATCACTATTAACCATGAACGAGAGAGTTTTCGATTTTGAATCGTTCGGTGTACGGTCACAATCCCCTGAACCACATGCATCACGATCAAGACAGTTAAAATATTTTGCGCCAGCCACGATACTCCTTCTATCCCGGCAAAACTGATCACCATGATGAAAAGTGTCAGGTAAGTTACCCAGCGTGGCAGATATAAACTAAAGAATTCCTGCCAGAATCCACCAGGATTAAATAATGCAGATTGCCATGCCCTGGCCAATAACACACTGGTTATCAGACTGATGACGACTCCAGCAGCCATAATTCCACTAATTAACGGCAATATTGAGTCCAGCACCGCCTGCATTTGACTTAATTCTGTAGCAGAAAGACTTTTTTCCAGGAATGCATTTATAGAGGACTGCCACCACTCACTGAGCTCTCTATTGAATGGCGATAACATCAGTATAAATAAAACCCCTATCCCCCCTGCAACTAACACTGACAACGCCTGCGACTCAGTAATGCGTAATACCATGCTGGATAACCATACAGGCAGCCAGATACTGGTCGTTAACGTTGCCCCTAGCCCCAGGCCAATCCTGCTGAAATATCCAAATAATGAAATTACTAACAACGTAAATACCATTACTTCTAAACTATATTTCCCACCTTTCCTTAAAGCAATCAGTGAAAAAGGAATTGCACTGATGATATAGGTTAACGGTGGTATTAATAATGACATGACCGTGATAAGACTGAGCATAGCCACAGACTTATACTTCTCTGCCAGCAAATATTGACCAAGTAATTTCATTTGGAAAGCTATAGAACCATTAATCAGACATTAAAATAATGCCTGAGCATATATAAACCAAAAGTGTTATTTACTAGTGGGAATCTGAATAGGGTAAAAGCGACAGATATCTTGCTCGTTTAATAGCGGTGGATAACTGCCTTTGATATCTGGCATTGGTACCAGAAACCCGGCTCGGAACTATTTTTCCAGTTTCAGTAATATAATCTTTCAGTGTATTCAAATCCTTATAGTCTATTTCCACAAATCCTTCTGCAGTAAATTTACAAAAACGTTTTTTTCTAAAATATCTGGCCATTGTTCTATCTCGTATTAGTTAGTCTCAGTTTTTTCTGGCTGGTTTTCATCGGTAGCAACCGGGCTTTCGGTACTATCGCCCTGCGGATCTGACTGCTCCGGTGCCACTTCAGGTTCATCAACAGCTTCACTTTCAACAGGTTCTGACGCAGCAGCTTCACTTTCTGCAGGTTCAGACGCAGCAGCTTCACTTTCTGCAGGTTCAGACGCGGTGGCCTCAGGTGCGGCTGTATCAGTTTTATTCTCCTGAGAAACAGATCTCGCTTCCCTCATAGCAGATATTTTTTCCTGCTCTTCAGTCTCTTCTTTACTCTTGGCGAGAAATGACGGTTCTGTTTCGGCGTGATCTTTCTTGATAACCATGTCTCTGATAACGGCATCATTGAATCTGAATGCACTATTAATCTGACTTAATGTCTCCTGATTACACTCAACATTCATCAGCACATAATGCGCCTTATGGACCTTATTGATGGGATAAGCCAGGAGTCGTCGCCCCCAGTCTTCCAGTCTGTGGACTTTACCTTCGCCTGCTTCAATCATGGAACGATAGCGTTCAATCATAGCAGGCACCTGCTCACTCTGGTCCGGATGAACCAGAAATACGATTTCATAATGTCTCATTGTGATCCTCTTGAGTTTGAGCCCCCTGTCATAAACAGTAGAGCAAGGATTAAAGAACGGGAATTCTAGGCCAATGTTTTATTCAATGCAAATTTTTAAGGGGAAAAACTCATTTTATTGCAAAGCAGCATTATAATTCAGGTTGTTGAGTGACAAGACTAGATGAATCTAATATTCCAGTCCTTTAACACCACTGTAATTAATATTAAATCGGGGCATAATTTACCGAATTTATGCTAGTTTGCTGTTATTATTGCAAAACTTCGTGCAACATCAAACCGTCGCCATTTGAATGGAGGAAAAGCGATGACAGGCCGTACTATTCTCTTTGTTATCCTGATTTTTATTGGTCAAATTCCCCGGGGCTACGCTGATATCATATCAGCAGATAATGCCCGAGAATCCGGCGATTACGAAACCGCAATTGCTGAATATACTGCTTTGGCTCAGGCTGGAAATGCGGTTGCCCAGGCAACACTTGGTTATATGCTATATGTCGGTGAAGGTATCTCCCAGGACTATAAAGCCGCTATACGTTGGTATAGACAATCTGCTCAACAAGGAAATGCAGATGCCCAGTATAACCTGGCAGTTGCCTATGCATTTGGTGAAGGTATCGATCAAAATTTTATTGAAGCCGTTAGCTGGTATACCCGGGCTGCAGAACAAGACCATGCCATTGCCCAATATAGCCTTGGTTTGTCTTATTCGTTTGGAGAAGGTGTAGAACAAAATGCTGAAGATGCAGCTTATTGGTTATCCAGATCGGCAGAAAACGGTTATGCCAGGGCACAGGTATTATTAGGAAGTAAATATCATACCGGCAATGGTGTCCCATTAGACTATGAGGAGGCTGCACGTTGGTACACGATGGCAGCTGAGCAGGGCGACCCCATAGCACAATTTAATCTCGGCAGCATGTACCGCTCCGGAACCGGGGTGGCGCAGAACCTTATTGAATCCAGGAGATGGTATCAATTATCTTCAGATCAGGGTTACGAGGCAGCAACTATAGAGTTAAATAATATTGATCGTACCCTGGCATCAAGCCAACGTAATTTGCAGCAAACACCATCCCCTGTGCCTGAAAATACTGCCCCTACATCTGGATCTGAAATGGGGCCTGTCGCCCAGGAAACTGTTGAAGAACTAGCTACAGATAAAGAATCAGAAGTGGCACAGGAAGAAACAACTTCCGGTGGACTATTTGGAAGATTGTTTGGTGGGCGATCTTCATCAGAAGATGAAGCAATAATCGAAACAGCCGATGAATCAGAAATATTAATAGAGGAAGAAACGACCGCTGACACGTTTGCATACGAACCCGGTCCTGCTATTGAAGTTGAACCGGCTGACCAACCTGATGTTTCTGAGGCAGTTATATTGAATGAAGGCAACGATGGTTTAATGGCTATGGGCGCAATAGATGCTGCTTTGCCTGAAGAGACATCAACAGCATCTGCTGAACTACTCGAATCTGATAGCGATATCGAAGGCCAAAATGTAGAATCCAGAGGGTTTTTCAACCGTTTATTTTCCCGTTCAGGAAATAACCAGGATGCAGTCGAACCGGATGCAGAGGAGGTAGAAGTTCCAGTTGAAGACTATTCTACAACAGACAATGAAACAATCGAACCTGCAATTACCGAGGAACCAACTACAATTGACGAACCTGAAGTGGCCCAGGAAGAGATATCCTCGGGAGGACCGTTTGGAAGATTGTTTGGCGGGCGTTCTTCATCTGAGGCAGAACAAATAGACGAATCATCACAAGCCGATGCAACAGACGAGATACCAGCAGAACCAGAATTGATCGAGACAGAGACAGCTCAAGCAGAACAATCCTCAGGGGGTTTCTTCAACAGAATATTTGGTGGAAATAATTCAAATGAGACGAATGTTGAAGAAGTCGCCATCTCGGAAAATGAATCCTATTCGCAGACATCATTTGAACCGTCTGAAAACATTTCCATTGATGAAGCAAATAATCTATATGAACGTGGCATATATGAATTTGAACGTAAAAATTACGGGGATGCGGCAAAAAATTTCCAGTCTGCAGCTGCACAAGGCAATCTGATGGCGCAATACCGGCTTGCCACACTTTTTCACCAGGGACTGGGGAAAGAGCAGGATTACTCACAGGCTGCGTTATGGTATCGACGTGCTGCTGAGCAAGGAAATGTGGATGCCCAATATAGTCTAGGCAATATGTATTTAATGGGTGAAGGAATTCCCCAGGATGATCGCCAGGCCAGATATTGGTATAACCAGGCAGCCCAACAAGGTCATGAAGCAGCCGAGCACAATGTCAATAATATTGACCGGTTCTCTGAAAATAATATAACTATTACCGAAGACATTGCGGCCCAGATACTGGGGATCGATGATTCCATGAACATTTCTATGGATGAATCCCTGGATCTCGGTATAAATCAAAATGATGAAGATACTTCAGAAATTGTGGTGGCAAGTGCAACCCCAATATCAGCACAACCAGCTCCTTCATCCCTGGCGGCAGTGGATTATGAAAGGGGGTTGGCCTATGCATTTGGTGAAGGCGTGACAAAAGATCTTAAAATCGCATTCCAGTATTTCAAACAAGCTGCAGAAAAAAATTATGCGCCTGCACAATATAAAATTGGCGTGGCTTATGCGTATGCCGAGGGCACCTCGACTGACAAGGACCAGGCGGCATATTGGTATGAGAAGGCCGCCATGCAAGGACATACAATTGCCCAACGTAATCTGGGCGTTATGCTTGAAAACGGAGACGGTATAAATCAGGATAAAATTAAGGCACTGGCCTGGTATAACATCCTCGCTAAAAGTGGCAATGTGATGGATATCAGGCGTCGTGACAATTTATCAAGTGAATTGAGCCAGGTGGATATTACAGAATCCGACCATATTACCGTTGAATTACAAGATACGATTACTGAAGTCAATTGATTGACCTTTACACAAGCTCCTTAATAACACTCAACCCTTGATATAGAAACTGCAGAAAATCGTGATAGTATCATTAAATTGACTAATCTATCTACCCACTATGGTGATGTCCTTGCCCTGGACAATATAAATTTAAATGTATATGAAAAGGAAATCATGGTGGTTATGGGTCATAGCGGCTCAGGTAAAAGCACTCTATTCAAAAATATACTGGGACTCATGCAAAACAGTTCAGGCACTATTGAGGTACTGGGGAAGGATCTGTCGAAGATCGACAAAAAAGGCCTATATGAACTCCGTAAAAATATTGGTGTTGCCTTCCAGAATGGGGCACTGTTCAGTTCACTAACAGTTCGTGAGAATGTTGAATTGCCACTTTATGAGCATACCAAACTGGATGACAGTACAATTCAGATTATGACTAGGATGAAACTGGCACTCATGAACCTTGCAGACCATGAGGATCTTATGCCTGCCCAATTATCCGGCGGAATGTTAAAACGTGCAGGACTTGACCCCGTTACTTCGGCATAGTTGGATTCACTCATCCTGCAATTACGTGACGCCCTCAATATGACCATAGTCATCATCACACATGAAATGGAAAGTACATTTCATGTCGCTGACCGAATCACCGTATTGAACAATGGCAAGCAAATTGTGACGGGGACAAAAGATGAAATAAGATCATATGAAGATGAACGCATTGTCAACATGCTAAACCGCATGCCCGCCGTTAAGGAGATGGATGGCGATGATTATATTCACCAGTTAAAAAAATAAAATTCATGCTGTCAACCACAACAAACTTCATCATCGACCTGACAGAACGTATTGGCAGATCAGGTATTTTTTTAGTTAATGGATTGTGGAAAATTATAACTCCACCTTATCAGGTTTATCCGATCATTAAACAGTTAAACTTTATCGGCGCACGGTCCTTGCTTGTCATAGTGGTTTCAGGCGTATTTGTAGGCATGGTAGTCGCCTTACAATTTTATGACACCCTGTTCAGGTTTGGGTCAGTCGCGCTGCTTGGATCTGCCGTTGGATTAAGCCTGATAAGAGAACTCGGGCCGGTACTCACCGCATTAATCATCATAGGCAGGGCTGGTTCAGCAATCTGTGCAGAAATCAGCATTATGCGTAACGAACAGCAAATCGATGCCCTGGAATGCATGGCCATCGACCCCTATAAGTACCTAATTGCCCCCAGGTTACTGGCAACATTGATTTCCATGCCAATTCTCACCGCAATCTTCATATTCATAGGAATATTCAGCGGATACTTCGTTGGCGTCATCCTTTTTGAAGTCAGCCCGGGTTCCTATCTTGGTGGAATGTATGATTCCGTATTATGGCGCGACATTTTTATGGGCAGTCTGAAGTCTTTTTTCTTTGGCTTGATCATGATTTGGGTTGCCACAGCAAAGGGGTTTTATCTCCATTTATAAAAAGGAGGGGCACACGGTTCGGAAGGCGTTAGCAAGGTAACCACCGATGCCGTAGTTCTTTCATCCATTGCAGTACTATTTGCTGACTATATAATCAATGCAATAATTTTATAGGTATAAATACATGAGTGAAAAACAGAAAAAAGTAGAAGCCAGTGTAGGTATATTCATGATTATAGGTTTAATCGCAATATCTTTTATTGTCATTAAACTGGGTAATATCAGTATATTCGGTCAGGACCAATATCAGGTGATTGCAAAATTCACCTCTGCGTCCGGTTTAAGAACGGGGGCCTATGTGGAGGCTGCGGGTGTCAGAGTCGGTGAGATTTCCAGTATCGAGTTTGATACTGAAGATTATTACGCCATAGTCACCATGAATATCAATGATGGTGTAAAAATATCAGAGGACTCAATTGCATCAGTCAGTACAGCCGGGATTATTATTGACAAATTTATTAAACTCACTCCCGGTGGATTGGACATCTACCTGGAAGATAGGGCTGAAATCTATGAGACCGAACCATCCATCAACCTGGAAGAATTGATTAGTAAATATATCTTTGAAAGCGGCGATTAATTTAACCCGCTGCTAGATTAACAATTAACCTTCCGCGTTAATGTCGGCTGAATTATCTTCCTTATACCGCTGTATTCTTCTTTGAATGTCAGACATTAAGCCATCCATACCTTCATTTTTAACAATCGCTGCAAACGTACTGCGGTAATTAGCAATCAGGCTTACCCCTTCAATAACCACATCATGGGCATACCAGCTATTTTCATTCTTCCTCAGCTTGTAGTTAACAGGGATTTCAGTCCCGCCCGCAATAATAATCGTTTCAACCACACCCAGGTTGCCTTTTATTACCTCATCTTTATAGATAATCCTCTGATTGGTATAAGCTTCAATTTTAGATCGATAAGTGGCTTCTATATATTGTGAAAAGAATTCTGTGAATTTCTTTCGTTCCTCTTCTGTTGCCCTTCTCCATTGAGTTGCGAGCACACTCTGCGACATGCTTCTGAAATCAAATCCTTCATAGATTAAAGCCGCAATCTTATCCCAACGCGCCTCACGACCTAATGAGTCGTCTTTTAAAATGGAAATGACCCTGTCCGTAGTGTCTTTCACTCTCCCCATAGGGATGGAATAATCCACTGCGGCAACGTTTAATGAAAAGATTACCAGGAATGTAAATAAAAATGAACGAAAGATCATGTCGGTCCCCGTACTCAAAATAAATGATAATGATTCACGATCTTACCCTGTGCACCAGAAAAGCCAAGTTTATTGGCAGATAAATGCCAAAATTACGCAATTAATGGGATTTTAGCCGTATTTTTATGAGTGATGCAGGGATGCATAGACAAAATTGCATCCAGGGCTTGAATTGCAGTGTGACAATTTGCACAATTTTTTACCGAATCTGTGTAATGTATTCATGTGAGATCGCTTAAGACAAGATAGGCATAAATGAAAATACATTTAATCAAAGTAATCACCATATGCTCATTACTGGGGCTGTTTACTACCTTTTACATGTTAGGTATTAATGATTTATTTACTGTTGAGACATTGAAAGCCATCAGATCTGATGTGACCAGTTATAAAAATAATTTTCCATTATTCTCAGGATTAGTTTTCATCCTGGTATATATATCGGGCACAAGTCTATCATTGCCAGTCGCTGGTATCTTGAGTATATCGGCAGGTGCTATATTTGGTCTGTTCTGGGGAACAATCCTGGCATCAATAGCCGGAACAACAGGCGCCATAATCGCATTTTTATTATCCCGATACCTGTTCAGGGATTATATTCAAAATCGTTACGGTGAGAGACTGACCGTCATCAACGAAGGGGTGAATCAAAATGGTCATGTCTATTTACTAACAATGAGATTAGTGCCTGTTATCCCCTACTTCATCATTAATTCTGTAATGGGTGTAACCCCTATATCTGTTTACTCTTTTTGTCTGGTTTCCTTTTTTGGCATGATTCCGATAACGATCATCATGGTCAATGGAGGCGTCCAAATCGCAAGCATTAATACAATCCAGGATATAATGTCTGTAAGGGTAATTATCTCATTTTTATTAATTGGCCTGATTCCAATTATTTCAAATAAAATATCTAAACACTTAAACTACAATTAAAATATTTTTTCAATACAGGTTATTCGGGTCCTGGTGAATAATAATATCTGAATTAGGAAATTCTGCTTTAATTAAATTTTCCACTTCCACGGCCACATCATGTGCAGATCCAAGTGGTATCTTACCATTCATCACAATGTGTATTTGTATAATAGTATCTTGACCAGATCTACGGGTCCTTAAATCATGGGCCTGAATTACCTCTGAATGACTTTGAGCCAACTCATAAATCCTATTTCTTTGTTCATCGGGCAATTCGCTGTCCATTAATTGATTAAGTGATTGACTGCCTATTTTCCAAACCGAATACATTATCAGGACTACAATGACCAATGCGATGATTGGATCAGCATATTTCCAGTCAAACCAAACTGTCAAAATAAGGGCTAATATTACCCCTAAATTTATTCCCACATCATTAAGGTAATGTATTGCATCAGCTTTTATTGCAAGTGAATCCGTACGTGAGATGACATGTCGTTGGTACATGATTAGACCAATTGAAAGCACTAATGAAATAATCATGACAATAATTGCCATTCCACCTTTTTCAATAATTTGAGGATTCATCAATCTATGAGCTGCTTTGATACAAATAAATACAGAAGATCCGGTAATAAATGCCGCCTGCCCCAAACCGGCCAAAGGCTCTATCTTGCCATGACCAAATCGATGCACGTCATCAGCTAGTGTAAGAGAATGCCTGACCGCCATCATATTTAACACCGAAGCCATTAAGTCCATCGCAGAATCAACCAGACTCGACAACAATGATACAGATCCTGTCAATAACCATGCTGCCAATTTAATTATGACCAATACCGATGCCACCAGGACGGATGCATATGTAGCCCGTCTCATCAAGACAGGATTTGAATCTATACCCTGTGTATTATATGTATGATTACGCATTGTATTATTTAAAGATATATTAGATTAGATGGTCAACTGCATAATTTAGAAATTAGATTACAATGTGACATGTATCAATACAGTATTAAGCTTTTTAAAGGAAATAGGGAATGACCAACAGTAATTATGACCTTTTCGTTATTGGTGCTGGTTCCGGTGGTGTCAGAGCCGCGAGAATAGCGGCATCTCTTGGCGCTAACGTAGCCATAGCAGAAGAAAAATACCTGGGGGGCACCTGTGTTAACGTAGGTTGTGTCCCCAAGAAATTATTTGTCTACGCATCATCTTTTGTTGATGAATTTCATGCCGCTGAAAATTATGGTTGGGACTCTGGCACGCACAAGTTTGACTGGAATACTCTCGTTAATAACAAAAACAAAGAAATTGAGCGCTTGAATTCCATATATGGACGACTTTTATCAGATTCGGGTGTGGATTTAATAAATGGCCGGGCAACCATTGTGGACACCAATACTATTCATATCAATAACCAGACGATATCTGCAAAAAATATCCTGATTGCCACCGGTGCCTGGCCCATGGTACCTGAAATATACGGGAGTGAACATGTCATTACTTCCAATGAAGCTTTTTATCTGGAATCCCTCCCTGACAGGATCGTTGTGGTAGGTGGTGGGTATATCGCGGTTGAGTTTGCCGGAATATTTAATGGCCTTGGTGTAGATACCACACTAGTCTACCGCGGACCTTTAATATTACGGGGTTTTGATGAGGAAATGCGAAATTTTCTGACGTCAGAAATGCAAAAAAAAGGTATTAATATAATTACCAATAACACGATTGAATCCATACACAAAGAAGATAAGCATTATCGTTCATCACTTGCCGATGGCAATGTATTAAATACTAACATGATTATGTGCGCTACCGGTCGAACACCAAACACAAATGGCCTGGGGCTGGAATTGGCAGGCGTTGAAACAGATGATAATGGTGCGATTAAAATAAACGACAAATATCAAACCTCAAATTCATCAATCTATGCAATTGGTGATGTTACCGATCGCTATACCCTGACACCCGTTGCTATCGCAGAAGGAATGTCACTGGCTCATTCCCTTTATGGCGATAAAAATTTCTCTGTGGATTACATCAATATTCCCACCTGCATTTTCAGCCAACCCAATTTTGCGATGGTTGGCTATTCTGAAGAACAGGCGAAAGATCATTACGGTGATATCCAGATCTATAAATCCGAGTTCACCCATATGAAATATTCACTTTCAGGCATGGATGAAAAAACCTTTATGAAGCTCATCGTTGACAAGCAGAGCGACAGGGTGATTGGCGCCCATATGATTGGGCATGATGCCGGTGAAATTATTCAAGGTTTAGCCATTGCGATTAAGGCCGGGGTAACAAAGTCGCAGATGGATGCGACCATTGGAATACATCCAACAGCCGCGGAAGAATTTGTTACAATGCGTACCCCTGCTTAAATTAAATAACTATTTATGCTCAACCGTTTTTCTTTATTCCTGTTTATCTACTGCCATGTATTCACAACAATGGCAGCATATGCAGAACCGCCCATTGTTGCAGTGGCATCCAACCTGACCACGCCAATGACAGAAATTGTCGATAAATTCAGATTGGATACAGGCGAAACCGTCAGGCTTTCATTTGGTTCATCCGGCAATCTTTCCAGACAGATAGTTCAAGGCGCACCGTATGATATTTTCATCTCTGCCAGCGAGGAATATATAGATTTTATAACATCACAAGCCGTCACAATAAAACAGCAACTTCAATATGCAGATGGGGAGATTGGATTTTATATTCCGCCTGACTCCATCTATAAAAACCTTGAAACAGACAAACAAATCATCAATGCTTTAGCTTTTGGTCATCAGGTACGACTTACCATGGCCAACCCGGATCATGCACCCTATGGGATAGCCGCACTTGAAGCACTACAAAATGGCGGCGTATGGTCATTAAGCACCGGAAACCTGATCTTTTCTGAGAGTGTCGCTCAAATTGTCCCATATATTCATACCGGCAATATCGATCTTGCCATCATTCCGAAATCTTTTGTCCTGCAAAATGCGCTTAAGGACTCAGGAAGATTTATCCCTATAAATCAATCCTGGTATCGACCCATAACGCAATATGTTGCACTTCTTAAAGATAACAGCCCGGTCGCAATCAGTTTTATGGACTATCTAAAAAGCAAGAATGCCCTGGATATCCTGATAAAATACGGCTATCAACCTGCAGGTACGCAATAAGTGGATTGGAAGGCCCTGGAGTTATCCTTCTCGTTAGGTTTTTACACCTGCCTGATATTGATTCCCATAGGGATTATTATTGCTAGAATTATTGCCTGGCATCAATTCCCCGGACGGAATATTTTACAGGCTCTACTTGCCTTACCTCTTATTCTGCCTCCCACAGTACTTGGATTTTACCTGTTATCCGCCATGGGGAACCGTACCTATATGGGACAATGGTATGAATCTACGTTTGGAACACCTCTAGTTTTTTCATTTCAAGGCATATTGATAGCATCAATCATCTTTAATATTCCATTTGCCATACAACCCATGCAACGTGCCTTTGAATCCATTCCACAATCTATCCGTGAGGCAGCATGGAGTTGTGGGCTGTCCAGGCTCACGACATTTCTGAGGATTGAATTACCCCTGGCATGGCCAGGCATCCTCACTTCCATTATTTTAACCTTTGCCCATACGCTTGGAGAATTTGGTGTCGTACTCATGGTGGGTGGCAACATTCAAGGCGAGACAAGGACCATAGCTATAGCTATCTATGACAGGGTGCAGGCATTTGATAATCAAAATGCAGCAATTATGTCTGCCACCCTACTGGGAATCTCCTTCCTTGCAATTGCAATCATTTATATTTTCTATGACAAGCTGGGGCGTTACCATGGGTCAAGGTAGTATCAGTATCCGGCTTGAAGCAAAAACCCCAATCCCACTGGATATGGAGTTCAATTGCAATGACGGTGAAATTTTTGTCATCGTCGGACCTTCCGGAAGCGGCAAAACCACTACCTTAAGATGTATTGCCGGACTTTATACAGCTGATACTGGAAGAATTATATGCAGAGGAAAGACCTGGTATGACTCAGAAAATAATATTAATACTGCTATACAGGACCGTGCGGCAGGATTTGTTTACCAGGATTATGCCCTGTTTCCACATTTAACTGTCAGGGAAAATATTTCATTACCAATTAAAGAAAAGAAAATATCGGTCCGGAACCAGCGTACTGATAAGTATATTCAGCTAGTTCATCTTAATGGCCTGGGTGATCGACTGCCCCATCAACTATCCGGTGGCCAACAACAACGGGTGGCCGTTGCCCGGGCCCTGGCAAGAGATCCGGACATCCTGTTACTGGATGAACCGTTTTCATCTGTAGATCAACAGACCAGGCGATTTCTGGTCCGGGAACTGATCCAGTTAAAACACCAGCTGAATATTCCGATCATTCATGTGACACATGATTTGAACGAGGCAAGAAGGATTGCCGACCAATTATGCATCATCCAGGACGGTACTGGATTACAGATCGATGCACCTGAAAATGTAATGTCCAGACCTGTCTCATCGAAGGTTGCTCAACTCACCGGACACGATAACATCTTCCGCGGGACAATCATTTCTCATGACCAGGAGGTATTATCCACCAGTATCAAATGGCACGATAAGATTTTGCTTGCTGGCTACTCTCCAGATTTCAAAATTGATGAAGAAGTCGACTGGGTCATCCCGCCGTACAAGATACTGGCTAATATGGAAACAAAAGCAACTAACCCGAAAGAAAACCAGATGACTGGAACAATCACAGAGCTCATTCAACTGGGAGAAGGCACAATTGTGACGATTAAATTTGATGGCATGATTGATTGCCTGCAAATGAACTATTCAACCCACCATATTCACGAACATAAAATTAAGCCTGGGAATTTAATTACAGTTTCGTTAATCCCTGATGGGATTCACATGATGAGACACAGTTGATGATAATAAATATAGTTTATTTATTATAAAGTGATTCAATTAGTTCCTGGTAAGTATCCTGTATCTTGTTTCTTTTTATTTTTAGTGTTGTCGTCAATAGATCATTCTCAACCGTCCAGGGATCATCGATAATCCCCAGTTGATATATTTGTGCGTATCCAGGGAATTCGTGCAGGGTACTCGATATACGCTCCAGGATGGCTTGCTCCACCTGTTCGCTATGCTTTTCTCCATCCTTAAAATTATTCTCTGCTGCCAACTTCTCCCACTCCTTATGGTTTAATACCGCCAGGGCGGCCAGATGTGGCCGGGCTTCACCAACTACCAGGACCTGTTCAAAGAGAGAGTCTTCAAGGATTGCATGCTCCATATCTACTGGTGCGAGCTTCTCACCATTGGCCATGACAATGATGTCTTTTAAACGCCCGGTGATAAATATGAAACCATCTTCAATCCTGGCCTTGTCTCCGGTGTGCAACCAGCCATCATCGTTAATCACACGTCTGGTTGCCTCCTCATCCTGCCAGTACCCCATCATGACACTATCACCTTTTACCAGTAATTCATCACTTCCACCTATTTTGACTTCAACACCGTGTAATGGGCGACCGATACTCGATGGAATATTATGTTTTACGGTATTGACACTGACGACGGGACTTGTCTCGGTTAATCCATAGCCCTGATATAAGGGAACACCTAATCCAATAAATACCCGGGATATATCCGGTGACAAGGCCGCTCCGCCAGTGATAGTCACCTTTAGATTTCCACCTAATCTGGCGAGCACCTTATCGGCCACCAGGCGTTTCAAGATTGGCCAAAACAGGAATAACGGCGACCAGCTGCCCCGTCCATGGGAATATTCAAACCGCCCCCAACCCACCTTCACAGCGAGTGAAAATAAGTATCTGGCGGCAACCGGGCCATTGGCAAGGTTTTCCTTGATCCGGGCGTAGACACGTTCAAAAATTCGCGGGACTGATATAAGGCCTTCCGGCTTAACCATTAATAAATCTTCAGGCAAATCCTGGATACTACGGGTATGGGCAACCACGGCCCCCAACATGATAGGTAAATAATACCCCACAGTCCTCTCAAAGGTATGGGATAAGGGCAAAAAAGACAGGTAACTCTCCTTGTTATCTGCTAATCCTGACTGGGAACAACTATACACGTTACTAAGAATATTCCGGTGACTCAGCATGACACCTTTAGGTCGACCCGTGGTCCCCGATGTATAGACAATGGATGCCAGGTCACCTGGAGATAATATGGGATATTTATGTACGTCTGTTCCAGCTTTAAGCCAGGGTCCAAGGTGAATCAATTTCTTATTATCACACCCGGGACATTCAGCAATACTGACAATTCGTTTTAAGCTACGAACATTTTTTAATTTACCCGTTAGTCTCTCCCACTGCAAAGGACCGCCTATCACCAGGAGTTTGGCACCGCAATGTTCGAGGATATAAACTACGTTATCACCCCGGTCTTCTGTATAGATTGGCACTACCACCAGTCCCAGGGCCATTGCAGCCTGGTCTAACATGACCCAAAACCTGGAGTTCCTTGCCATAATGGCAACCCGATCGCCTGGTCTTAGATTTTCAGTGTGTAATGCCCTTTCCCATTGCGCCACCTGGGTGGCCATTTCCTGCCAGGTATTATCAGCCCAGATACCATTCAAGGTATCAAAAGATCGGTATGCCGGTTTATCGGGGGTGCGCTGGACGCGTTTTTGAAACAGGCCTGGAAGTGTTCCTGCTTCCTGGGGGGTGATAATGTCCTGGTTCATGGGCTCAGGTGTCTCCAGCCAGTTTCTCCCAGTGGGGGTCCGGGTCAAACCGCTGACCATATTTACTCTTAAGCTCCTCCATACGCGCGGTGATATTATTTATACCTCTGTCATGCGCATAATTCATCGGGCCGCCCAGGAATGGTGGAAAACCTGTGCCAAACACCATCCCGGCATCCAGTAAATCGGCATCCTCAACCAATTCTTCCCGTAAACAGGCCGCACATTCATTTAATATTCTTAATACCAACCTGTCCTCAATTTCTCTGCTGTCCATACCATTACTTTGGACAGCCTGTTGTTGAGGTTTACCATTTTTATACAAATAAAATCCTGAACCACTTTTTTTGCCCAGGCTGCCTCTAGTTACCATATCCTCCAATCTCTGGGGAATGGCCAGTTCCAATTTTTCAGAAAGGTTTTTTGCAACTGACAGGCAAATATCCAAACCAACCGTATCGGCAAGTTCCACCGGTCCCATGGGCAAACCGAAATCAACAGCAACTTTATCTATTTTCTCGGCAGGTATCCCCTCTTCATGTATTTGCATGGCTTCCATCAGGTAAGGAGTAAGAATGCGATTAACCAAAAATCCAGGCGAACTTTTAACTGGTAATGGTAGCCTGCCGATCTGGCAGCAAAAGGATTGTGCCCGTTCCACCCATTCTTTCCCGGTTTGGTCGGAATAGATAATCTCCACCAGCTGCATTCGCGATACCGGGTTAAAAAAGTGAATTCCCACCAGGCGGGACGGTTCTTTGAGGCCGTCAGTCAACATTTCCAGGGAAATACTGGAAGTATTGGTGGCTAATATAGCATCTTCCTTTACTTTATCCTGCAGTTCCTGAAATAAGCCCTTTTTGATCTCTGTATTTTCGACGATGGCCTCAATGATGGCATCGGCCTTTTTGAGGTTATAGCCATTTATATCAGGCACCAGACGGTCCATCACATTTGTGACAAGGCGAGGAAGTTTTAAACGCCGCTTATACAACGATGCAGCCCTTTTGATGGCTGGAGCAATGAACCTGGCTTCACGGTCCTGCAAGCCTACCTGCATGCCCTGCAATGCACACCAGGCCGCAATGTCACCTCCCATGACACCTGCACCAATCACATGGACATTTTCAGTCTTAAAATCTTTCGCATTTTTATTCTCTTTCAGGCGCTCCTGTAACAAAAATATTCTCACCAGGTTTCTGGACGACTTATTACTCGCGAGTTTTGCGACAGACAGAGCCTCGGCCTTTAACATGGCCTTTTCGTTATCGCCGTATTGTTCCCAGACATCTACCAGTTTAAACGGCGCGGGATAATGGATTGATTTGACCTTTTTTGCCAGTTGAGATCTTAGATATTTGGCCATTAGCTGTCTGAATGGGGTGTGATTTAATAACGCCAGGTGACGGGGTGCCCGTTTGGGAAGCGGACGCTTGAGAAGCAAATCCGGTCCGGCCTTATGAAATTGCCGCTCAGGGACCATATAGTCGATGATACCTACCTTTTTAGCCTGCCTGGCATCCAGAGACTTGCCCTGAAGCATCAACTGCATGGCCTGGATCGGTCCGATTAAACGAATCAACCTGACTGAACCACCGAAACCTGGGTGAATCCCCAGCAATACCTCTGGCAGGCCTATGCGGGTCTTTTCATCTTCCAGGGCAATCCGATAATCACATGCCAGAGACAGTTCAAGGCCACCTCCCAGGCAAAACCCATTGATTAATGCCAAGGTAGGGAACGGCAAGGCCTCCAGTTTATTAAAGGCATCATGTCCCCTGTTCAGCATTAACAAGGCATCTTTTTCATCCTTGATAGTCGTAAATTCTCTAACATCTGCGCCCGCAATAAAGCCGTTTTCCTTGGCAGATAATATAATCAATCCAACTGGTGCCTGTTCAGCGACTGAGTCTAGTATATCTGTGAACTCATCGAGCACTTGTGAGGAAAGTACATTGGTAGAACTGTCTTTGACATCGATATAACACCAGACGATACCTGCATCATCCGTTTCCAATTTCCAATGTTTATATGTTTTCTTTTCCATTCTTTATACTTGTTTCTAGTAGCTCGTTGCTTATCGCTCTATGAGTACAGCACCCCCCTGCCCACCACCAATACATAATGAAGCCATCCCTGTATTGGCATTATGCTGTTCCAGGACATGGCACATGTGTAACACGATCCTCGCACCACTGGTCCCAACCGGATGTCCCAACGCCACGGCACCGCCATCCACATTAAGCTTATCCATAGGAATTTCACCCAATGCAGTTCTCAGGTGTAGCTCACTGCGACAATATGCGGATTCTTTCCAGGCCGCGACACAGGACAGGACCTGGGCGGCAAAGGCCTCGTTAATTTCCCAATAATCAATGTTTTCAATCTTGCGCTTTTGCCTTTTCATGATGGGCGTCATGGCATGCACGGGACCAAGGCCCATTTGTTGCGGCAGCAGGCCTGCCCATTGGGTATCTACAATCCTGCCTATGACCGGCAATTGATATTTTTTTACGGCCTTATCGCTGGCCAGGATCACCCAGGCGGCACCATCGGTGATCTGAGAACTGTTTGCCGCAGTTACCTGACCAAAGTCCCGGTCGAATGCGGGTTTAAGCTTTGCCAGTTTTTCCATCGAGCTGTCTCTCCTGACACCATTATCATGGTCATAATGGTTCCCGTATGTATCATAAATCACCTCGATTTCATTCATCCGTCCTTCATCGTGGGCCTTCGCCAGCCTGAGATGGCTGTTAACGGCATATTCATCCATCTGGGCACGATTAACACCAAACCGGTGGGCAAGGACCTCTGCAGTCTGCCCCATATTTAATCCCACTACCGGGTCCTTCAGCCCCCGTAGCAAGGCAATAATGGGACTCAACATGGCAGGACGGAACTTAAGTATCTGTTTAAGTTTTTCCTGTGGTGTGCGGGAATAGGAAAACTTTCCCATCCAGGTGGCGAATGCCTTATT
>JAURPG010000135.1 GCA_030835405.1 Gammaproteobacteria bacterium | reverse complement strand
GCCACCGTCATATTTTCAATCCAGATAGATCCAGACTGAATATTGCCCCGGGTATCAATATCGCTGCCTGTAGTCACAATTTGCATAAACATGTCTGCCAGATTACCGGCGATGGTGATCTCCTCTACCGGATGCGAAATTTCCCCGTTTTCTATCCAGAAGCCAGCAGCACCACGGGAATAGTCTCCGGTGACCTGATTAACACCAAAACCAATTAATTCCGTTACCAGCAGCCCCTTGCCCATGTTCTTAATCATGGTATCAAGATTATCTGGACCTGGTTCTATAATGAGATTATGCACGCCGCCGGCATTGCCGGTGGGCTCCATATCAAGTTTTCTTGCTGAATAAGCGCTAAGTATATATCCCTGTAATACACCATCCTGAATGATTACCCTGTCTGTGGTTGCCATCCCATCATTATCAAATGGTGTGCTGCCAATGGCCTTTTTGATATGTGGTTTTTCAGAGATGTTGATGTGATCAGGAAATAGCCTTTCACCCATCTTATCCAGCAGGAATGTGGACTTTCGATATTGTGCGCTACCGGATATTCCATTCACCAACGAGCCAAGCAGGCCAGGTGCAATCTGTGCCTCAAAGATTACTGGTACCGACTGGGTGGAAATCTTGCGAGATCCGAGACGGGCTAATGCCCTGCCTGCAGCTTTCCTGGCTACTTCCTTACTGTCTTCCAGTCCCGCCTGATGTCGGCTACGGGTGTACCAGCCATCTCTTTGCATCTGACCATTGGTTTCTGCGATAACGCTGCAATCAATGGAGTGTGTGGTCCAGTCCCACCCGCCCACAAACCCGTGGCTATTTCCATAGTAGTGGCGACCAAAATAGGTTTGTATTGTGGCACCTTCAGAGTTGGTGATGCGTTTATCATATTCCCTGGCAAGCGTTTCACATTCTATTGCCATTTCAATGGCGGCTTCAGGAGTGAGATCCCATTCATTTGCAAGTTCAAGGTCGGGGATTTCGCCTGCCAGATACTTGGCATCGATAAGTCCTGCATATTCATCTTCACCGGAGTTTTTAGCAATGGCATAAGCCGCATCTATGGTCTCTTCCAGCGCCTTTTGAGAAAAGTCCGAGGTGCTGGCGCTGCCTTTTTTGTTGCCAATATAGAGGGTGATACTTAGCCCCTTATCATTTTGATGTTCTACCGTTTCTGCCTCACCCATTCTTGCTGTAACAGCGAAACCGGTCCCTGAACCAATATTTGCCTCCGCGGCACTGGCCCCTTTTTTTCTGGCATACTCAATCGCGTTGTTAATCGTGGTTTTAAAATCTGTGCTATTCACATCTTTTTCCTTTTTAGCTCGGTCTTCTATTCTAACACTGATAACAGGGTTAGAATGTACAGATGGATGTATCAAGTGTATTAGATGGATTAAATGATGTTCAACGGGAAGCTGTTGCCTCACCCACTGGCAATATTCTGGTGTTGGCGGGGGCCGGTAGTGGCAAGACAAGAGTTCTGGTGCACCGCATCGCCTGGTATATACAGGCCAGCCAGGTCAGCCCCTATGGCATATTGGCCGTTACCTTTACCAATAAGGCTGAAGCAGAAATGCGTAGTCGTATTGAGGTCCTGCTTAACAGGCCTGCAGGGGGCATGTGGGTAGGAACATTTCACGGAATAGCCCATCGGTTATTGCGTAGCCATTGGCAGGAGGCAGGACTGCCGGAAAATTTCCAGATTCTAGATACCGATGATCAGTTGAGGATAATTAAACGGGTATTCCGTGCCATGGAGCTGAATGAGGGGCAATACTCTCCTCGGGAGATTCAGTGGTTTATAAATTCCCAGAAAGAAGAAGGCCTCAGGCCACAGCATATCGACACACATGGTGACCCGGAGCAACAGTTGCTGGTAAAAGTTTATCAGTCGTACCAGGAATTATGTGATCGCCAAGGGCTTGTCGATTTTACTGAATTATTGTTAAGGGCCCATGAGCTGTTTCGCGACCAGGACAAGGTGCTGGGCATATATCGCCAGCGGTTCAGGCATATTCTGGTGGATGAATTCCAGGATACCAATGCCCTGCAGTATGCCTGGTTGCGATTGTTGACAGGAGACTCAGGGGCTATTTTTGCCGTTGGTGATGATGATCAGTCCATCTACAGTTGGCGGGGCGCACAAATGGAAAACATGCAGCATTTTCAAAGGGATTTTTCGGGCAGCAGCTTAATCCGGCTCGAACAAAATTACCGATCCACGGCAAATATTCTTAATGCAGCGAATACCCTGATTGCCAACAATTCAACCAGACTGGGTAAAGAGCTATGGACAGACGATGACACAGGGGAACAGATCGATCTATATGCAGCATTTAATGAACACGATGAGGCACGTTTTATATCTGACCGGATCGCAACCGAGAAAATACGCGGAGATAATTATTGTCACCATGCTATTTTGTACCGGGTCGGCGCTCAGTCCCGTGTGTTGGAAGAGCAGCTTATGCAATCTGGTATACCGTATCGGGTATTTGGCGGGATGCGGTTTTATGAACGCGCCGAGATCAAAGATGCCCTTGCCTACATGCGTCTCGCGGTTTTTTATGATGACGATGCCTCATTTGAAAGGATCGTCAACACACCTACACGGGGAATAGGGCAACGTACAATAGAAGAATTACGCCTTCGCGCCAAGCAGGAAAATATCTCTCTTTGGCAGGCCGCTGTGGGGATTCTTAATGACAGGTCATTATCAGAGCGTGCCTTGAATGCCTTACAACGTTTCCTGGAATTAATCATGAATACCGGCCGAGACATTTCGGCACTGGAACTGGGCGAAGCGATGGACGTGGTAATCAAGAATAGTGGGCTGGTGGAGCATTATAGAAAGGAGAAAGGAGAAAAAGGCCTTTCGCGTATTGAGAACCTTGAAGAGCTGGTGACAGCGGCATCGGAATTTGATCCAGACAAGGAAGAATATCAGGAGGTGGTGCCACTAGCTGCTTTTCTGGTACATGCTGCGCTGGAATCAGGTGAGAACCAGGCAGAGACCTTTTCCGATTACGTGAGCTTGATGACCCTGCACGCGGCAAAAGGCCTGGAGTTTAATCATGTTTATTTGGCAGGGATGGAGGAAGGCTTGTTTCCTCACCAGAGGAGCATAAGTGATGTTGTCCAACTGGAAGAAGAAAGGCGGCTTTGTTACGTTGGAATCACCCGTGCAAGGGTTAAATTGACCTGCACATATACTCAACACAGAAGAATGCATGGCACAGAATACTATCCCCAGCCTTCCAGGTTTTTAGGAGAATTACCCAAAGAGGTGCTGAACGAGGTAAGATTGGGTAGCAACATAAGCAATCATTCTGCCCTGGAAGCACTGGAAAATGCCACAAATAATGATGGTGGATTTAATTTAGGCCAGCGAGTTATTCATTCAAAATTCGGGGAGGGTGTAATATTGAACCTGGAGGGGAAAGGAAGCAATGCCAGAGTCCAGGTAAATTTTGAAGAAACGGGTAATAAATGGTTGGTATTGGCATACGCCAACCTGCAAATACAAGCCTAGTCATGCAACATAAATTTAATGATATTTGGAGGAAAGGTCAGCAATGAAGATGATTCGCTGGACGTACATCGTGTTTATTAGTTTTTTCATCCTTGCCTGTAGCACAGACACTACAGAGCAGGGATCAACAGCAGATCCCCAGGCATCACAGCAGAATTTTAACTGGAAGATGGTCACCACCTGGCCGGCAAATTTTCCGGTCTTTCAGGAGGGCGCTGAGAGGTTTGCTGACATGGTGAATGAAATGAGTAATGGCAGGCTCAGCATCCAGGTCTATGCAGGTGGTGAACTGGTCCCGGCCCTGCAGAGTTTTGACGCCGTGTCCCAGGGTACCATTGAGATGGGTCATGGTGCGGCATACTATTGGTCAGGAAAAGTGCCCGCTGCACAGTTTTTAGCAGCAGTTCCTTTTGGCATGACCGCAAAAGGCGTTGAAACCTGGATATATCATGGTGGTGGATTGGAATTATGGCGTGAACTATATGCACCGTTTAATCTTGTCCCGATCCCTATGGGAAATACCGGCGTTCAAGCCGGCGGTTGGTTTAATAAAAAAATTAATTCGGTTGAAGACCTGGGTGGGTTGAGGATGCGGATCCCCGGATTGGGCGGTAATGTTCTGAAAAAAGCCGGAGGCAACCCGGTGTTAATGTCAGGTTCAGAAATTTATACAGCATTGGAAAGAGGTGTCTTGGACGCAACGGAGTGGGTTGGCCCATATCATGATCTCAGGTTAGGACTAAACCGTGCAGCGAACTATTATTATTTTCCAGGTTGGCATGAGCCAGGGACAGAGCTGGAATTAATTGTGAATAGCAATGCCTGGGCACAGTTACCAGATGATCTTAAGGCCATTGTTAATAATGCTGCCCAGGCAACCAGTCTGTGGATGTATACAAACATGGAATTTAATAATGCTGAAGCATTGAAGCAGTTAAAAACAATGCAGAATGTTGAAATTCTGGAGTTTCCCCCTGAGGTATTGGCCCAGTTGAAAACAATTGCTGAACAGGTAATGGAGGAAGAAGCAGCCACTGATCCCGAGTTTAAAAGGGTTTATAAGCACTACAAGGCATTTAAAGAAAATTATGTTAACTGGACCTCTATTTCCGATGAGTCATACCAGAACGCTTTAAAATAATAAGGATTTTACTGACTACTTTCGACAATGTAGTCAACAGCAGCCCGGACCTCATCATCACTCAACGACGGGTTGCCACCTTTAGGGGGCATCATCATCCCGGAGCTGCCGGTATAACCATTAATTGCGTTTTCATACAAGGCTTCACCCTGCGCAATACGTTCCTCCCAGTCGGCTGCATTGCCAAGTTGAGGGACATTTGGCAGGCCGGTACTGTGACAGGACATGCAAACGGTGTCATATATCTGTTTGCCTGAATCTGTTTCCTCGACAGGTTGGCTTGCAACAGGACTTGCCACCGTGGTCGTTTGTTGTTCACTGGATTGATTACGGGCGCTCCCAACAGGTCGGGTCTGATTGATAAGCGAGGTCATCTGTTCATCGGAAAGGGCCTGGTCATTATTGCCAATAGCCTTTATGAATACGATTAAAAGACATAAAATTCCCAATATCGTAGCAATGATAATGGTGAGGTTCTGCATAAAATGTTGATTCTCGTCATTACTCATGAAATACCCCTATTGATATATACGTATAAAATTATGTATGAAACGTGCCACATTTAACGATGGCATGTAAAATTCGGTAATTGATACAGGCGAGTCTGGCTTATAATAGTACTATGAATTTGATTTGTTTTCATAAAACCGTCTGATCCTCATATACAAAATTAGGCGCCCGTAGCTCAGTTGGATAGAGTGTTGGTTTCCGAAGCCAAAGGTCGTGAGTTCGAATCTCGCCGGGCGCGCCAAATAGAAAAGGCCCCGCAGAGGTCTTTTGTGTTTGGTGGTTGATGCAGAATATAAATTTTATCGACTGTCGTCAGGAACGAATTTGAACAGCTGAGCGCAGCGAAGCTAGCCCCAAAGGGGCGGCCTACAGGGATGCAGGCCGAAATCTTGCCGCTCCCACTGGTTATAAAGGCGCAGCAAAGGTTGATGTATATCAATATCTATGCAAATCATGCGCTGTTAAGTTGCCCGCAAATTTGAAAAATATTCAGCTTAAGGCCCAATGTAAACTAGTATATAACTGAACCCGAGGATGTAAAGATGCTGATATTTCGTCAATTATTTGATTCCAAATCATCAACCTATACCTATTTGCTCGCAGACGAGGAAAGTGGTGAGGCGATATTGATCGATCCCGTATTTGAACAGATAAGGCGTGATCTGGCCCTGTTGAATGAACTCGGACTAAAGTTGACCCATATTCTTGATACCCATTGCCATGCTGATCATATTACCAGTGCGTGGTTACTAAAGATTCGTACGCGAGCGAAGATCGGCATCTCATCAAATGCCGGGGTGGAAAATGCAGATATACATTTAAGCCATGGTGATAAGCTTAGTTTTGGTTCGCGTTATATCTCCGTTAGAGAAACACCTGGTCATACCGATGGCTGTGTGACCTATGTTCTGGATAATGAATCTATGGCCTTTACCGGCGATTGTTTGTTAATTCGTGGTTGCGGAAGAACTGATTTTCAACAGGGCAAGACTCGACACATGTATCAGTCTGTCCACACGCAAATTTTCACCTTGCCTGACGACGCACTTCTTTATCCTGCCCATGATTATCGTGGATTAACCGTGACCAGCGTAAAAGAGGAAAAGGCTTTTAATCCAAGACTAGGCGGAAAACTAGATGAGAATGATTTTGAAGGTTTTATGAGAAATCTCAACCTGCCACACCCTAACCAGATTGATATTGCCTTGCCGGCAAACCTCAAGTCCGGCAAGCCGGATGATGATATGAGTGTCAAAGATGAGCAGGATTGGGCAGATTTAAATTATACTTTTGCCGGCATCTGGGAGATAAACCCTCAATCACTGGAAGAAGCCGGAGAGGAGGTTCAGATTGTTGATGTACGGGCCGAGGACGAATATCTGGGTCCGTTGGGACATATACCCAATGCCAGTCTTATTCCATTGGATCAGCTCACTGATAGACTGGCAGAACTGGACGACACCAGGCCAGTTGTTGCCGTATGTCGGGGAGGAGGTCGATCCGCGCAGGCAACGATTATATTAAAAAAACATGGGATTGAGCATGTGGCCAGTTTGTCTGGCGGGATGTTGCGTTGGCGTGCTGAGGGCCATGCCGTTGTCGGTAACATCGATTAATCAAGGGTGTTGCCCGATTAAAAATAATTTACACTATCCTTTATGCCAATAATTAGACAGGGTAGGGTATGAAGCATCAAGCGGGCCTATTGTGGTCAATGACTGTTATCATTCTGGTCATTTCAATTGAAACTCATGCACAACAGGACGGCGCGGCCTTATTTGAGACCTATTGTGCCATCTGCCATGAGGCCTCGGGAGGAGATCAGGCCCTGGGCCCGGAATTGTCAGTATTAAGGCAAATGACACCGGAACATATACTGGATGTTATGGATAACGGTGTAATGCAATCCCAGGCCCGAGAACGCACCCGAACCCAACGTTATATCCTGGCTGAATACCTTTCAGGGAAATCCTTTGGCAGTGTTCCGCCAGAACCCATCCCCCAGGCAGCCTATTGCGATAGTGGTGACATGGCTCAATCTCAGCAGGCCGTCCTGGGGGCAGCATGGAATGGTTGGGGTAATAACCTGCAAAACACGCGACTTCAGGATTCTGTCAGTGCCGGGATTACCCCTGAGAATGTCGGCACACTTAAACTGAAATGGGCATTCGGTTACCCCAGGGCAACCTCTGGTGGTACCCAGCCTGTCGTTGTGAATGGTCGCCTGTATGTCGGTAATGCCGTAGGTGACGTGTTTGCCCTGGATGCCGATACCGGTTGCGTGCACTGGCGTATTGAGGTCGAAGGTGGTGTGCGAAGTGCTATTAGCATTGGGAGTATAGGAGACAACGGGAAATTGATCGCCTTTTTTGGTGACCAGGCAGCAAATACCTACGCCGTTGATGTGGATACTGGAGAGGTGATCTGGAAAACCAGGGTAGACGACCATCCCAGGGCGGTAATAACCGGCGCACCAGTTTTATATGATGGCCGTTTATTTGTTCCGGTTTCGTCCCGGGAAGAATCACAAGTCAGGAATCCCGGCTATCCCTGTTGCCAGTTCCGCGGCAGTTTGCTCTCCATCGATACGGAGAATGGGGAAGTGTTATGGAAGACCTATACAATTTCTGAAGAGGCCAAGCCCATCGGCAAATCAGATACAGGCACACAGTTATGGGGGCCCTCCGGGGATCCTATATGGAATGCGCCCACCGTGGATTTAAAACGTAATCTATTATACGTGGGGACCGGAAATAATTACTCCATTCCCGCCACCAACACCTCAGATGCAATCATTGCCTTTGATATTGATACTGGCGAGATCCGATGGGTAAAACAGGTCGCAGCTGATGATGTCTGGAATTCCAGTTGTCGAGCCATGGGAGAAAATCCCTATCTTTGTCCTGATGTGGATGCACCCGATACAGACTTTGGTAATTCGCCTTTGTTGGTTGATGTTAATGGCAGGGACATCCTGTATGCCGGCAATAAGCTCGGCCTGGTTTATGCATTTGATCCAGATGATGAAGGGAATATCCTCTGGACCGAGTCAATCGGCAAAGGCGCCACCAGCGGCGGTATTATGTGGGGCCTGGCGAGTGACGGTGAGAAAGTTTATGCGGGAAATAATTATTTTAATACTTCCGAGCCCGAATCCACAGGAGGTGTCAGTGCAATTGACCTGGTGTCTGGAAATACTGTCTGGTCAGTACCGGCCCTGTCATGTGATGGGCGAGATAAATGTAAACCATCACATGCTTCAGCTTTAACTGCGATCCCGGGCGTGGTGTTTGCGCTGACTATGGATGGTCGAATTCGGGCCCTATCAACAGCAGATGGAAGTACCTTGTGGGAGTATGATACTGCCAGGGATTTTGAAACTGTAAACAGCGTGAAGGCAAATGGTGGTTCAATGAGTAACGCAGGTGTTACCATTGTTGATGGCGTCGTTTATGTCAATTCCGGATATTCACATCATGGTGCCATCATTCCCGGAAATGTACTGCTTGCATTTGAAATTCAGAGATAAATTGGATTTAAGGCGTTTGATTCAGGTGGACACGGTTTAATAGCTGGAAAACCTCAGCCATATTTTTTACCTTGTATCGATACATGGCGCAGCCGATTCCTATCAGGGTTATGCCTGCGATTATAAAGCAAACTTCAATCACCCGTTCAAAGGAAAAAAGAATACTTTGATATAACCTCCGGATATCAAGGCCCAGAAAATTATAGTATTCATTGTTTTCGCTGGTTAAATAGTAATCAACGATATTATCGGTAAAGGGCTTGTTCCAGATTTCCGTTACGGGCTGATAGGCTTCATAAAGGCGTTCTTTTATTTCAGGTTCCAGGGCTGTTTCTGCGGTATCGATTCCCGTCACCTTAACAGGGCCAACGCCAAGGTCCGGATCAAGTGCATACAGGTCATCGTTAATCGTAATCACAGTAACGACATGGCCTGTCACCCCTAATACCTCAGCTGAGCCAATTCCTCCCAATCGAAGTACTTTTGCAAGGATATAGGACCGCTGATGGCAAAACCCGCAACGAAATGTTTTTAGATCCAGTACGCCAAAATCTGTAGATGGAATTAACTGGTAAAAGCCCGTCTTCCAGGAAAGCCAGGTAAACCAGCTTTGTTGAAAATTATATGCCTCGCAGTGATAGGTGGCATTATGGACCGTCTCAAGCATCCTCTCGGCATAGTCGTAATCGGATTCATTACTATGGCGATGGAGTCGCTCATCATTCCAGGAGCTTAAGCGTTCGTCCTTGGCAGCATAGTAACTATTTGGATATTGAGATAAATCTTCAGGTATAAACTCACTTCGCGCATAAGGCCAGTAATGTACCAGTCCAACAGGGGTTAATATGAGAGCGACCCCGATAAGAGTAAAGGGGAGAGCAAGTTTCATAACAGGACAGCCAGATTAATTGAAACCGCTCTCCTGGAACGTAAAGGATTAATTACGTTCTTTTTCAACCAGAGCCTTGGTGACCTGGATCATTTCCTCGAAGGTTCGGATGTGGCTAGCAGATATCAGGTGCTTGCCATTGACTACCATAGACGGGACACCCGTTAGCTTATAATCGCGAGCAAGAAAATAGGCCTGTCGTATCTTGGTATCCAGTTCTTTTGAAGTGATGACCCGTTCAAAATCATCAGCTGATACCCCATGTTCTACAAAGAAATCCTTAAGTTCATCTTCAGTAAATAATCTTCTTTTTTCCTTGTGAATGGCATCAAATAAGGAGGGATGGATCTTATCAACGATATCGAGTTTCTCAGCAACGTAGTAGGCCTTGGCGTGGGGAATCCAGCCGCGGTTTAATACCCCGGGCACCCGAATAAATTCCACATCAGCCGGCAATTCTTTTAACCAGGCTTCAAGATGAGGCTCAAAGCTGTAGCAATGAGGGCATCCGTACCAGAACACCTCGAGAACTTCTATCTTGTCCCCGGTCTGTGTCGGTTGTGGGGGATTTATTTCTGCATACTTTCCCTCTAATGAGTCCTGTGCAGCAATACCGCCACCATAAAACAAGCATGCCAGCATAAAGACCGAGTTGATAATTTTTTTGTACATGATTTACCCCTATGTTGCTGTTATCCGATTTTAGCGTCTTAGCTTATGATGCAGGAAACACTATGCCGGTTCCCTGAATCTGGCGAATTAACTTATTATCATAATATTGGTTAATTTAATCCCTGCAAATATCGAGACACAGCCTGAATCTCTTCATCTGTCATTTTCATTGCAACGTCTCTCATCATCGAATTGGCATCATTGGCACGGGATCCACTTTTAAATGCTTGCAGTTGTGCCGCTGTGTATGCTGCATGTTGACCCGCAAGCCCGGGATAACTGGCAGCGGAGTTGCCCAGGCCGCTGGGGCCATGACATGCCATGCACGAAGCAAGGTTTTTTGATGCATTTCCCGCCCGGTAGATGGTTTCTCCTAATTCGACTTCGCTGTCTTCCATGCCGGCTGGCAGTTGAGATTGTGTTGCCGACTGTGCTGCATAGTAGGCAGCGATGTCCAACATGTCCTGATCGGATAATGCCGCTGCCATTGGTGACATCTGTGGGTTTGTACGGCTACCCTCTTTAAAGTTCTTTAACTGCTTTGCTGTATATTGAGGGTGTTGTCCTGCTAGTGTCGGCCACATGGGGTTGACGCTGTTCCCATCTGCCCCGTGGCAGATACCACAGCTTTGTACTTTTTGTGCGCCGGCCTCCGGGTCTCCCTGGGCCATTGCAGAGCTAATGTGAAACATAGAAATTATGCAGCTTAACAAAACGACCTTGTTTCTCATGTGTTTTATGTCCTTTTATATATATTCATTTTTGATAATCGGAGTCTTTTGTTATCTTGTTGTTTTTATTATGCGCATATTACCTAAAAAGACAGAAAATTTGGATGTTTCTTACAAAGAAATCGAAATTTTATGCAGACATCGATGACCCAGTATTATGGTTAATAACCCCTATCGTGGAAGTCAGTTTCTCACCAGTGCATCAAAAATTAACCAGTTTCCGGCAGATATCGGCCGGGAGGTTGCATTTATTGGTAGGTCTAATGTGGGAAAATCCAGTGTTATCAACTGCCTAACAGATAATAAGAGCCTGGCCAAGACCAGTAAAACACCTGGCCGCACCCGGCTGATAAATTTTTTCACGGTTAAAGATGACATACGGTTGGTGGATTTGCCTGGTTATGGATTTGCCAGGGTGGATACAGCCACTAAAAGACAATGGGGTGAGATGTTAAACGATTATTTTATGGAGCGATCATCTCTTGCCGGGATAATCCTCATCATAGACATAAGGCGGCCACTAAAAGCAGGTGACCTGGAGATGATTGATTGGAGTGAAAGGGCCGGCTTGCCAGTTCATCTTATTTTAAATAAGGCCGACAAGCTGCCGTTTAGCCGTCAAAAGAAGGCTTTACAGGACATTAAGAAGCAGGTTGATGAAACTCATGTGAGTATGCAGTTATTTTCAGTATTAAAGAAGACCGGTATAGAAGAGGCTGTTTTCAGGCTGAATACCTGGCTGATGGGATAAAAAAAACGTGGCCCCGGTCAAAATAGGGGAAGAATGCCGGACCGGGGCCAAATGTGCCCGATTGGGGTTTCGGGCGTGTCCTGATTTATAGGTGAAATCAGGATACCTTGGGGTAACTCTTATGACACCCGTGGTAGTAAAAGGTTCAATGGGCTTATTTATAGGGAGCTTTTATGCACAGAAAATCCTGTCAATCGATAAAATGTCATTAACTTCCTGCGGCCATGCGTCTGAAACGCTTGAAAGCTGGTGTAAAATATTGAAAATAAAAGAAAATATATATGCTGTATAAATTTTAACAAATTTGTCACAAAGCTAATAAAAACGCCCATCTTGGCCGGATGTTCGCAAACTTTCCACACAGATATCCACAGAAATTGTGGATAAAGTATGAAATCCAATAGCTGCAACTAGTTAAGTATTTATGATTAGAAATAACATTAATGATCGATGCTAACTAAGGTGCTTTCAGATCCATAACGCCCGGCATAACCAGGCAAAAAAATAGCACCCTAAGAAATCATTTCAAATCAGGCTAATTAGATTGTATGACTTTAAATAGTTGGCCACTTTCTATATCACCAGAAGGGTATTGATCATTGATCAGACGCAGTTGTTCTTCTGGAAATTTGTCTAGTGGGGAAGCTGAGCCCAGATTATCAAAGTTCTCGCCATCGCGGGCCCTCACCAGCTTAATTCGATTCGTGAGATTCGCAACCTGCCTTTCCTGATTAGACAATGGTCTAAAGCTCCTGATTGTGGACAGAAACGGGTTGTCGTAGCGGTTCAAGCCATTGGCATCGCGGGTGTGTCCAGCAATAATGAATGCCATATTGCCAAGATATATCACCGAAACCCTTGCCAGCCTTCTGCCGGCATTGGTGTCCAGGACAGCAGTGGTGGCATAGGCAGGCAGGCCATTTATCGTCAATGCCTGACCGTTTCTGTTGCTGGTATCAATGCCCATGCGCTGATTCATATAATCTTTTGGTGATAGTCTGGGGTCAGCAGGCTGGACCATCACCTGTATCATAGCGAGTCCACCCGGCGCTGACGCCACAAGCCTGTCAGGCAGGTTCTGTATTGGCCAACGCTCAGGAAAGCGCATGGAAAAACCCATATTGCCATGGTAAAAGTCTCTTCCCCTTACCAGTCCATTATCGGTACTTTCGCCGTAAACCATACCGTCTACCCTTTGAAGATACTCGGTCCTGCCAATAAACGTTGAACCTGAAGCCGCATCCCTGATGTTATGTGCATAACCCACCACTTCCTGAAGCCGGGTATCGCTGGATGGGTGAGTTGAAAAGACCCCATGATAAACACGGGGTTGTCTGCCTTGCGCACGGGCAAGACGAAGCTCAAACAGTTCCTGGTTTTTCAATACACCAATTACGTCCAGCATGGCATCGGGGTTGTATCCACTTTTAGCCAGGTACTCAGCCCCCAGGCGATCCGCTTCGAGCTCATGGTCCCTGCCATAACCCCTCAATAATGCTGTTCCTGCCAGTCCCACAAGCTGCTGGCCACCCACGGAACTGATACCTGGAATAAATGCCTCGCCGATAATCGTGCCAATTGCAGCACCCAGTCCCGTTAATTGTGATGCAGATTGCTGTCTTGCCGCATGACGAGCGGTGACATGGCCTACCTCGTGACCCAGCACTGCCGCCAGTTCAGCCTCGGTATTTAAGTAGGCCATCAGACCGCGGGTAATATAAATATATCCCCCAGGCAGAGCAAAGGCATTAACCTCCGGGCTATCGAGTACGGTAAAGGTATAATCAAGTTCTGGACGATGACTATTTTTAGCGACCTTGTTCCCGACATATTGAACATAATTTTGCAGTTCAAGGTCGTTATATACACTGTATTGTTGCAGGATCTGCTGGTGCGCCTGTTTGCCGATCTCCAGTTCTTCCTGTTCCGACATTGTCATGAAGTCGGATTCGCCCGTGGCCGGGTTTGTTGCACACCCGTATACAAAGGCCAGTTGAAGGAGTAGAAGTAATTTTAAAATTTTCATGTTCTGTTCCCGCTGTATTATTGAGTGCCTGGCAATGATGTCATCTCCCCGAAGTGTTGTGAGCAACGTAGCATCTTCTGGATTATCTTGCCTGACCCTATTTTGCCATATCCATGAGTGGTTTTGCGTTACTGGTTCGAATTCTATACCTGGCAACACATCCGTTTAATTTAAGATAATTTTTTTAAACATTTGGTTCAATTTGATAATTAGTGAATACTTACTAATAATGTGGCTCCGGTGAGATAATATAAAATTCATGCTTTACAAGAGTCTGGATTTGGCCCATTCAGGCAAAAAAAAACGCCTTCTACAGGCGTTTTTTTAAATGAATCACGATAATCCCTATCATTACGATTGGCCGTATTTACGTCTGAATTTGTCTACCCTGCCCGCAGAATCCAGGATCTTCTGTTTACCTGTGTAAAAGGGGTGACACTCTGAGCAGACCTCAATATGCATGTCCTTTTCTTCATAGGTTGATTTTGTCTCAAAGGTACTTCCGCAGCTGCATGTTACCTTAATGTCTTGATATTCAGGATGTATTTCTGCTTTCATTATTATCTACTCTGGGTAATAAACATTTAAACGACTAATCAGGGGCGGGAAGTTTATTTGATAAATGTCGCTTATGCAACGATCCAATGGCCTGATATAGGTCAATTGACGGTTTTTTCAGGTAAATTCAGCAACCACCGGGGTATGATCAGAGGGTCTTTCCAGTCTCCTGGGATCAATATCAATCCAGCACTTCTTACACCCGCTTGATAGGGTACTTGTGGCCAGTATATGGTCGATTCTCAAGCCCCGGTTACGGCGAAAGGCCGCAGTGCGATAATCCCACCAGGAATAATTGACGGTATGCCCTGAAAATAGTCGGAAACAATCTGTTAGACCGGTTAGAATCAGGTCATTAAACGCGGCCCGTTCTTTTTCGCTACAGAGAATCTTACCTTCCCATTCTGCGGGGTCATGAACATCATCATCCGTCGGGGCGATATTAAAGTCTCCTAACAGAATGCAATTGGGATATTCAGTTACCAGTGAACGAGTATAGTCGATAAGATGTGATAGCCAGTCCAGTTTATATTCATATTTCTCTGTTCCCACCGCATTTCCATTGGGTACATACAGGTTCAATACCAGTATGTCGTCATGGTTAGTGGCCAGGACTCTTTTTTGTGGATCATCAAGACCTGGTAATTTCGTGGAAACCGTAGATGATGGTGATTTGCTAATTGTCGCCACACCGTTGTAGGTTTTTTGGCCTGAAAAAACTGCATGATATCCAATCTCCTGAAAATCCATGATCGGAAAATCTTCATCGGTTACTTTGGTTTCCTGTAATGCCAGAACATCCGGCTGCGCTGTATTCAACCAATCCAGCACGTGGGGCAATCTGACTCTTAGGGAATTGACATTCCAGGATGCGATCTTAAACATTTAAACTCTCTTCGGTAATACTAGATCCTGAATCCACCATGACGCCTGCGGTTGACAAGATCCATTAAATATATTCCCAGACCTATTCCAATGAGTAACATGATGCCTGAAAAGATCAGGATATTTTTTACAGTGAGCAGGCTCTCAGTTGATTCAATGTCCACAGGGTCCGATGCGGTTTCAAGAATGTTTGCCAGTTGCGATTCCAGTTGTGTGTTTTGTTCAGACAGGAGTTCTATTTTTTCGTATAGTGAATCTGCATTACTTACATTGAGCTGTTGGTTGAGTGACTGATTTTCAGTAGATAATTGTTCAATGACGGATGATTGATCTTGAATTTGCTGCATGAGGTTATCTATCTCTTCAGAGGTTTGTCCCAGCCGGGCATTATTTAATGATGTTTCCAGGCTGCGAATTCTTGCCTCTGCATCCTGTATCCTGGGCTCGGCAGAACTGAACTCGGAGATATAACTGGTGTCTACCCAGCCACCAGTGCCCGTGCTGTCTCGAACAAAAGACAGCTCTGCTTCCTGTTTGACCAGCTCAAGGACTGACCCCGATGGTATGAGTTTAATGATGGGGCTTTGCAGGCTTTTTTCCACATGTAGCCCCACCAGTATCTGGTCGGTAATATATACCGTCTGAGTTTGGTCGGTTTGCAGCTGAGCCTGTGCCGCGATGTTAACAAACAGAAAAATTATAATTGTGAGATATTTATTCATTAATGATTTTGTGGTTGTGTCTCAATGCCAGCATGCCTTAGTAAGGGTATAATGCTGGGGTCTCTGCCGCGAAACTCCACAAACAGTTCATATGCATCCCGGGAACCACCCTGTTCCAGTATAGTTGTTAAAAATTGCCTGCCGGTATCGTGATCAAAAATACCATTTTCTTCAAACTTGGAAAAGGCATCAGCTGATAATACTTCCGCCCACTTATAACTATAATACCCTGCGGCGTATCCACCGGAAAAAATATGCGTGAAACTGTTCTGAAAGCGATTATATTCAGGCGGGATGATAACGGCCGTTTCACGTCTGACATCGTCCAAAAGATGCTGTATAGATTCAGATGAATAATCTGAATCCTCAAAATGCAGCCTAAAATCAAAAGTTGAGAATTCAAGTTGGCGAACCATTTGCATCGCACTTTGAAAGTTTTTTGCCTTCAGCATTTTATCAAATAAGCCTTCCGGCAAGGGATCACCAGTTTCATAGTGTCTGCCGATCAAATCCAGGGATTCCCTTTCCCAACACCAGTTCTCCATAAACTGGCTGGGTAGCTCAACAGCGTCCCAGGGCACGCCATTAATGCCTGCCACGGGTGGGAAGTCTACTAATGTCAGCATATGATGAAGACCATGGCCAAATTCATGGAAAAGGGTCGTTACTTCATCATGGGTCAGCAGGGACGGCTTGTCATTGACTGGTGGTGAGAAGTTACAGCATAAATATGCTACGGGCTGTTGCAGTTTGCCAGACAGGTTTTTCCTAATGATACATTCGTCCATCCATGCCCCACCCCGCTTACTTTTACGCGCAAATAAATCGAGATAAAATCCGCCCCGTTGATTTCCGTCAGAATCACTGATGGCATAAAAACTCACGTCGGGGTGCCAGACATCAATGTCGGGCATGTTTTGTATCTCAAGGCCGTAAAGTTTTTTGACGATGGTGAATAATCCCTTTAGCACTGAATCAACCGGAAAGTACGGTCGAACATCCTCCTGGGTAAAATCAAACTTGTGATGTTTTAGTTTTTCTGAAAAATAAGCCACATCCCAAGGTTCCAGTTTATGATGCTGATAATGTTCTTTGGCAAAGTCCTCCAGGTCGGAATATTCGCCCCTGGCTACAGACACAGAGTGACTGCGTAACTCATCCAGAAATGAAAGGACTTCCGCCGGCGTTTTTGCCATCTTTCTCGCCAGAGAATATTCAGCGTAGTTACTAAACCCCAGCAGCCTGGCCTTTTGCTTACGTAGTTCCATTATTTCACTCATGTGTTTTGAATTATCAAACTCATGATTTCCAGAGCCAAAGCTTGATGCACGGGTCACATAGGCTTCATATACTTCATGTCTGAGTTGGGCGTTATCGGCATACTGCATAACCGGGTAGTATGATGGAAAGTCCAGGGTGATGACCCAGCCATCAACTTCTCTATCGTCGGCATTTTTTTTCGCCAGTTGTATTACCGAATCAGGTAAGCCCTGCAGCAATGCCTGGTCAGTTATGTTTTTGCTCCACGATTGTGTGGCATCAAGTACGTTTTCTTCAAACCTCGATTCAGCCTTGGTTAATGCCTGTACAATATTTTTATATTCAGTTTTTTGGGATTGGTCCAACCCGACACCTGACAGTCTGAATTCTCTGAGGTTGTCATCAATTACTTTTTGTCTGGCATGTCCCAGGTCATCATATTCTGCACTGTTGCGTATTTTTTCATATGCATGAAACAGTCGTTCATCCTGCATCAGATCTGTGTAGTATTCGGTTATCTTTTGCAAACATTCATTGTAGGCCTTTCGCAATAGCTCATTGTCGGCCACGGATTTCAAATGCCGTATTGGTGACCAGAACTTGCTCAAGTTGTCGTCCATTTCTTCTAATGGCACGATCAGGTTGTCCCATGAGTAATCCAGGCCATCTTCTAACAATCGGTTAATCCCTGTGCGGTTTGCTTGCAAAATTGCATCCAGGTCAGAACTGATACTGGTCTGGTCAATGGTTGTGAAGTAGGGGAGGTTTGCTTGTTGAATCATTTTTTTCTCGTTATCAGGCATTCAGCCTGAGGTTAATTATCCAGGTAACAAATGTGCCACAAATAAAGAACATGCTAATCAGGCCATAACTGAACAAACGGTAGCGTTTGATGAGGTCTTCCTGCGGAACAAAAGAGAGTATAAATGGTCGCCGCTTATCATGGGTCCTGGATAGCATATTAACAGCCGGCGCGGTCTTCATTTCTTTATGACTCTCCATGACCTTGGCCAGAGCGGCTTTGCGAACTTTTTCCCATTCATGCATATCGATTTGCCCATCTCGGTTGGCATCAAAATTTTTAAGTAAGTATTCACTATCATTCTTCCACTCTTTCAGTATATCGACTACTTCAGCATTTGCATTAAACTCTCCACTTGCTCCGCCGACGCTCTGAAACAGTCCTATGGCATACAGGGGTTCCCCGGGGTGCATACGCTTCTCAATATAACGATAACGTTTCCCCATAAGAAAATTCCCTGATGTGGATTTACCGGGTCTTGGAGAAGAACCATACCAGGTGTCTGATGCACTGGGGACCACACTGGCGCCTTCCGGGTCAATCACACATTTTCCGGTTTCATCAATGATCAGAAACAATTCATCGCTAATACCCTTTTCAACAGTGACCCAGTGATTCTTTCGTCTGGACCGCCTGCGTTCCTGGATCATATATTGATACCAGGTGCAAACCTTGCCGGTAAGTGGGGCAATTATTTGTGGTCCCTCCATTAATTCGCCATGGCCGATCAATTCAAGGTAGCCCTGAGCAGCAGATCTTATTTTTGATGTTGGGATGTCTGCCAAAACCCGCATACGATGAAAGAAATAGAAGGCACCAAAGAAACCAGCAACAGTTAATGCGATCAATGCAGTTGCGATTGGCCAGAAATCATCTGGCACACTGTATCGAGCCCACTCTGCCAGTGAATCCATCGTTTACTGTAATCAGGCGAATAGAGATTTTATATTGACGTCTTTGGTTTCTTCTTCTGAAAACTCCAGCAAGTCATGCTCTTTAAAATTAAACGTCCTGGCGAGAATGACGTCCGGGAACTGTTCAATTCTAATGTTATTGGTATTAACACTTTCATTGTAAAACTCTCGCCGGTCAGCGATAGCATCTTCCAGGCCCGAGATCCTGGATTGTAAATGTTGGAAATTCTGGTTGGCCTTGAGATCGGGGTAGGCTTCGGCAACGGCAAACAAAGATCCAAGGCCCATGCGTAGTTGCGTTTCAGCAGGACCAAGGGCCCCCATGTCTCCTTTTTCCCTGGCTGATGAAACTGCTGACCTCGCCTGCATAACTTTCTCCAGTGTTTCCTGTTCATAACCCATATATTGCTTACAGGTCTCGACCAGCTTTGGTAACTCATCGTGTCGCTGCTTTAGTAAGACATCAATATTAGACCAGGCCTTATCGACATTATGCTTTATAGCAACCAGATTGTTGTACAGGGTAATGGCGTAAATAGCAGTAACTGCAATGACACCAAAAAAAATAAATGTTGAAACGTCCATTTGTCACCTCCAGCTCAGGTGAGTGTAATTTGTTAATGACTAGCTGGTTAAAATTTTATATTAAAAATGATAATTATTCTCATAAGCTTTTGAAAAGTTGTCCTTTTAACACCCTGTGTAATCCGTTATTCTTTAGCCTGTCCTGATATATCAATGGAGAGAACATATGAAAGGCGATGATAAGGTAATAGATTACCTCAACAAAGTATTGAAGAATGAATTGACCGCTATTAACCAGTATTTTTTGCATTCCAAAATGCTAAAAGACTGGGGACTGGCAGGTCTTGGTGAAATGGAATATCAGGAATCAGTAGATGAAATGAAGCACGCTGATCAATTAATTGAACGCATCCTGTTTCTTGAGGGGTTACCAAATTTACAGGAGCTGGGAAAATTAATGATTGGAGAGAATGTCAAAGAAATACTGGAGTGTGATCTGAAGTTAGAATTAATCGCCGCTCCGGAACTACGTGAAGCCATCGAATATAGTGAGTCCGTAAAGGATTTTATTTCCAGGGAGTTATTTGAATCTATCCTGCAAAGTGAAGAAGAGCATATTGATTTTCTTGAGACCCAGTTAAGTCTCATAGAAAAACTGGGTGAGGAAAACTATCTGCAAAGCGGCTTGAAATAAAATCTATAGAAAACAGATAGTTAAGGACATTTATTTTATATTTGTAAATAATTCTCATTTGTACTAGGATTGCTAATAACAATTTTTGGAAGGATTAACCGAACAATGTATGTATGTGTGTGTAGGGCGGTTACCGATAAGGATATCCTAGAGGCCATAGCGGAAGGCGCCACAACTGTCCGGCAATTAAAAGAGCAACTAAAGGTGACCGAATCCTGTGGTTCGTGCCTGGAGAGTGTTCGAGACCTGGTAAAACAAGCACAGCCTTCAGAAGCGGCATAAAATCTAATAAAGTCTTCATCAATTGTGGTGATATCCTGCATATCACACAATATCCACGCTTAGAAACGAATAATACGAGATAAATAGAAGTGAATATTCATATTTGCAAATGATAATGATTCTCATTGTTATTACCATTATGTAATGTCCCCATTTTGATTATAGGAGAAATTCAGTGGTTAACGTTTCAATGCTATCCAGATTCGCAGTTGTTGGTCTAGTAGGTTTGGTCACATCGTCTATGGTCGTTGCACAAGCACCAACGCCGGAACAGATGTGGGAAGTGATCCAGCAACAACAGCGCACCATAGAGGAATTAAAAGCAAGATTGGATGAGACAGAAAAACTGGCGGCGGAGAATACCGAGGCCGTGGAATTAACAGCTAATGTTGTCGAGCAGGTCTCTGTTGATGTTACCCGAGGGTCCAATGCACTGCGTGATACATCAATTGGTGGATATGGTGAACTACACTATAACAACCTGAGTGATAATGAACTTGCAGATGGTGTAGATGACCTTGATAGAACGGATTTCCATAGGTTTGTATTATTTGTAGGACATGAGTTTACTGACAGGATACGGTTTTTTTCAGAGTTAGAAGTAGAACATTCCCTGGCGGGTGATGGTGCCCCAGGAGAGGTTGAGCTGGAACAGGCGTGGGTAGAGTTGGACCTGAATGACAGGCATCACCTCAGGGCCGGTCTGGATATTCTCCCTATCGGTATTATAAACCCGACCCATGAACCCGATACCTTTTTTGGCGTGGAAAGAAACAAAGTTGAATCGGAAATAATTCCTGCCACCTGGTGGGAGGCGGGGCTTGGTATGTATGGGGAGATTGCACCTGGCTGGAATTACGATGCCATAATTCACAGTGGGCTATCGATGCCAACCGGGGGTGGTTCTGCGTTACGTCCACGAAGTGGGAGGTTAAAAGTGGCGAATGCCGATAACCTCGCATTTGCCTCAACGGGCAGGGTTCGTTATACCGGTATCCCCGGGCTGGAATTGAGTGTATCTGGCCAGTATCAATCGGATATCACGGGAACCGCTGACAATATCGATATCGATGCGACACTACTAGAGACACATCTAATCTGGCAACACAATAGCGGTTTAGGGTTGAGAGCATTGTATGCCCGTTGGGATTATGGTGATGACTCGGCATTAAACACGGCTTTATTCAATGCAGAAACCCTGGAGGGTTGGTATATCGAACCATCTTATCGGTTTAATCTTTCAGGGACCGATTGGGGAAGTCTGGGTATATTTGCCAGGTATACCCAGTGGGATGAAAGAAATCGTGTAACTGGCGCGCACCGGTTTGAAGAATTTGAACAAATTACCACAGGGGTAAACTGGTGGCCTCATGATACCGTTGTTTTTAAATTCGATGTTCAATGGGAGAATGCAGATGGTGTGGTTGACCGCACCCTGGATGGTTTTAATCTCGTAATGGGTTACCAGTTCTAATTAATGAAGGCCTCAGGGTAAGATAACGGCTGCAATAGATTGCCCCCATTTTTTATTTATGAAAAGAAACGTAAATTACTTGTTGTTTATCAGTTTATGCATTTATGCAATCTATCCCGCTGCAAGAGGGACTTACCAGGAGCCTGAGGACTTTCTCAATGAAGTCTTTAACAACAATATCCCGCAAGTGGAGAAGCTATGGATTAAGGGCGAGGTGAGGGACAAAGTTCGTTCTGTACTGGATCATGACCTTGGCGTATTACGTGTCTCCTATTGGCGGAAAGAAAACAGAACCGCCTGGATACTTGAAGAGATAGGAAAATCCTTGCCTATCACTGTTGGCATTGTCGTTAATGACAATAAAATCGAAACAGTCAGGATACTGATATTCAGGGAGTCGAGAGGCTGGGAAGTCCGCTATCCATTTTTTACCGATCAATTTTCTGAAGCCACCCTGGTAGATAACAACGAACTGGAAAACGGTATTGACGGAATTTCCGGCGCAACATTGTCTGTGAGAGCAGTCACGCGTCTGACGATCCTAGCGCTTTATTTTCACCAACAGGTCAGTCAATGAAACTAAATGCCATAGTTTCCGCCCACAAAATTATTGGCATGGTGGCAACGATTTTTATTGTATTGCTTTCTGTTACGGGAATATTGTTAATGCACACAGAGGACCTGGATCTGGCGGAGTCTTACATTGAGAGCGAAAGCGTATTGGCAATATACGATATAGCCCCGGACACTGACCCGGTGACATACCAGGTAAATAAAAATTATATCACCCAGCTGGACGATCGAATTTATTTTAATGAATTACAGTCGGCCAGACACGAGGATAAATTAATAGGCGGTATATATATCGAAGGGATTTATCTTGCCGGATTCACATCTTCAATAATGCTGTTAACAGATGAAGGTGAGGTTATTGAAACCCTGGACCAGTTACACGGTGTGCCTGCGAAAATCTCCGCTATTGGAAAAAGTAATAACAGTATCATTGTCAATGCCGACGGTTTCATGAAACGCACAGACATTAACATGACAACATGGACAGACACATTACAAACGGGCGTCAGTTGGTCAGAACAAGCTCAATTATCGGACGATGCGTTGGACAGCATCCTCAAATCATATATTGGAGAAGGATTGCCACTGGAAAGGGTTATACTGGATGTTCATAGTGGCCGTATCCTCGGGACAGTGGGTGTAATCATAGTGGATCTGGCTGTAGTCTTGTTTCTGGTATTGTCTATTTCGGGATGGATGGCATGGTATAAGAAACGGGAATTACAAAAGCTGATTGATGAAGAAGAAAACTAAGTGATGCTCCATCCAAAAATTTTGCTATCTTTACTTGGAAAACTGTTTTTCTCACGCAATAATAACGGCTCTTCATAATCTCCGGGAAACCTGTCTATGTCTGCGCAAGGGCCCAAGGGTCTGGAAAGGATCATCAAGGCGACCTTTTATTCTTTTAGCGGTCTTAAATTAACGTTTAACAACGAGGCTGCATTTCGGCAGGAATTATTTCTTGCCGTTATACTTTTCCCGATTGGCTTGTACCTGGGTGAAACCGGGCTGGAAAAGGCACTATTAACAGTTGTACTGTTTATTGTATTAATCGTCGAATTATTAAACACCAGTGTTGAGGCAGCAATCGATCGATTTGGTGGCGAAAAACACGAGTTATCCCGCTATGCAAAAGATGCGGGCTCAGCGGCAGTTTTTATTTCCCTGGTCAATGTCATTGTTATTTGGGCGTTGGTGATATTCTTCTGACTATCGTTCTGTGGATTTGAACGTTAAACATTTTTTGTTTTGTCTGGGCCTGTGGTTTTTCCCCTCGGCAATAATCGCACAGGAGCCACCATCAGAATCTTGGACATTTACGATGCGGTTTGAAAATGATCTGTTTAACAGTACAGACAGGTTATATACCAATGGAATAAAGCTCAACTGGATCTCACCGGAGCTTGACTGGTTCGAAGAGCTTAACTGGATGCAACAACCCGGCACCTTTCAGGACATTGCCCGGGACATGTTTTCCCTTCTTCCATATCATGATGACGAAACCAGGCAGGGCAACTTCGCCTTTTCTATCGGTCAGATGATGTATACCCCAAATGATACAGCAACCAGTGAACTCATCATTACCGAGCGGCCGTATGCTGGCTGGTTATATGGCAGTATGGCATTTCATAGTAAGAACTATCGGCTCCTGGACAGTTTTGAAATACAGGCCGGGTTTACCGGAAAGTGGTCGCTGGCCAAGCAGGCACAGGACCTGGTGCATTCCGTCAGAGGTATTCCCAGGGCCAATGGGTGGGCCAACCAGATAAAGACCGAACCCGGGTTGGTGATGGTATATGATCGTAAGTACCGGTTAGTACCACACCTGAAATTCAGCGGTCGATGGGGTGCTGATGCAATCCTCCATGCCGGGGGGACTCTGGGGAATATCAGTACCTATGTCAATGGTGGTTTTGAGATAAGGGCCGGTTGGGATCTGCCGGCTGATTTTGGATCCGCACTGATCAGACCGGGGGGTGATACTAATGCGCCGGTTGACACCAACGACGTTCGTTACCGGGATGACTATCGTTCCTTCAGTGCCCACTTGTTTGCGGCGACCACAGCCAGGTTTGTATTACGAGACATCTTCCTGGACGGCAATACCTTTCGCAATAGTCACAATGTTGATAAAAAGTTACTGGTAGCGGATCTGGTGTTGGGTATCAGCGCGGTTTACAGTAATTTTAAACTGTCGTATGCCCATGTGATCAGGACAAAAGAATTTGATGGGGAGCCTGGTGGGCATGATTTTGGATCCCTAAGCCTGTCTTTCACCTATTGATCACCGCAGACCGGGCACCGAGGGTCTTTTGGCAAATTGGCCTGGTGCCATTCCATGTTCATGGCATCAAATAACAGCAACTTTCCGGTCAAGGTTTGACCAATCCCCATAATCAGTTTCATGGTTTCAATGGCCTGGATACTGCCAATTATCCCCAGTAGCGGCGAAATAACGCCATTGGCAGTACAGGTCTCATCAGTATTTTCTCCCTCCCCGTAAAGACAACGATAGCAGGGTGAAGTTTTGTCCCTTGGATCAAACACACTTACCTGGGCCTCAAAACGGATAGCGGCACCTGAGACCAGTGGCACGCGTGCACTGACACAGGCCTGGTTAATCAAAAAGCGCGAGGTGAAATTATCCGTGGCGTCAAGCACTACATCGGCATCTGTTATGACCTCTTCCAGTTCTGATGCTTCCAGCCTGGTATCTATCAGGGACAATGTTATCTCTGGATTCAATGATAACAGATGGTCCCGGGCTGATTCTGTTTTGAGTTTACCTATATCATCCGTTGAATGCAGGATCTGTCGTTGCAAATTTGACAGGTCGACTTTATCAAAATCATTCAAAACGAGGTGCCCTACGCCGGCCGCAGCAAGATAAATGGACGCAGACGATCCAAGTCCACCGAGACCGAAAATCACAACTTTCGCATTTGCCAGTTTCAACTGCCCACCGGCATCGATCTCCGGCAACATTATTTGCCGACTGTAACGGATTAGGTCATCGTCTTTCATTTATGGCCACGATGCTTATACATCTTTGTTGCCTTCGTTATTGGCATAATGTTGCTGTAAATTATCATTGGTATCAGTCTGGTTTTTTTCATGCTGATGGACAAAAATGTCTGCAATATATTCATACCAGCCGAAACGATTGAGCAAGTGATCCTTCTCATTGGCCTCCAGCCGGGACAAAACATTATATTTCCACCAGGTGAAAGCCGGGTACTGGTTTTGTAGCATTATTTTGCTAACAATAAGCCAGATATCATTAAATGATATTTGTTTAAGGTTATATTTCACTAACAGGTGTTCGTCCGTCATTTCATATTCAATTAAATGTTCAAGCTTTACCAGCTCTTCATGGATTGAGTCGAATTGAAAGTTGGTAATCGTGTCCGGGAACATGATCATTCTTCCTCTGCTATAGACCTTGTTTGTCATCAACCAGCCACCTTTCCGATACTAACTCTCTCATTCCCCGCGTAGTCAGTTAAGGTCTGTATCTCTTTAAAGCCATGCTCGGTAAGATAATTTCGTATATTCTTACCCTGTGAATATCCATGTTCCAGCATCAGGAAACCGCCGGGTTTTAAATATCTGGTAGATCGCGGGATGATCCTGATATAGGCATCCAAACCGCGATTACCTCCATCCAGTGCCAGTCTCGGTTCATGACGAATATCGCCATAGATAAATTCTTTGCTGGTTGATTCTACATAAGGCGGATTTGACACGATTACATCATATTGGCGATGTGTTAGTTCATCGAACCAGTCAGACTGAATGAAACTAATGTTATCTGCATAATGATCCCGGGCATTCTCACCGGCGATACTCAGGGCATTTGGACAAATATCCGTTGCGGTGATGTGTGATGCGGGTCTTTCCTTTGCCAGAACAACGGCAATAGCGCCAGAGCCGGTTCCTAGGTCCAGAATATGGCAGGCCTGGTCTGCCCCGGTAATGTTTATCACTGCTTCCACCAGACATTCGGTTTCCGGCCTTGGGATCAATGTGTACCGGCTCACGTTAAACGTTCTGGACCAGAATTCCCTTGTGCCGGTCAGGTAGGCAATTGGAAGCCCCGCGGCACGTTTACTCAATAGTGAATTGTAATCACAAAGCTCTGAAATTTTTAGGACATATTCAGGATGTGTATAGAGATATTCCCGGGACTGGTTGATGGCCCAGCCAAGCAATAATTCACTATCGAGTTTCGCAGATTCTGAATCGATTAGTTGAGTAACACCATCATGAATGGCTTGTTTGAGTGTAATTTGTTGTGCCATTAACTACCCTCTTCTGCCAGGGCTGCTAATTGATCCGCCTGGTATTCATTTATCAGGGACTCAATTATCATGTCCATGTCGCCTTCCAGAAACTCATCCAGCTTATATAAGGTTAGATTAATCCGGTGATCTGTCACCCGTCCTTGAGGAAAGTTATAGGTTCGTATTCGTTCCGATCGGTCACCTGAACCCACCAGGCTACGACGGTTCTCTGCGATATCTTCCGCCTGCTTGGTACGCTCTTGATTAAGCAGCTTGGCCTTCAAAAGAGACATGGCCCTGGCACGGTTTTTATGTTGTGATCTTTC